>NZ_JAZHCT010000025.1:0-91656 GCF_036541265.1 Paenibacillus sp. IITD108 | reverse complement strand
TATGCTGCCTCACCAATAAAGGTTCGGCAAGCGCCCCCGTCTTTAATGATTGACCAAACCAAGACGATCCGTTGATTCCTGGATAACGCCCTCAACCTTCTCCATATTGATCAGCGCATAGCGGATGCTGTCAACAAGCGCCTCCCAGCTTGCCTCGATAACGTTGCCGGATACGCCGACTGTGCTCCATGTATTGTTAAGCCCAGTTGATTCAACAAGCACTCTGACTTTAGCGGCAGTAGCATCCTTTTCATCGATAACTCTAACCTTGTAATCGGACAGATGGATTTTTTCAATATTTGGATAAAATTGAACCAAAGCTTTGCGAAGCGCATTGTCCAGTGCATTGACCGGCCCGTTTCCTTCAGCTGCAGTATATACCTGCTGGCCGTCAACATTAATTTTGACGATTGCTTCCGAAATCATTTTGCCATTTGTGCGTTCGACATGCATTTTGAAGGATTCGACGGAGAATAGCTCTTTTGCTTCTCCGAAGGCTTCTCTCAGCAGCAGCTCGAGCGAAGCGTCCGCGCCTTCAAATTGATAGCCTTGATGCTCCAGCTCTTTGATTTGATCGATGATCTGCTTTGTTTTTTCATTATTCGTATTGACATCTAATCCAAGCTCGATCGCTTTGGATATAATATTGCTTTGGCCTGCAAGCTCGGAAACGAGAATGCGCTGTTTGTTTCCGACTAGCTCAGGCGCGATATGCTCGTATGTTTTTGCATCCTTTAATATCGCGGATACATGGATGCCGCCTTTATGTGCAAAAGCTGCATTGCCGACATAAGCTTGGCCAACCGGCATATGGACATTTGCAATTTCACTAATATATCTTGCTGTGCCTGTAAGGGTAGCCAGCTTTTCTGGCGGCAAGCACTCGTAGTTCATTTTGAGCTGCAGGTTAGGGATGATTGAGCACAGATTAGCATTGCCGCAGCGCTCGCCATAGCCGTTGATCGTACCTTGCACCTGGCGTGCGCCAGCTTGAATAGCTGCTAACGTATTGGCTACGGCCAGCTCGCAGTCATTATGCGTATGGATGCCGATCGGCGCAGAGAGCTGCTCGCGAACGCGCGATACGATTTCGTGAATCTCACCTGGCAGCGTGCCGCCATTTGTATCGCATAGCACGAGCCAGTTCGCTCCGGCGTCCTGTGCTTTTTTGAGTGCGGCGATCGCATATTCCGGATTGTTTTTATATCCGTCGAAGAAATGCTCCGCATCGTACATGGCTTCTAGCTCGTTGCGTTTTAAAAACGCGATTGAATCGTAAATCATTGCCAAATTTTCTTCGAGTGTAGTTTGCAGTGCTGTATGCACATGAAAATCCCACGCTTTTCCAACCAAGGTGGAAGCTCTAACGCCGGACTCCACAATGCGCTGCAAATTGGCGTCTTGCTCAGCAATGCTGTTCTTTCGGCGCGTGCTGCCGAAAGCGGTAACTTTAGAAGTAAGGTTCAGCTCCTTGACGCGCTGAAAAAATTCGATATCTTTACTGTTGCTGCCAGGATTTCCGCCTTCAATATAATGAACCCCAAGCGCATCAAGCTTTTGGGCAATTTTTAGCTTGTCATCGGCTGAGAGGCTTATGCCCTCACCTTGCGTGCCATCCCGTAATGTTGTGTCAAATATAAAGATTTGGTCATTCATTAATTTAAAGGCCTCCTTCACTTAACTCACCCACAAATCATAATTTAATATTATAACACTTTATCCCTGTAAAGTAGAGTGAAAATAAGGATTATTAGCAAATAAAAAAATAATTTCAGCCATAATGCTATCGTTATTAGACTTCTTTTAGAGACTGCGTTATGATAAAAGCAGAATAGATGTTTGCATTTTATGCTGGAGGTCGAAGCTGCCATGAGCGGCCAAAACTTTACAAATATAGAACAAATGTATCCGAGCAAGGGCAGAGTCATCATTCATTTGGATATGAATGCTTTTTATTGCTCCGTTCATGCCGCCGAGCAGCCTGAGCTGTATGAAGGCAAGCCGACAGCGGTGTCTGGCAGCGCCGAGCAGCGCAAAGGCATTATTGTCACCTGCTCTTATGAGGCTAGAGCGCTTGGCATTAAAACAGGAATGAATGTGCGGCAGGCTCTGCGAATATGCCCGGAGCTTATACTTATTAAACCTGATTTTACACTATACAAAAAATACTCTCAGGGCTTTATGGCGATTGCCAGGCAGTATACGCCGCAGATTGAACGGGTTTCGATCGACGAATGCTATATGGATATAACCGGCTCCAAGCTGTTCGGCTCGCCGATTGATATCGCAGCAGCGCTTCAGCAAAGGATCCAGTCGGAATGGTCATTGCCCTGTTCGATTGGCCTTGCGCCCAACAAGCTGCTGGCCAAGATGGCATCGGATATGAAGAAGCCGAATGGCATTACGATACTGCGGTTAAGGGATGTGCCGCAGCTGCTATGGGACCGGCCTTGCCGGGTTTTATTCGGCATTGGCTCCAAAACTGCGCAAAAGCTTGAAAAACTCAACATTTGGACAATCGGGCAACTGGCTGCCGCTGATGAGACGATGCTGACCAAGCAATTTGGAGTGGCTGGAGCCTGGATGAAGTCGGCAGCGCACGGTATTGATCATTCACCTGTACATGCAGCAGCGGAGCCGAATAAATCAATCGGACATACGACAACTTTACCGAAGGATGTGACGGAAAGAGCAGAAGTATGTCGAATATTTTTGAATCTTTCCGATCAGACAGGCAGACGGCTGCGGCGCCAGCAGCTCATTGCCTCTACTATTCAAATTACGATTCGCAGGCCTGATATGACGACGATTACGAGATCGCATACGCTGCCGGTACCGACCCAAGAGGCCGATATTATTTACAAGGAAGCGTGCGCGCTGTTTGACAAGCATTGGAAGCTTGGCGATCCGATCCGATTGCTTGGCGTTACCTTGCAAAATTTAAGCAAAGCGGGGGAAACGGCTGTGCAGCTTGATTTGTTCAATTATGAAGAGCAGCCGCGCAAGCAAGCATTGACAAAGGCGATGGATAAGCTGCGTGACAAATTTGGCGAGGATGCTGTTCTGACAGCAGGAATGCTGAGCAATGATCCTTCGGCATTAATTAGAAATAAGCGAATACGAGGAACTTCCTTGCAAAAGGATGATGATTTGTTATATATTGATGAATGAAGCTTTCATCAAATGTGATTTCTGGAGGAATTGCTCTTTCGGAAGAGCCGTTCATTCCGTTACATTGAAATAGCGAATTTTGTCATATTTATAGGAGGGGAAGCACCATGGCTAAGTACACTTGGGTAGAGAAGGATACTTGTATTGCTTGCGGAGCATGCGGAGCTACAGCGCCTGACATTTACGATTACGACGATGAAGGGATTGCTGAAGTTATATATAAAAATGATTGCAATCGTGGCGTTACTGAGATTCCAGAAGATATGCACGAGGATATGTTTGATGCATTAGATGGCTGTCCAACTGATTCGATCAAAATTGCAGACGAGCCATTCGATATGGAAGGCTAATTCAGCTTTCCTGCAAGGCTTTTATATACATGAACAAAGATTTGTAAAGGCGCTATGTGCCGGTACAAATCTTTTTTTTATATAAAATCAATAACAGATGTAAATGTAACGAAAAAGAACCGATATATACAGTATCAGACCTTTAAAAGGAGGAAGATGATGGACAATTTGGCGGATACTCTTTATTTGAAGCAATTTGTAAAGGAGAATCCTGATAATCAAATGGGCTGGTATTTGCTAGGCAAGCACTACTTGCAGGCCGGCAAGGAAGGCAAAGCAAATTACTGCTTTATCCAGGCGGGAGAAGTATATGATGCCTTTGAGCAGGAAAGCCATCCTATAGCAGAATATCAATTACAGCAGCTGAAGCTGTGGGATAAAAAGCAAAAACGCAAAAAGAAAATAAAAAAAGCTGTTCTGCTGGCTGTTCCACTGTTGTTGGCAGGGCTATACATGACGTATTACTATAATTCTGCCAAGCCCGCAGCTCCAGTGCCTGAGACGGTTAAAGCGGAAAGCAGTATGCCCTATGAGATAGGTGTATTATTTCTGCCTGTTTCCGATTTAAAGCCTGCAGGAAGTGCTGTGCATAAAATTTTAACGGCAGGTCAGGAAGCGCCTAAGCTTACGATCGCAGCTCAGCTGGAACAGCAGGGAAACTGGTATAATTGGGGCGGAAGCAAAAAGTTTTTATTATCTGCGATGCAGGGAGAAGGGCCGCAGCTAGATATTAAAATGTATGATCGGGAATTATGCCGCTGCGAGCCGGCCAGCTCGTCTGAGCTTAAAAGCAAATATGATCAGTGGAGCAAGCAGCAGGAGCATCATTGGACATTAGCCAGCGGAATTATGCAATATGAAAGGCTCTATAAAAAATGGCCGCAAAGCTTGGACGATCTCATTATGCCTTATCCGAACAATATCCTCTCCGGTGAAAGCAGTGTGCTCAAAGATAAATTCAATTACGTATTATCAAGGATAAAACAAACGAAGCGTGATAATACAAACAGCAGCGCAGCATTAACGGACAAAAACAAAAGCAATGACGGCGCACAAATCGTCGGAACGAATGGATTGTTTCAGGAAGGCTGGGACAAGCCGCTTGAAATAATAATCGATGTCAGCAATCATCAACTGGCAGTCGTGCATAACAATATGATTATTCGCAGCTTCCCGGTTGGACTGGGGGGAGAAAGGACGCCGAAAGGCAGCTTTTATATTAGCGAGAAAGTAAAATCGCCAAATGGCAGCGACAATGGAATATTCGGCAGCAGAGGCATGGCATTGTCCAATACTTTGTATGCGATCCATGGCACAAATAAGGCGGACAGCATCGGACAGGATGAATCGCAGGGATGTATCAGAATGAGCAATAAGGATGTGGAGGAGCTGTATGATATGGTGCCGCTTGGAACGGCTGTACATATGAAGTACGATGCGCTGCCTCGCCTTGCTAAAGCGCCAGCAGGAGAAAGATTCAAGCTGGAGCCGCTGCAAGACGAGACAAACCCGAACAAAATTTATCGTTGGCTGCAATAAGTATGCAGTCTATTAACTGAAAATTAGCAGCAGAGCAATAATAATTATAACAAGGGCGGTAATAGAACCGATCCATACGATAGCTTTTTTATTTACTTCTTCTACTTTTGGCTTGCTTTTAAGAGGCGCCGGCTTGCGTTTTGCTGCACTCATCGTCGATCAACCTTTCCTATTTATAATAAAAGTTCATATAAGAGCATTGTAATCGTTTTCTGACCGCCTAGCAACTGAATAGTGCCAGTTTTGCTCAGATATCCGTATCTGAGCATTATTTGTTTCTTGTTTTTGCAACAGTTCACAAATTTGCTATGACCGTATTTTTAAAAAAATATGGTAGAATAACCTTGTACGAAACTCTTTTCTTTTTTACATAAAAAAGTTAAACTGTTCGTTGGACTATATAATGAGATCGGAGTGAACAGCTTGCTTTACAGTTCTATATTAAAGCCTATATTTTTCAAAATGGATGCTGAGAAGGCTCATCACCTTGTCATAGATGGGCTTGCTTTTGGCGGCAAGATTCCTGGCATGAATGGATTGCTTAACATGATGTACGGGGTTAAGCATGCACCGGAGCTGGAGACGGAATTGTTCGGCCTGACGTTTCCGCATCCGATAGGACTTGCGGCTGGACTTGATAAGAACGGAAAATGTGCGGACGGGTTTTCTAGCATTGGCTTTGGATTTGCTGAGGTAGGCACGATTACGCCTGAAGGGCAGCCAGGCAACGAGCAGCCTCGTTTATTTCGTTTGCCAGCGGATGAAGCTTTAATTAATCGTATGGGCTTCAACAATGAAGGCACTGCAGCGATGGCCCGCTATCTTAAGCAAAGAAAAATATATCGTATCCCGATCGCCGTAAATATTGGGAAAAATAAAGTGACGCCCAATGAAAAGGCTCATGAGGATTATGAGGCCTGCATAAGGGCTTTATATGCTCATGGTGATTTTTTCGTTGTCAATATAAGCTCACCCAATACACAAGGGCTTCGCGATTTGCAGCATGGTGAGGAGCTGCGCAAATTGCTGCAGGCTGTAACTGCAGAAATGAACAGTCAAAGCAACCGGCTGGGCAGCCAGACCAAGCCAGTACTCGTAAAAATTGCGCCTGACATGACGGATGAAGAACTGGCGGATACAGTAGACACGATTATGAATAGCGGTATATCGGGAATAATTGCTACTAATACAACGTTGTCCCGCGCTGGTTTGCAGCATGCTAATGCTTCTGAAGCGGGAGGCTTGAGCGGCAAGCCATTATGCGAGCGTTCCACTGAGGTTATCCGGGCAGTATATAAGCAAACTGGCGGACAAATACCTATTATTGGCTCGGGAGGCATTTTTTCTGCACAGGATGCATACGATAAAATTCGTGCAGGTGCTTCGTTGGTAGAAATATATACAGCGCTTATTTATAAAGGACCCGGAGTGCTGCGAGAATTAACTAATGGCTTGATTGATTGCTTACACAAGGATGGCTACCGTAATATAGCTGAAGCAGTAGGCGCAGATCATCGCTAGAAACAGGAGGCGGCCGGATGGACGGTAGAGACTGGAGTCTTTTTTTACAGCCATACGAGCAAGCGGTAGAAGAATTAAAAGTAAAATTTAAAACGATGAGGGCAGAGCTGAAGCTGCATGAATCGTATGCTCCAATAGAATTTGTAACGGGCAGAGTAAAAAGAATATCGAGTATTTTGGAGAAGGCAAAGCGTCTGCAAGTTCCTTCGGACGAGCTGGATACAGGGATAGAGGATATAGCCGGCATTCGCATAATGTGCCAGTTCGTTGATGATATTCATCGCGTTGCAGCATTTATCCGCAACCGTAAAGATTTGCAGCTCGTTTATGAGAAGGATTATATAACCAACTACAAGGAAAGCGGATATCGAAGCTATCATATGATTGTCCGCTATCCTGTACAAACGGCGCTGGGCTATATTGAGGTGCTGGCTGAAATCCAAATTCGAACATTAGCAATGAATTTTTGGGCGACAATCGAACATTCATTGAACTATAAGTATAAAGAGAGAATTCCAGAAGATGTGCGCTTGAGGCTGAAAAAAGCAGCTGAAGCTGCCTTTGTACTTGATACAGAGATGGCAAGCATTCGTCATGAAATTTTAGATGCCCAGACAGATTTTGAAGAGCAGTCTAATGTAGTCACAAGAGTGCTGAGCGGAATTCAGGATTTGTATTTTTATCATCGGGTCAGAGAGGCAGCCCAGTATCAAATCCAATTCAACGAGCTGTTCGAGGTGTCTGATTATGTCGGCTTATCTCAGCTGTCAGCAGCTATTCAAGAGTCGATTTCCAGGGCCAAGCGCATGTAGAGGGCTAAAATGAAAAAAGATCGAGTTTCGTCTTGGGGCGAACTCGATCTTTTGCTATTGCTGTTTATTATTGGTTGCCTTTATACGCATCGTCAATTGCCTGACGAATGTCATCAGTAGACTTGCCTTCTTTTTGCATGGCGATAACCATTTCCATCTCTTTTTTGCATACTCCGCAGGTCGTGCTATGATCAGTCCATACCACTTCACCTTCGCTGTCAGGCTTCTCCGCCCAATAGCAGCGCAGCAAGGAATCATGCGGCTCGTCAAACTCCGTGCCCAGCATGCAGCCGCAATAGCAATTCAGCTCTCCCATAATGTGCGCATGATGAGGCACTTCAGAATACAAATGATTGGTCAAATCTGTATGCTCGGTTAGAAAATGCGGCAGTGTATCCGTTGAAGCTGTAGTTTCCCACGTTTCTGTGCCGACCAAATGCTCATGCTTGTTCGACGGCTTTTCGATCAAGGAACAAGCTGTCAGCAGCGTGATACAAGTAAATGCAAGGGCTAGTCCATACATGAAGGATCGTTTGATCATATTAACTGTTTCCTGCGTGCTTTGTAAAGAATTCTCGGTATTGATCCAGCGTATAGCCTTCGCTGGCACCCTCTACCTTAATGCCGCCTTCCATGCGGTCTACTTCAACACCATCCTTGAAATAAGCGAGTGTTGGCGTGTAATTTACATTAAGCGATCTTTGATAGGAGTTGAACTCCAGCAAATTAAGCTGCGGCAAATCGATATTAAGCTCTTTAGCCAAAGGCATCAGCTCAGGTGTTGTTTGCTTACAGTAGTGGCAAGTAGAAGAAAATAAATACACAAAGAAATCTTCTTTATTTTCGACCTTTTCATCAAATTGTGCAGGTAGTATGATATTCTGATAGTTAGGGTCATTGAGCTGCTTGCGGGTAGCCGGGTTTAATTGTGATGACGGGATACCATAAATATTATCCTTTGATTCGATGGAATTTAATGCGAATATTCCCCCGAACAGAACAAGAATAATACCCAGGTACACATAAAACATTTTAAACTTGGTTTTCTTTTTCATTAGGAACAGCAACCTCCACTTTCGATATAATTGACATGCGCCGCATGCATTTGCTTCATTATTATACAACAAACAACTATAAAATTGTAAGTGAGTAAAGTAATATTACGAATGTACAATTTGACAATATGGTGTCTGATAGGCGGGGATAAAATGAGTCCGAGAATAAGAATAGACAAGCTGCTTGCGCATACCGGTTTCGGAACGCGCAGCGAAATTAAAAAAGCGGTAAAGCAGGGCCGAGTGGTCGCTGATGGCAAGATCGTAAAGGATAGCGGTCTTATCGTTGATTCGATCGAAAGCGAGGTTACATTTGACGGGGGGCTTGTTCGTTACCGGGAGTTTATTTATCTTATGCTAAACAAGCCGCCCGGAGTAATTTCAGCAACAGAGGATTTGCGCGAGCGGACTGTAATAGATTTGCTGAAAAGCGGTGATCAGCTGCTCAATCCTTTTCCGGTTGGACGATTAGACAAGGATACGACGGGACTGCTGCTGTTGACGAACGACGGACAGCTTGCGCATGAGCTGCTTTCGCCGCGCAAGCACGTTGATAAAACGTATGAAGCGTTGGTGCTGGGAGAGGCAGGCGAGGCGGATATTCAAGCCTTCAAGCAAGGCGTGCAGCTGGATGACGGTTATGTTACGATGCCTGCAGAGCTTATAATTAAGGATCGTTTTACGGCGTCTGCTGGCAGATGCTCGCGTATATCGCTTACGATTAAGGAAGGCAAGTTTCATCAGGTCAAACGGATGTTTGAAGCAGTTGAAAAGAAAGTGCTGGAGCTGAAACGGGTATCTATGGGCCCGCTAAAGCTAGATGAAAAACTGGCGGAAGGCAGCTACAGAGAGCTTACAGAAACAGAAATAGAGCGGCTGCGCGCTCATCGCGGCAATGGGCAAGCCGGTCAGCAGTTAGATTAATATATGTAAAAGTTCTAAGGTAAAGAATCGTCGAAGCGCTGCTCGACGATTCTTTATTAAAATTATATAGGTGTTAGCACCTTTGTACTGTTTTATATAATCATTAGGAGAGTATAAGTTATTACAATAAACTCGTTCTTATCATTCTCCGAGAAACTGTACGACTTTAGAAAAAGACGTACAACGTTTCTTCTTGAAATATAAGAAAGTATAAGTTTTCTTCTTATACCTGTTCTAATATTTCTCCGGAATGAAACTTATGATCGCCATAAGGACGGCGACAGCCGTTTCACCTTGTTCGCCGAGAAACGGATTGTCCTCAGACAAGGACAAATAACGTTTCTGCTTGATGATTAGAGCAATTAGAAGAAAGTTCTTGTAATAATTACAAGCAGAATAAACAGTACTAAAATCACGCCTGTAGTTGTGTTGTGACCGAAGTGGCAAGCAGACATTCCAAATCCCCCCAGGGTAAAAAATTGACGATGACAAAAGTGCAAAGTGTAGAGTGAGCTGCCAATCGTTATAGTGTATTGTATGATTTTGGGGGCGAATGGATTGGATGAATGTCCCGGTTTTGTTCATTTAGGCCTTTGTTCAAATATAAGAAAGTATAAGTTTTTGCAACTTATATCTGATCTTATATTTCATCGGTAAACGCGCCAGTCCAAAGGCGGCGGATCCGTTTATCCTTGTGCCAGTGCCGTTATCTCTTGCCCCGTCCTCCGCGCGAGCCGCCGCCTCTGCGAGCGGAAGCAGCGCTGCTTCTTCCGCCGCTGCGCCCTCCGCCGTTGCTTGCTGGACGTTCATTGCGGTTTTGCGAAACGGAGCCTTTGCCGGCGCTGCGATCGGAACGGTTTTGTCCTTGGCCGCTTCGTTTAGAGCTTTGCTTCCTTTTGCTGGAAGGAAGTTCTAAATCGTTTGATTGCCATGGATTGTCTGATGCAGTTGCACTGCGCTGTGCAGCAGGTTTTTTGCCTGTTTTTACAGCTGCTGTCCTCTGTCCTCTGCCTCTTGAGCCCCGTGCATCGCTATGTTTATCTGAGCGGCGATAGTCTGACTGCTCTTTGCTGCTTGTACTGCGTTCAGACTGAATATGTCCATCGCGATCGAGCACTATGCGTTTAATTGTTGCATTGATTTTACGTTCAATTGAGAAAATTGTATTTTTATCATATGGGGTTGCCATCGTTACAGCCGTGCCCTGCTGGCCTGCCCGGCCAGTGCGGCCGATCCGGTGAATATAATGCTCCGTATCCGGCGGCACGTCGTAATTATACACATGCGTCACGCCTTCCACGTCCAATCCGCGGGCAGCGACGTCTGTTGCGACAAGAACCTGCAGCTTCGCTTCTCTAAACCGTTTCATCACCTGCTCACGCTTCGCTTGAGTTAGGTCGCCATGCAGCTCGTCCGATTCGAAACCGTAGTCCTGCAGCGCTGCATTAAGCTTTTTGGCGCGGATCTTGGTGCGGCAAAAAATAACAGCAAGATAAGGCCTATGCTGTTCCAACAGCTGAATGAGCGCACGCTGCTTTCCGCGGTCTGTCGTTTCAACGATAATCTGCTTAATATTGTCCAGCGTCACATTGCTGCTTTGCACGCGCACATCTGCAGGCTGCTTCATATACTCCTGAGCCAGCTGGCGAATGGCATCAGGCATCGTTGCCGAGAAAAGCATGGTCTGCCTGGCCTTTGGCGTCTGAGTAATGATGGATTCCACCTCTGGCAGAAAGCCCATATGCAGCATTTGGTCAGCTTCATCGAGAACAAGCATCGACAGCTTGCCCAGATTGACAGTAGCTCGCTGCATATGATCAATTAAGCGTCCGGGTGTGGCTACGATAATATGCGGCATATTATACAGCTTGCGGATTTGCGCCTCGACATCCTGGCCGCCGTAAGCAGCGAGTACGGTTACGTCGTGAGCGGCTGCATATTTTTTTAGCTCGCTTGTAATTTGAATGGCCAGCTCTCTGGTCGGCGTTAGTATTAAGGCTTGGGTATGCTCTTTATCTGTTCTGATTTGCTGTATAATAGGCAAAGCGAATGCAAGAGTTTTACCTGTCCCGGTTTGCGCCTGGGCAATTAGATCGCTGCCATTTAACGCAAGGGGGATGGACTGCTGCTGTACGGGAGTTGGCGTCATAATACCTTCATTTTGAAGCAAGCTGCAAAGTTTATCTGAAATTCCAAGATTGTTGAAAGCTTGTGCTGGCATAAAAATCCTCTTTTCCTTAATTCGTATGGCAATTAGTATATCAGTTGTTGAGGCAATGTGCATCTATCGAATGCAGAAACTTACAAGTAGTATGGCCTCGAAAGGAGCGGCTTATGGCATTTGGCATCACTAGAGCTGAATTAAATGAATGGAAGGCTAAAATAAACAGGGGCGAGATTGCCTTTTTAACGCATTATTGGCTCGATGACCGTTTTCCTAAAATGAAAACTGTTACGAAGGTTGGCTGCAGCAGTTATGAACGATTAATGGAATGGTGCAGGCAGCATCAATTAAATCCAGATTACATACACGCGCGTGAAACGTATCCGCACTTTGATCTGATTGGCGAGACTCAAAAAAAGATATTGCAACTTACTGGCCAATATGATCAAATAGAAAGATTCGGAATTAAATAAAAAACCATTCAAGAAATAGAAGCAAGTTCGGGAAAGGGTGGCTGATGAAACTTTGAACAGCTTGGCAAACACAGATCTGGAAGGGAAATCAACACAAGCACATATTCAACGCTCATGGCTGCTGCTTGGCGGTGTCATGCTTACTGCACTAGTATTAAGGGCGCCGATTACGGCAGTCGGTTCTATCGTATCAGAAATTCAGCAAGCATTGGGGTTGTCGGGAGCGATGACAGGGCTGCTTACAACGCTGCCGCTGCTGGCCTTTGCCGCTATTTCTCCGCTGGCGCCGATTTGGTCAAACCGCATTGGCATTGAAAATACATTGTTTTTTGCGATGCTGGTACTGGCAGGTGCAATTGCCCTGCGCTCACTCGCTACGATACCTGCCTTATATGCAGGCACAGCGCTGTTAGGAATGGGAATTGCAGTCGGAAACGTGCTTCTGCCCAGCATTATTAAGCGGGATTACAATCAGAAGGCTGGTCTTATGACCGGCTTGTATACAGTCGTGATGAACCTCGGCGGTGCAATAGCGTCGGGGTTCAGCATTCCGCTTACTGAACAGGCGGGTATAAAGTGGAATGTCGTATTGGGAGGCACCGCAGTATTTGCTTTATTGGCGGCGGTTGTCTGGATGCTGCAATTGCGAGGGAAGCAGCAGCTTGCTTTCGTCAGTGGCTTAAATCAAGCAAAGCCGAGGCCGATTTGGAGCTCCAAGGTAGCCTGGTTTGTTACTTTTTTTCTAGGCTTGCAATCCTTTTGCTTCTATATAAACATCACCTGGATTCCTGAGATGCTCATTGACCGCGGACTTAGCCATGCCGAAGCAGGCTGGATGCTGTCTCTGCTGCAAATTGTAGGCATGCCATCTACATTTATTATTCCGATTTTGGCAGGCAGAAGAGCTAGCCAGCGCGGTTATGCGCTAATTACCGCAATTTTATTCGCTATCGGCTATTTGGGGCTGCTTAGCGGTGACACCAGCTTGATCGTGCTATGGATTATCGTAACAGGAATTGCTGCAGGCGCAGGCTTTGGGCTGGCGGTTATGTTTTTTGTATTACGGACTGCAACTGCTCATCAATCTGCACAAATTTCAGGCATGGCGCAATCGATTGGCTATTTGCTTGCCGCCTTTGGACCGTTCCTGTTCGGTCTGCTGCATGATGTGACCAGCAGCTGGAATATGTCGCTCATCATGCTGCTCGCTGTTGTCGTACTTTATGGGTTCGCTGGCTGGGGAGCTGGTGCTGACCGTAAAATTGGGGAGCAGGCGATGGAATCTTGACAGCAGTCATGACGAACTTTATAATGATTGTTAGTTCAATATAAGTAATCAGCTTGGAAGAGGAGCAGTACTTCTGTTAACAAGGTATAGAGAGTCGGCGGATGGTGCAAGCCGAACCTGTTGCATTAGGAACTTGCCTTGGAGCTGCGCATCGCAATTGCATTGCTTGCGCCGTTAGCCTGCGTTACAGGCTTAAAGTGAGCATAGGCAAAGCCTGTCTATTGCTAACTAGGGTGGTACCACGGGAGAATAACCTCTCGTCCCTAGCGATTATACGCTGGGGGCGAGAGGTTTTTTAGATTATAAGAATGTAATTCATCGGTAAACGCGCCTTTCCAAAGGACGGCGGAGCCGTTTATCCTTGGATATATGAAAATGTAATTTTTATTTTTAATTCTCACCGAGTACGATAGGGTCGACGTCAATTAGGAGGTTTTTAGGATGAGTCAGGGTCAGCAAACAAGCGGGTATAATCCGCAGGCGATTGAGCCGAAATGGCAAAAGTATTGGGATGATAATAAAACGTTTAGAACAGAGGATGAAGTGGACGACAGCAAGCCGAAGTTTTACGCGCTGGATATGTTTCCGTATCCTTCAGGCGCAGGATTGCACGTAGGCCATCCAGAAGGCTATACAGCAACTGATATTATGTCGCGTTATAAGCGAATGCGCGGTTACAATGTTCTTCACCCAATGGGCTGGGATGCTTTCGGCTTGCCGGCTGAGCAGCACGCGCTGGATACAGGTCAGCATCCGCGAGATATTACATTTAGAAATATTGATAACTTCCGCAGACAAATCAAGTCGCTTGGCTTTTCCTATGACTGGGATCGGGAGTTCAGCACAACGGATCCTGATTATTATAAATGGACACAATGGATTTTTGTTCAATTGTACAAACGCGGCCTAGCGTATGTTGCCGAGGTTCCGGTTAACTGGTGTCCTGCGCTCGGTACGGTTCTGGCCAATGAGGAAGTCATAGACGGCCTTAGCGAACGCGGCAACCATCCGGTTATTCGCAAACCGATGCGCCAGTGGATGCTAAAAATTACTGCTTATGCCGAGCGTCTGCTTGAGGATTTGGAAGAGCTGGATTGGCCGGAAAGCATTAAAGATATGCAGCGCAACTGGATTGGCAAGTCAACAGGCGCTGAAGTTACATTTGCCATTGACGGTATAGAGGACGCTTCACTTGTCGTCTTTACAACCCGTCCGGACACTTTGTTCGGGGCGACCTACTGCGTGCTGGCTCCTGAGCATGAACTCGTTGCCCGCATTACTACTTCAGAGCAGCAGGAAGCGATTAAGGCTTACCAGGAAGCCGCATCCCGCAAAAGCGACTTGGAGCGTACCGATCTGGCCAAAGTGAAAACCGGTGTATTTACCGGCGCTTATGCAATCAATCCTGCCAACGGCGTCAAAACGCCAATCTGGATTGCTGATTATGTGCTTGCCGGTTATGGTACAGGCGCGATTATGGCAGTTCCTGGCCATGATGCGAGAGACTATGAATTTGCAAAGCAGTTCGATCTGCCGATCGTAGAGGTTGTGTCAGGCGGCGACGTGTCAGCAGAGGCTTATACTGGAGACGGTGTTCACGTTAACTCAGACTTTTTGAACGGACTTAACAACACAGATGCTATTGCTGCGATGATCAAGCACTTGGAAGAGACCGGAAAAGGAAAAGCCAAGGTTACGTATCGTCTGCGCGACTGGCTGTTCAGCCGTCAGCGTTACTGGGGAGAGCCGATTCCTATTTTGCATTTGGAAGACGGCACGATGAAGACAGTTCCTGAGGATCAATTGCCGCTTGTATTGCCAGATGTAGATGAAATCAAGCCGTCCGGCACAGGTGAATCGCCGCTGGCGAACGTTACGGAGTGGGTAAATACGATCGATCCCGAAACAGGCATGAAAGCGCGCCGCGAAACGAATACAATGCCGCAATGGGCAGGAAGCTGCTGGTATTACCTTCGTTTTATCGATCCGAAAAATGACAAAGAAATTTGTTCGCCAGAAAAGCAAAAGCAATGGCTTCCGGTAGATCTTTATATCGGCGGCGCAGAGCATGCTGTATTGCATCTGCTGTATGCGCGCTTCTGGCACAAGGTATTGTACGACATGGGCATTGTGCATACGAAGGAGCCATTCTATAAGCTGGTTAACCAAGGCATGATTTTGGGCACAAACAATGAAAAAATGTCCAAGTCGCGCGGCAATGTCATTAATCCGGATGAAATTGTCAATGAATTCGGCGGCGATACGCTTCGCATGTACGAAATGTTTATGGGTCCTTTGGAAGCTACTAAGCCTTGGAGCACGAACGGGGTAGAAGGGGCGCATCGTTTCTTAAGCCGCGTATGGAGACTGTTTGTTCAAGACAATGATCAATTGAATGACAAAATAAGCGACTCTGAAGTGAGTGGGGAGTTCAATAAAGTATGGCACCGGACGATCAAAAAAGTAACGGAAGACTTTGATCAGCTGCACTTTAATACAGCGATCAGCCAGCTGATGATTTTCGTCAACGAAGCGAATAAGGCAGAAGTGCTGCCGCGCAAGGCGATGGAAAACTTTGTGCAGCTATTGTCACCGCTTGCGCCGCATATTGCTGAAGAGCTTTGGGAGCGCTTGGGCCATAGCGAGTCCATCACATATGTGCCATGGCCGGTCTACGATGAGAAATGGACAGTGGATTCCTCCGTCGAAATTGTAATTCAAGTGAATGGCAAAATTGTTGAGCGCCTTTCTATTCCTGCAGAAACAGCTGAAGCTGAAATGGAAGCTATTGCAAAGGAACAAGAAAAGGTTGCTGTACTTCTGGCAGGCAAGACGATTCGCAAGGTAATTGCGGTAAAAGGCAAGCTTGTCAACATTGTTGCTAATTAAGCAGCGCAGGCTATGTAATCCAGGTCTGTCTGCTCCAGTTTCGTAAATAAGCAAACCGAAGAGGTGAGCGAACGCTAGCTGAAGAACAGCTATGGTTCGTTCACCTCTTCGCTGTAAAAAGCAGTAGTTACTTTGGTCAAATCATCATAGTACTTATCATGTGTTGTACGAATCAGTCTCTCAAACATGCCTTCGGTATCCTGTTGCAGAAGACGCAAGGCTTTTGCTGTAATTCCGCCTGGCACAGCAACTCTTTGCTGGATTTGCTCAGGCGAAAGCCCGCCCTGTGTAAGCAGAAGCCCGGTACCCAGCAGCATATTGCTTGCCACCTGCACAGCCTCTTCGCGATGTATACCTGTCTCGCTGACAGCTGCGTCAATAAATTGCTGCAATAAAAATGCAAAAAAGGCTGGACCGCAGCTGGAAATATCCGAGACGATACGGGTAAAGCTTTCGGAGATTTGCAGCGGCTCGCTTATAAAGCAGAGCAAGTTATTTAACCGCTCTCGATCCGCTTGCTGCATGCGTTCGCCATACATGCACAAGGAAGCGCCGCTGCAAATCGTATTCGTTACACTCGGTATTACTTTTGCTATTTTGCAGTTAAGCTCCTCCTCCAAATGAGATATTAAAACGGGGCTCGTAATAGAGACTGCAATTTGCTCAGGCTGCAGCGCTTGTTTAATTTCTTGGACAACATGAATAAACTCCAATGGCTTAATACATAGAAAGACAATGTCGCTTTTTTCTACCACCTCTTTGTTAGAAGCGACAGCAGCGAGGCCGGGAAACTCATCAGCTAATGCCAGGGCCTTGCTAAATGTTCTATTACTGGCCACAATGTCCTCTGGAAGCAAGGCACCGGAGCTTATAAATGCTTCGACCAGCAGCCTTCCCATTGTGCCAATTCCGATAAATCCAACCTTCATCTAAAGCCCTCCAATACTTCTTTATCGGACTGTGCTCTATTATCCTATTCCTTGATGCATGTACAATATGTGTCAATTTTACGTATTGCTGCAATCTGATAGTCATTCATATTCAGGAGGGAAACGATTATGAACCGGCAAATTCAATCGGCAGGAAAGCAAAAACAGATGTGGCTGCCTATGCTGCTGCTGGCAGGCGCTGCACTATTGCTTGTTGCGGCGCTTGCCGGCGGCGGCAAAGAGGCTGAAAAAAAGCAATTCACCCCACTCAATGAAGCAGTGGAACAAGCGCTCCTGGAATTGGATAATAAACCCATGCCTGCAGCTGCTCCCGAAATAAAGCAAGAGGCTGAGGACGAGCAGCCAGAGATGGAAGATCCTGTATTAATCGGTGGTCCTCCGAATGAGCAAGAGAACGAAACCGACAGCAGAATAGACATTAACCGCGCAGGCATGTCTGAGCTGCAAACCTTAAAGGGGATAGGCCCGTCAAAGGCTAATGCCATTATTATGGATCGTGAAAAAAATGGCTTTTTTCGTAGTGCGGATGATTTGCTTCGTGTAAAAGGAATTGGAAATAAAGTGTTGTCTGAAATAAAAGAAAGCATTGTAGCACGTCCATGAATATGAGACAATATGCTCAGAGCAAATCGGCAGCGCATGCCAAAAAAGGCATTAAAGTGAAGATAAGCTCCACAATAGATTATTGTTACGAGGAGGAGTTAGATCATGTCTGAAGAAAGAAAATTATCTTACGAAACATTGTCCGTTCATGGAGGTCAAGAAATTGATCCGACAACAATGTCTCGTGCAGTGCCTATTTACCAAACAACATCTTACGGGTTCAGAGACACCGATCATGCCGCGAATTTATTCTCATTGTCAGAGTTCGGCAATATTTATACCCGTATTATGAACCCGACTACCGACGTGCTGGAAAAGCGCGTAGCTGCGCTGGAAGGCGGCGTTGGCGCATTGGCAGTTGCTTCTGGACAAGCTGCTATTACTTACGCTCTTCTTAATATTGCAGGATCGGGCGACGAAATCGTATCAGCAACAAGCTTATACGGTGGTACTTATAACCTATTTGCCATTACCCTTCCTAAGCTTGGCCTTAAAGTCAAGTTT
Source organism: Paenibacillus sp. IITD108 (assembly GCF_036541265.1). NCBI lineage: Bacteria > Bacillati > Bacillota > Bacilli > Caryophanales > Paenibacillaceae > Paenibacillus > Paenibacillus sp. IITD108. Next base: position 73,413 of record NZ_JAZHCT010000025.1, on the reverse strand, counting down.
GTCGATCCGTCTAATCCGGATAATTTCCGCGCAGCTATTACAGAGCGCACAAAAGCAGTTTATGCGGAAACAATCGGCAACCCTAAAGGTGACGTAATCGATTTGGAAGCTGTCGCAGCAATTGCGCATGAGCACGGCATTCCTTTCATCGTTGACAATACATTCCCAAGCCCTTATCTATGCCGGCCAATCGAGCACGGTGCAGATATCGTTGTCCACTCCGCTACGAAGTTTCTTGGCGGACACGGCACTTCTATCGGCGGTATTATCGTTGACAGCGGTAAATTTGATTGGGCCGCCAACGATAAGTTTCCTGGACTGACTGAGCCGGATCCAAGCTACAATGGCGTAGTGTATACGAAGGCAGTCGGACCGCTTGCTTATATTATTAAAGCCCGCGTTCAGCTGCTTCGCGATATGGGGGCTTCTCTATCGCCATTTAACTCCTTCTTGCTTCTGCAAGGGGTAGAAACATTGCATCTTCGCATGGAACGCCACAGCTCCAATGCGCTTGCTGTAGCGAAATACCTGGAAGGACATGAAAGCATAGAGTGGGTCAGCTATCCAGGCTTGGAATCGCATGATTACTACCAAAATGCGAAAAAGTATTTGCCGAACGGCCAAGGCGCTATTTTAACCTTTGGCATTAAAGGTGGAATAGAAGCGGGCAAAAAGCTGATCAACTCAGTAAAATTGCTTTCGCACTTGGCGAACGTTGGAGATTCCAAGTCGCTTATTATTCATCCAGCTAGCACAACGCATCAGCAGCTTACTGAAGAAGCGCAAATGGCTGCCGGTGTCGATCCGGGATTAATCCGTCTGTCTATTGGAACAGAAGGCATTGCGGATATTATCGCCGATTTGGAACAAGCTATTGCTGCAAGCCAACAATAAGCTATAACATTTACATGGGAGGAGGAGCAGCGGCTATGCCAATAGTAGCAAATGATTCTGCTCGTAAGGATTGGGACACGTACTTCATGGATATCGCCTATATGGTTTCCACTCGTTCGCGCTGCCCTCGCCGACATGTCGGCGCTGTGCTGGTTCAGGGCAAGAAGCTGCTTGGCACCGCTTATAACGGAGCTCCGATGGGGGTGCAGGATTGCTTAGAGGCAGGCTGCATGATCGCTGAGGAGATGGAAATCCAGGTTGAAGACGGTGTTGAAAAAGTAGTGAAAAAACAGCGCTGCATTCGCACTATTCATGCTGAGCAAAACTTGCTGCTTTTTACGGATCGGACCGACCGCGAAGGCTCTGTCGTATATGTGACGGATCAGCCATGCTGGACCTGTGCTAATATGCTGGCTAACAGCGGCATTGTAGAAATTGTTTTTCATCGCAGCTATATGAAGGACAGTGAAAAGGTGTTCGAGCTGATGCGCCAGCAAAACATCGTTATTCGCCAGCTCGAGCAATACGAGCCGCCTGCGCAGACCGTATCTGCAATAATTACATAAAGCAAGCAAATGCTTATGCCGAGGAAAAACCTCTGATTGCGTCATTCGATGCAATCAGAGGTTTTTTGTTCAAATATAGGAAAGTAAATGTTTTCACCTTATACTTGTTCCTATATTTCACCGAGAAACGGCACCTCCTTAGCCAAGGACGCGCAGCGTTTTTTCTTGACCGCTAAATGCGCGTCCTTCGTTCAAGCGAAGGACGGCGGGGCGTTTATCCTTGTTTCTATTAGAAAGGCTGGGTGAAATGAAGCAAAGAAGCAAAAGACCGATTATTTGGATTGCAATCTGTTTTGCCGGCGGCAATGCAGCAGCGGCTAATTTGGATATGCGGGGCTTGATTTATTGTGCGGCTGCGTTGATGCTGTTTTTTATCGCTTGGATATATTGGAGGCACTGTACTGCTTCATTAGCTGTCGCTTGCCTCATGCTTTTTTTGCTCGCGGCAGGACAAAGATACTGGATCGATTATAACAATTCTACTGTATTGGCTGAACAATATGCAGCTTTGGAACAGTCGGATGAAATTCAAACTGTCCCAATTCAGCTCAAAGGCGTCGTTACAGCTGCCGCTTTGGCTGATGGCGATCGTATTGCATTGCAGGTGGATAGCCATTGGATCAAAGCAGATACAGAGAGCGGCGGCTTTGCCAAGGAAGAAAAAGAACGTTTTATGGTTCATATCAAGCTGAAGCAAGAGGAGGAGCAGCAGTACGCCAGTCAATTGCAGCGCGGCGTTATTGTAGAGCTGGCAGGCCAGCTGTCGCTGCCGCAAACAGCTGGCAATAGGGGAGGATTTGATTATAAAAGCTATTTGAAAGGGAAAAGAATACATTGGCTGCTAAAAATGGATGGAATTGAACAGATCAATATTATAGCTAGGCCGCAAACCTTACAATTCAAGCTGTTGCATATCGTCGATCAAACGCGCGCTAAGCTCGGCACTCAAATGGACAAGCTGTTTAACGGCGAGCAGGCAGGCTATATGAAAGGGTTAGTGCTAGGGATTCGCGAGGATCTGGATCCGGCGCAATTCAAGCAGTTCTCGGCTTTAGGTTTAACTCATATACTGGCTATTTCAGGCCTGCATGTTGCCGTATTCATGTATATGGTCTCTACTGCTTTAAAGCTGCTTAGATGGACAAGAGAGAAAATTATTGTTGCGCTGATGCTGCTGCTCCCTGTTTATATATTGCTCTCTGGCGCTTCCCCCTCCGTCATTCGTGCCGGATTAATGGCGCTGCTCGGTTTGGCAGCCGCCCGTATGGGGAAGCTTAAGGACGGGCTTCATCTGATCGCAGCAGCTGCTCTCCTCATGCTTGCCCATGACCCTTATTATATAAATGATGTAAGCTTTCAGCTTTCGTTTATCGTTACAATTGGATTGATTATTGGCGTTCCGGCATTGCGCGCAGTGCTGCCGGATTGGAAAAAAGGGAAAATGCTGCTTGATTTATTTTCGGTAACTTTAGTAGCGCAGCTAATCTCTTTTCCTCTGACTATTTATTATTTCAACCAGTTTAATGTGTTATCGATTGCCGCTAATTTTATATTCGTTCCTTTTATCAGTTCTATTATATTGCCGCTTGGCACCATTTCACTTATATGCTCCTATATCTATTTGCCTCTGGGAAGCTTGATCTCCTCGCTAGCTTCTTATGGAAACGATTGGAGCTTTTTTGCTATTCAGTATTTAGCCTCATCCTTAAATCTTTCTTTAATATGGCCATCGCCGCCAGTTTGGTGGATAGTCTGCTGGTATGGCTTATGCTTAGTATTATTCAGGAGCTTCATTCATTTTGCAGGCTTGAAAAGATCGCGCAGACGCGGCTCAAGTGCTGTGCCGATACTGCGTACGAAGAAATATGTTATCCAATTGACGGCCGCTTCTATTTTATTAGTTTTTTCACTATGGGCTGCTTATACGATGCCGCGTTGGGAAAAGTCGGCTGTAATCAGTTTTCTGGATGTAGGGCAAGGCGATGCTATTTTAATAAAAACACCGGCAGGCAGGCATATTCTTCTGGACGGCGGCGGATTAATATCATTTCGCAAGGAAGGAGAGCGGTGGAAGGACCGCAAAGAGCCTTTTGAGATTGGTGAAAAGGTTGTACTGCCGCTGCTTATGAAGCGAGGCGTTCAAAAGCTGGATGCTGTAATTATATCCCATTTGGACAGCGATCATATACGAGGTCTTCAGGCAGTGCTTGAGCATATACCTGTATCAGAGATTTGGTGGAACCAAACGTTAAAAGAGTCGGGTGATGCGATGCAGCTTATGCAGCAGGCTGTCAATAAGCAGATTCCGCTTTATGCAGCCGCAGCCGGTATAAGCTATGAATTGGAAAAAGATGTTGCGATTACGTTCTTATGGCCGGATGAGCGCTCTGCCTCACAGCATCAAATCGCGCTTGTCGCTGATCAGAATGAGCTTAGCGTCGTGCTGCTGCTGCAAATATATGACTTTCAATTTTTGTTAACGGGTGATATCAATTCAGCTACAGAAAAAATAATATTGACTCGGATGGAGGAAGGAAAAGGTCAAATGCTTGGAACGAATTATGCGAAGCCGCGTATTGATGTAATGAAGATTGCGCATCATGGCAGCAAATATTCAACAAGCTCTGAATGGCTCGATTACTGGAAGCCGATATCTGCAGTTGTGTCGGTCAGCGCAACAAACAGCTACGGACATCCGCACCCGGATGTATTGGAGCGGCTGCAGCAGGGGCGAATTGCGCTTTGGAGGACGGATAAAGATGGAGAAATTATGCTAAAAGCAACAAGGCGGCAATTGTTCATTCTGAATTGACATGCGCTCTATATACGAGAAGCATTAATTTTGTTATTCTTGAGTATGTAACTAATCAGTAATTGTATGCATGAAATTGATTTTATTTTAGCTTTTCCTGCAATCTTAAGAGATAATTAAACTTTACCGTTTACAATAATATGTGATGGAATCCGTTTCATAATGTCGTTTATTGCCATAAGCGAATTATGAAATCGATTCGATGCTAAAAAAAATAAAGTATATTTTTAAAATGTTGCAACCTTTCATAATTCAATTCCGTCAAAGAGGTTGCAGGAGGGGAGGATCCTTAGTGGTGGAGCCGGATCTTATTAAAGCAGCTCAGTCTGGCGACAGAGACGCTTTGATAACTCTATTGCGAGAGATTGAAACGCATGTATATCGGACAGCCTATTATATATTAAATAATGAACAGGATGCTCTGGATGCAGCGCAAGAAGCGCTTATTCGAATCTATACAAAGATAGAGTCTTATGAGGAGAAAGCGCAATTTAAAACTTGGGTACAAAGAATTGTAACCAATATTTGCATTGATAAATTTCGTAGAACAAAACCAACTGTCTCCATTGATGAGCATGATCTTGTCTTTCATGAAAAACAAAATGTTGAAGAAACGGTAATGTCGGCATATGCAGTTCAGGACATTCGAGATGCTATCAATCAGCTGCCTGAGCATCATCGCACCGTAGTTGTGCTGCGCTATTTGCAGGATTTTTCGTACAAGGAAATAGCTGATTCGCTTGATTTGCCGCTAAATACTGTGAAATCCTACTTATTTCGAGCCAGGCAGCAGCTGCAAGGCTTACTTCACGAATATGAGAGAGGTGGTGTCCGGGGATGAATTGTCATGAGGTGATGGAATTGATGCAGCGACAACTGGATGAAGAGCTTAGCGAAGCCGAACGTGAACTATGGACTGCACATTCTAGACAGTGTCCGGACTGCACAGAGAAGCTTGAATTGCTCAAGCTTGTCTCTTTAGAACTAACCAGCTTGCCTAAAGTAACACCGCGTTACAGCCTGGTAGATGCGATCATGCCAGAGCTTGATCGATTGGATAGCTTGAAGCAGCAAGAGTCCGTACCGCCAATAAGCGACAAGAACGAAGTAGTACCGATTAAACCGAAACGCAGCAAGTTTTCATGGAAAGCTTTTAGCGGAGTTGTTGCGGCAGCCGCTGTATGCGGCATATTTATTGCGACATATCCGTCCGGAGGCCATTTGAATAAAGAAAATTCGATGCCGATTGCTGCTAATTTGGCAAATACGGCGCAATCTGAGCAACCTCTAGCTGCGCCATTTACTGCGTCCAATTCGCCAGGGGAATCCAAAGCCGGCAAAGTGGGCACGGAATCGTATTTGGGAGAGTTTGATATTAGCAAAGAGGATTTATTCGTCAAAACCAAAGAAGATATAGGCAAGGAAGAAGCTGGTGAACAAAGTAGCTCTGCTGATTCTTCAAAGCGATTCGTCAACGAAAATGGGACAGGGGCGCCAGCGGTAGAGGGTGCTAATGAACCGGAAGAAGAATCTTTAATAACCGGACTGGGCATGCAGCAGCATGTAGATGATTTACCAGGCAATGAAAGCTCCTTGTCGCCCAATGAACAATTTATTGCTTCTGTTCTTAATTACAGTGTAGTGGTGGAGACGGCAAACAAAGAATATGTTATTATGCAAACAGACCGCAAAAATGGAAAGCTAATGAATTTTGTCTGGTCTGAGGACAGCAAGTCTCTTACCTACGAAGTGCATTTGGAGCAGGGCGCGATTATTAAGTACGTCATCGATCTTGATCAGCTTGAAGAACGTCGGGCCAAATCTTAGCATAAATAGTGTGCACATCGAGACATTTGGCGCGTATAATAAGGATATAGGAAGTGTCATCGACGTTGCAAGACGTCTATGACCATTCTCAAGGACGGTACCATGGGCCGTAATTGAGATGTTTATATAGAGACGAAGGGATGCGGCTTCATACAGCTCATCCCTTTGTTGGTGTTCAGATTGGTTTTGTCAAGGGGGCATGCAGGAATGGATATAAGCGGTGCAATTAAGGAAATTAAGGCAGGAAAATATAGGCCGATTTATGTTCTGGTAGGTCAAGATCGCTATCGAATGGCTCAGTTTGTTGATTACATATCGAACGCTATGTTTCAAACAGAGGAGCGTGAAATGGGCATTGTCAAATTTGATACAGCGGAAACCCCACTTGAGGACATCGTGCTTGAAGCGGAGTCACTGCCGTTTTTATTAGAGCGCAAACTGATTGTCGTGCGTGACGCTGTTGTTTTGACTGGAGGCAGCGGCAAGGAAGGAAGTAAAATTGAGCATCGCCCGGATAGCATGCTGCGATATTTGGAGCAGCCGCTTGAAAGCTCGGTTATTGTATTTGTCGTGCAAGCAGAAAAGCTTGATGAACGGCGTAAGCTGGTGAAGCTATTGAAGGAACGTCAATCCGTTATTCCTTTTTATGAGCTCGACGGCGCACAAATGAAGCAATGGATTATAAAAAGAGCGCAGGAGCAAGGAAGAAGCATGACGGAGCAGGCAGCTGAGCTGCTGCAAGCTCGAGTAGGAAATAATATGCAGCAATTGTCACAGGAAGTGGACAAGCTATGTCTGCATGCAGGCTCTGAGGGGGCCATTGATGAAGAAACGGTCGGTATGCTGACAAGTGTCACGATTGAGGAGGATGTATTTGCACTCGTTGATGCAATTGCAGAGCTGCGCATCGAAAATGCGCTGCGGCTTTATCGCAATTTATTGGTTAGACGTGAGGAGCCGATCAAAATTGTCGCTTTAATCGTCAGGCAAATTCGAATGATGCTGCAAATCAAAGAGCTGGAAAAGCATCATTATTCGCCGCAGCAAATGGCTGGACAGATCGGGCAGCACCCTTACGCTGTCAAGCTGGCATCTGAGAAAGGCCGGAAATTTACGATCGACCGGCTTGCAGGCATCCTTGCTTCGCTAGCCGAACTGGACTATAAAATGAAAACAGGCTTGATTGATAAAGCGCTTGGAGTAGAGCTGTTTTTGCTATCCCTGCATACCGAGCAGGAAGCTGGCAGCAAAGCTTAATATGATTCTGCATCCAATCAAATTTACCTAAAACGGCTGCACCAAAAGGTGCAGCCGTTAGTTTGTTTATTAAGCTTGAGAAGCTAGAGCGTTTAGTTTCTTAGCTAGACGCGATTTTTTGCGGGAAGCCGCATTTTTATGAATCAAGCCTTTAGTTACTGCTTTATCCAATTTTTTCGTTGCTGTAACTAGAGCTGCTTTAGCAGCTTCTACATCAGTGCCAACGAGTGCTTGGTCAGCAACTTTAACGGCCGAACGAAGTGCAGATTTTTGTGAAGCATTCAAAGCACGACGCTTTTCATTAGTTTTAACACGTTTAATAGCGGATTTAATGTTTGGCATGGAATTCACCTCCTAAACTGTTCAAAGAAGTGCACGTAGTTTTTCTGTATACTACACAACTTAAAATATACTATCATGCGCTAGGCTAAAATGCAATAGCATCTGCCTTGCATGAAATCGAATCGCTTGCAAATAATACCTTTAGAACTAAGAAAGGGGATTGTATTTATGAACGATGAACTCGATTTGAAAAAATATAGTGTGCGAACGGATTTGGCGCTGGAGGCAAGGGAAATAGCAGAAGGCGCAGCGGCAGGAGCGGGAATTCCCGGCGTTGCATCTGAAACAATAGAAGATGAGGGGATAATGATTACGCATCTCGAGGTTCAGAATGAACAAGGGGCGAGCGCCATTGGCAAAATGGTTGGACGCTACATTACAATAGAGGTGCCCGGCTTGCGTGGCCATGATTCTGATTTGCAAGATAGAGTAGCCACTCAATTCGCCAAAAATTTTGCAGAGTTTTTGGAACGTCTGCAAATCGGAAAAATGTCAAGAGTGTTGATTGTGGGGTTGGGCAATTGGAATGTAACACCGGATGCGCTTGGTCCGCTCGTCGTTGAGAATGTAATGGTTACACGCCATTTATTTGAATTGATGCCTGATCAAATCTCACCGGGCTACCGTTCAGTAAGTGCGATAGCCCCCGGCGTACTCGGTACAACCGGCATAGAATCAAGTGAAATTGTACAAGGTATTGTAGACCGGTCCAAGCCTGATGTCATTATAGCGATAGATGCACTTGCCTCCAGAGCGCTGGAAAGGGTCAATACCACCATTCAAATAGCTGACATTGGCGTTCATCCCGGCTCAGGCATCGGCAATAAGCGAAAGGGGCTGACGAAGGAAATTTTGGGCGTTCCTGTTATTGCGATTGGCGTGCCGACCGTCGTATATGCTTCCACAATTGTCAATAACACATTTGATATGCTGCGCAATCATTTGGATGGCAATAACGGAGATTCCAATCATATTCTCGGCGTCTTAAATCAAATTCCCGAGCATGAGCGTCTGCAGCTTGTAAAAGAAGTGTTAAATCCGCTTGGCCATGATTTGCTTGTTACGCCGAAGGAAGTCGACCAGTTTATCGAGGATATAGCTAATATTATTGCGAGCGGGCTTAATGCAGCATTGCATGAAGCGATCGATAATGATAATGTGGCCGCTTATACACATTAAATAGTATTTAAAATGCCTTGAGCGCCGCTCAAGGCATTTTTTTGAAATAAAAGAAAGTATAAGTTTTCAACCTTATATCTGTTCTTATATTTCATCCGTAAACGCGCCTGTCCAAAGGACAGCGGAGCCGTTTATCCTTGAACATTGGAGAGTGTAAGTTTCACCTTCAAATCTATCAATCTGACAAATGATATAAATAGAAATAGTTCTTTCTCTCAATCGGTTCTATGAAATGCTGCTAGTACATAAATTAATAGTAATTTGATTACATACTAGCGGAGGTAAACGATATGTTGAAAACGATAAGGCTGAGCCACTGGGAAAAAACTAGCTTGAGGACAAGAAGGCTACTGACGAGCGCCAGAGCGTTTTCGATGCTATCGATATGCAGTATGCTGTTCTTTATTTTAATAGGAATCGCTGGGGTCGCTCATCAGCATTATGCTAAATCGCCCATATATTCGATGCGGCAGCTTGCAGCTACAGTATCGGGCGGTATATTTGGGGATATGCTAGAGATGGAAGTGCCGGGCTTTCATAGCAGCCTTGAATCCGAGACATTAAACAGCAAGCAAATCAGCTTGTTTTTAATGCGCGCGCTTACTGATATTAACCTTGAAGATCCGCGCAGTGTACTGGCCAGTGAATTGCCGGGCATGCGGGACAATGAGTATTTTTTGATGCGCAAAGGCTCGGGCACAGATGCTTCGATCGGTCCGCAGGATTATACGCCAATCGCTTACGATCCTTCTATTCCTTTGGAAGAGGAAACAGGCAAAGGAGAAGATGTTTCCAGTTCAAAGGATAACAGCGGCGAGGCAGGGGCGGGGAAGGAAGAGCAGGGCGGCAAAACGGCGACAACGAATGGAGCCAAAAAAGTTTTTATCTATCATTCGCATAATCGCGAATCATGGTATCCGGAGCTGGATGAGAAAGTGAAGGATCCTAACTCGAAAACGAAAAATATTACGCTTGTCGGCAAACGGCTGGCAGAACAGCTAGAGGAAAAGGGTATCGGCGCAATGCACTCTAATATGGATTATCCGACAGCTATTAAAGACTATCGTTGGGAGCTATCCTACAAATATTCTATGAAGACAGTAAAGGAAGCTATAGCAAGCAGCAAGGAGCTCGTTTACTTTTTTGATATTCATCGTGATTCACAAAAAAGAAAATATACAACGGTTGATATTGATGGCAAAAGCTACGCGCAGGTTTATTTTATCATTGGTCATAAAAATCCTAACTGGAAGAAAAACGAAGCCTTTGCTACGCAAATTCATGAAGCGCTTGAAAAGAAATACCCGGGCATCTCAAGAGGCATTTGGGGCAAAACAGCCGCTAACGGAAATGCGGAATATAATCAGTCTCTGGCGGATGGGAATGTGCTTGTTGAAATTGGCGGAGTGGAAAATACGCTGGAGGAATCATACAGAACGGCAGATGCGCTTGCTGAAGTAATCTCCAATATTTATTGGGCGGATGAGAAGGTATCTGGAAAGGAATGATCACAATGAGAAAAAAAGCGTGGAAGTGGGCGCTGTTAGGCGGTGCGCTGACCTTTATTATATTGTACGGCATTGAAATGTCGACCGCAGGAATTGAACGGATTCATGGGCCGCTGCAATCACAGCTGAGTCAAAATGAGCTGAAGCCTCCAGCCTCTGCCGAGCCGGGCTCAAATGTACGTGACGGGGAGCAGGAAATGGAGCAATGGCTGCCGAAAACGGCAACCGAGCGTAAAATCGCCCAGCTGGAAAAAGAGCTCGAGGAAATACGAAAGCTTGCTTCGTTGGAGAAAAAGTATGAAGAGCAGTATAACGAGCTATGGAGCGATCTGCCCGGCGGCGGCAATGGCAGCAGCTCAGCAGTCAATAAATTTGCAGATTCTGCCTCGGGCATGCTGGAGTCGGCGTCGAGCGGCGGCATTAAATTTGTAGTTTCAATGTTTGAAGGATTGTTTAAGTAAACTCCATTGCTGATCGTCGATCTTATTGTTATACTGTTAGAATGATTAGAATTATTGGTAGTGTGGAGGTTTGGCATGATCGACGTTCGTGACCGACAAAAGAAAATTAGAAATTTTTCCATTATTGCGCATATCGACCACGGTAAATCCACGCTTGCGGATCGGATTCTTGAATTTACTGGCGCTTTGTCATCAAGGGAGATGCAAGCGCAAGTACTTGACCAGATGGATTTGGAAAGAGAACGGGGAATTACGATTAAGCTGCATGCTGTGCGGTTAACTTATCGCGCTGATGATGGCGAGCAATATATTCTTAATTTAATCGATACGCCGGGCCATGTCGACTTTACATATGAAGTATCGCGAAGCATGGCAGCTTGCGAGGGTGCTTTGCTGGTAGTCGATGCTGCGCAGGGCATTGAAGCACAGACGCTGGCAAATGTGTATCTGGCACTTGATAACAATTTAGAAATATTGCCTGTATTGAATAAAATCGATTTGCCTAGCGCTGAACCGGATCGTGTAAAGCAGGAAATCGAAGATATTATCGGGCTGGATGCAAGCGATGCCGTTCACGCATCCGCGAAGGCCGGAATAGGGATTAAAGAAATTATTGAGCAGGTCGTGACTAAAGTTCCGCCGCCTGAAGGCGATCCGGATGCGCCCCTTAAAGCTCTTATTTTTGACTCTCACTATGACCCATACAAAGGCGTCATAGTGTATGTGCGTGTCGTTGACGGCAGTATCCGTCCGGGCAGCAAAATTCGCTTTATGGCCACTGGCGCGGAGTTCGAGGTGCTGGAGGTCGGCGCATTTATGCCGCGCATGGCTATCATAGATGAGCTTGTCGTAGGTGATGTAGGCTTCGTTGTCGCGGGTATTAAAAATGTAAAGGATACGCGTGTCGGGGATACAATTACTGAAGTTAAGCGTCCTGCTGCCGAGCAATTACCAGGCTATAGACGCATTAATCCAATGGTATTCTGCGGCCTGTATCCGATCGATACGCAGGATTACAATGATTTGCGCGAAGCGCTTGAGAAGCTGGAATTGAACGATGCATCTCTAAGCTATGAGCCCGAGTCGTCTACAGCGCTCGGCTTCGGTTTCCGGTGCGGCTTCCTGGGCTTGCTTCATATGGAGATTATTAAAGAGCGCATCGAAAGAGAATTCAATATTCCATTGATTACTACTGCGCCAAGTGTTATTTATAAGGTTGCGCTTACTAGCGGCGAGGTTATCCATATAGACAACCCATCTAATTATCCTGAATCGGGCAAGCTTGATTATGTGGAGGAGCCGTATGTAAAGGCAAGCATTATTGTGCCGAATGATTTTGTAGGCGCCATTATGGAGCTTTGCCAAAACAAACGCGGAGAGTTTTCCAATATGGAATATTTGGATACTAATCGCGTTACCGTCCATTATGAGCTGCCATTGTCCGAGATTGTATATGATTTCTTTGATATGCTTAAATCAAGCACGAAGGGCTATGCTTCCTTTGATTATGAGCTGTCGGGCTACCGCCGTTCCAATCTGGTCAAAATGGACATTAATTTAAATAACGAAGCAGTTGACGCTTTGTCTGTTATCGTACACCGTGATCGTGCCTATCAACGCGGCCGTCAAATTTGCGAAAAGCTGCGTGAGCTTATTCCTCGCCAAATGTTTGAGGTGCCGATTCAAGCAGCAATCGGCCATAAGGTTATAGCTAGAGAAACAGTCAAAGCGATGCGCAAAAACGTTCTTGCCAAGTGCTACGGCGGTGATATCAGCCGTAAGAGAAAGCTTCTGGAGAAGCAGAAGGAAGGCAAGAAACGAATGAAGCAGGTCGGCAACGTAGAGGTGCCGCAAGAGGCATTTATGGCTGTTCTAAAAATCGACGAATAGCTTCAAGCATAAATAGCACAAGTTACGAACGACGATAAGAGAGAGCGCCGCTCTCTCTTATTTTTCTTGAATTGCTGCCTGCCGGCTCGGCCTGCAGCAAGATTATTTAAAATGACAAGGAGGGATAAGGTTGAATACAATGCTTCATAAGGCACCAAGAGCGCTTTATATTCATATCCCTTTCTGCACGAATAAATGCCATTACTGTGATTTTACCTCCTATGTGCTTAGAGGCCAGCCGGTCGATCACTATTTGGACGCGCTCGAGCAGGAAATGATTCAAACTGCTAAAATGCAGCCGCCGACTGAAATCGATACTGTGTTCGTCGGCGGCGGCACGCCGACCGTACTTACGCCGCCTCAGATGGAACGATTTCTTAAAGCGGTGAATACACATTTTCCGTTAGCCAAAAATGTGGAGTTTACGATGGAGGCAAACCCCGGCACAACTGATTTGGATAAGCTTGCCGTTATGTATCATGGAGGCGTTAACCGGATCAGCTTCGGCGTTCAATCCTTTGACAACGGCTTGCTCGAGCGGATTGGCCGAATTCATAACGTAGACGACGTTTATAACAGCATTGCAAACGCACGCCAAGTGGGCTTCAGCAATTTATCGATTGATCTTATGTTCGGATTGCCCGGCCAGACGCTGGAGCAGCTTTCAGACAGTGTTGAAAAAGCGCTGCAGCTGCAATTGCCGCATTATTCGCTCTACAGCTTGAAGGTGGAGGAAAACACGCTGTTCCACCATCTGTATGCTCGTAATGAGCTGCCTCTTCCATCAGAGGAGGAGGAGCTGAATATGTTTCTCTTGCTGATGGAGCGCTTAAAGGCTAATGGCTACAGCCATTACGAAATAAGCAATTTTGCTAAGCCGGGCTACGAAGGAAAGCATAATTCCACCTACTGGCGCAACGAGCCTTACTATGGGCTTGGTGCTGGCGCGCATGGTTATTCGCAGAGAATAAGGCATGTCAATATTAAAGGCGTGCAGCCTTATATTGATGCAGCTAATGCTGGACTGCCTAGATTAGAGCAGCTTGAAGTGTCGGAAGAGGAAGCGATGGAGGATTTTATGATGGTTGGCTTAAGGCTGCTCTGCGGTGTCAAAATATCTGACTTCGCTAAACAGTTCCCTTCCTTCACACTGGAAGAAAAGTTTGCTGAGCCGCTGGCGAATCTGTTGGACGCACAGCTGATTGAGAAGCTGGAGCGGCAGAATGATGTTATTTACCGCTTAACGAATCGCGGTGTTCTGCTTGGCAACGAAGTGTTCGGCGCTTTTTTGCTTAATAATTAGCAGATCAAAAACTTCGATGAGACAGGACAAATAGTTATTGAGAAATAATTCGTGTTGTTGTATATTTATTCATAATATAAAAACCGAGTGGAGGTGAGGCAGCGATGCAAACCGAGGATGTAATTTGCCGTCAAGCTACGCTGGACGATGTTGAGGCATTATATCTATTAATACAGGATTATGCAGATCAAGGCATTATGCTGCCGCGAACGCGTGAAGCGCTCGCTGCATCTATTGATTCGTTCGTAGTTGCAGAGCTAAACCATAAGGTTGTCGGCTGCGGCTCGCTGACATTGCTAGGTCAGGATTTGGTAGAAATCAGATCGCTTGGCATGAGCGAGGAGTATAAAGGATTGGGCATAGGCAGTAAATTGGTCGATCAGCTGATCGCGCAAGCGAAGGAGCGTAAAATAAGCAAAATTATGGCGCTGACGTACGCTGTTCCCTTTTTTGAGCGGAATGGCTTTACCGTTGTCGATAAAGAAATATTTCCTGAGAAGGTATGGACGGACTGTGTCGTTTGTCCGAAGCGCTTTGCCTGTGATGAGATCGCTGTTATGAAAAAGCTCTTTTAATAATCCTTTCATCTAAACATGTTATCAATGCCAAATTGGTCCAAAAAATACCGAACTGACTTGACAACGGTTAAGTTGGTTTGGTATTTTTGTATTAGTGATTAGCACTCGACTGAATTGAGTGCTAACGATAGAAAAAGTAAGATCGGCCACATCATGAATTGGAGGGATGAAATATGCTGACTGAGCGGCAACGCATGATATTGAATGCTATTGTCGATGACTATATTCGTACGGCAGAGCCTGTCGGATCAAGAAGTATTTCCAAGCGCGGAGATATCGGTTTCAGCCCTGCAACAATTCGCAATGAGATGGCAGATTTGGAGGAGCTTGGCTTTTTGGAGCAGCCTCATACCTCTGCCGGTCGCGTGCCGTCTACTAAAGGCTATCGGTATTATGTTGATCATTTAATACACATTAATGAAATTGGGGAAAAGGATCTGGCT
This sequence comes from Paenibacillus sp. IITD108, assembly GCF_036541265.1. Taxonomy (NCBI): domain Bacteria; kingdom Bacillati; phylum Bacillota; class Bacilli; order Caryophanales; family Paenibacillaceae; genus Paenibacillus; species Paenibacillus sp. IITD108. The sequence continues at coordinate 58,353 of NZ_JAZHCT010000025.1, read as the reverse complement.
TTGATGCGTACGCTCGTGACGGATCAAAAGCTTCAAATCGAGCAGGTTATTCAGCATGCCGCCATGATATTGTCTAACTTGACGAATTACACGTCCATTTTGCTTGGACCGGAGACGATAAGCACGTCACTCAAGCATTTTGGCATCGTGCCGCTGGACGCATCCTCTGCTGTTGCTATTATCGTAACCAATACAGGCCATGTAGAGAATCGTACGATTACGCTTCCTGCCGGTTTGTCGATGAGCGATATGGAAAAGGTAGTCAATATATTGAATACCAAGCTGGTCGGCGTTCCGATCATTAAGCTGAAATCAAGGCTGTACAGTGAGGTAGGGCGTGAGCTTGAGCGGTATACGGATCATTATGAGCAGCTGCTGATCGTGCTTGAGCAGGCATTGGCCAGCGAGGAGGATGAGAATCGGATTTTCCTTAGCGGAACGACGAATATGCTTACCCAGCCAGAGTTCAAAGACGTGGATAAGGTTAAGACAATACTTGATTTGCTCGATGAAACACCGACTATTTTAAAGATGTTCACAGATTTGCCTGCAGGCATTCAGGTTCGAATCGGCTCTGAAAACGACCATAAGGCAATTACCGACTGCAGCTTGATAACGGCAACTTATGCTATAGATGGTCAAGCGTTAGGGACAATTGGCATTTTAGGTCCTACTCGAATGGAATATGGCAAGGTAATTGGTTTAATTGACTTTTTATCGAAAGATATGGCGATTCGTCTAGGACGTTGGTATAAGTAAAGTAAATAAGGAGGTGACATGGTGAGTACAGAGGAACAACGCGTAGAGGATACAGAAATTAATGCAGATCATCAGGAAGCAGAAGCTCCGGAGCAAAATGCTGCAGGAGCTGACGAAGCAAGAGACGCTGCAGAGAACACTCAAACGGCTCAAGAAGAAGATGCTCGCTATACAGAACTGAAAAATCAGGTGGAAGAGCAGCAGCAGCGTTTTTTACGCGCGCAGGCTGATTTTGATAATTTCAGACGCCGCACGATGAAGGAAAAGGAAGAGCTTGGACAATATGCTTCGATGAAGCTTATTGAGCAGCTGCTTCCCGTTGTTGACAATTTTGAGCGTGCGATCGCTGCAACAGGAGCAAATAAAGATTTTGATTCGCTTGCTAAGGGTGTAGAGATGATTTTCAAACAGCTTGCTCAAGTATTGGAGCAGGAAGGCCTTAAGCCTATGACTACAGTCGGCGAAGTGTTCAATCCAGATTTCCATCAAGCGATTATGCAGGTGGAATCAGATGAATATGAAGAGGGAATTGTAGTGGAAGAGGTTCAGAAGGGCTATCTGATGAAGGAAAAAGTATTGCGCCCGGCTATGGTGAAAGTAAGCGGCTGATCAATGCCCGGCAATGATAAGCATGCTTGTTATAGAAAACGGACGGCAACGTCGTTATATTGCAATTGATTATTGAGGAGGCACTTTGATTATGAGTAAAGTAATTGGTATTGACCTTGGTACAACTAACTCCTGCGTATCCGTAATGGAAGGCGGCGAAGCTGTCGTTATTCCAAATCCGGAAGGCAACCGCACTACTCCTTCTGTAGTAGGCTTTAAAAAGGACGGCGAGCGTGTCGTTGGCGAAACAGCAAAACGCCAGGCCATCACTAATCCGGACCGTACGATCAGCTCGATAAAAAGACATATCGGTACAAACCATAAAGAAAAAGTAGATGACAAAGAGTATACGCCGCAAGAAATTTCGGCTATTATTCTTCAAAAGCTGAAGTCTGATGCAGAAGCTTATCTTGGCCAGCCGGTAACGCAAGCAGTTATTACGGTTCCTGCATACTTCAACGACAGCCAGCGTCAAGCGACTAAGGATGCTGGTAAAATTGCCGGCTTGGAAGTTTTGCGTATCGTTAATGAGCCGACTGCAGCAGCTCTAGCTTACGGTTTGGAAAAAACAGAAGATCAAACGATCCTTGTATACGACCTCGGCGGCGGTACATTCGACGTTTCTATTCTTGAGCTTGGCGACGGCTTCTTTGAAGTTAAAGCTACAAGCGGCGATAACAAACTGGGCGGAGACGATTTCGACCAAGTTATTATTGATTACCTTGTTGAGCAGTTCAAGAAGGAGCAAGGTATAGATCTTTCTAAGGACAAGGCTGCAGTACAGCGTCTTAAGGATGCTGCTGAGAAAGCGAAGAAAGAGTTGTCCGGCGTGCTTACCACATCTATTTCCTTGCCGTTTATTACGATGGTAGACGGAGTTCCACAGCATTTGGAGATGAGTCTGTCCCGCGCTAAATTCGAAGAGCTTGCTGCTCCGCTTGTTGAGCGTACGCTTGGCCCGGTTCGTCAAGCGCTAAGCGATGCTGGCTTGTCTGCTAATGAAATTCATAAAATTGTTCTTGTCGGCGGCTCGACTCGTGTTCCTGCTGTACAAGAAGCGGTTAAGAAGCTAACCGGCAAAGAGCCTCATAAAGGTGTGAACCCGGATGAAGTAGTTGCTTTGGGAGCTGCTGTTCAGGCAGGTATTTTAAGCGGCGATGTGAAGGACGTTGTATTGCTTGACGTTACCCCGCTTTCACTTGGTATTGAAACAGCTGGCGGCGTGTTTACTAAGATGATTGAGCGCAACACAACTATTCCTACAAGCAAATCACAAGTTTTCTCCACTTATGCAGACAATCAGCCGGGTGTAGAAATTCATGTTCTTCAGGGCGAGCGCTCTATGGCAGCAGGCAACAAAACGCTTGGCCGCTTTACGCTAAGCGATATTCCTCCTGCACCGCGCGGTGTGCCGCAGATCGAAGTAACCTTCGACATTGATGCCAACGGTATCGTAAACGTATCTGCACTGGATAAAGGAACAGGCAAGAGCCAAAACATTACAATCACTTCTTCCAGCGGTCTGAGCGATGAAGAAATCGACAAAATGATGAAGGATGCCGAGCTGCATGCTGAAGAGGACCGCAAGCGCCGTGATTTGGTAGAAGCAAAAAATAACGGGGACCAATTGGTATATACGGTTGAAAAAACAATTAAAGACCTTGGCGACAAAGTCGATGCTTCTGAGATTGACAAAGCGAACGCTGCGAAGGATAAACTGGTAGCTGCTCTAGCTACCGATGATATTGAGCAAATTAATGCTGCAACAACTGAGCTGACTGAAATTGTTCAACAGCTGTCTGTTAAGCTGTATGAGCAAGCACAAGGCGCGCCTGGAGCTGACGCTGGTGCTGAGCAGTCTGGTGCTAAAGGCAAAGATAATGTTGTAGATGCAGATTATGAGGTTGTTGACGACAACAAGTAAGAGCGAATTTAGCGGTTGTGAGGTCAAAGACAGGGGCTTCCTGACTTTGGCCTCCTTTTCATGGAAATAGCATTAAATAATTTTCTTACTATTTTTTCGTAATGCAAGCAAGTAATTATAAGCTTATGTTATCATATGATATTGCGGAGGTGAGATCAGGTGGCAAATAAACGAGATTATTACGAGGTGCTTGGCATAAGCAAAGATGCCTCAGCTGATGATATAAAGAAATCTTATCGCAGGCTTGCCCGGCAATATCATCCTGACGTCAATAAAGCAGCGGATGCTGAAGAGAAATTTAAAGAAGTAAAAGAAGCTTATGACGTGCTAAGCGATGACGGCAAGCGCTCCACCTATGATCGCTATGGGCATGTTGACCCGAATCAAGGGATGGGCGGCGCCGGCGGAGCAGATTTTGGCGGCTTTGGCGACATATTTGATATGTTCTTTGGCGGCGGTGGCGGCAGAAGAGATCCTAATGCGCCGCAACGCGGCAATGACTTGCAGTATACGATGACGATTGATTTCAAGGAAGCGGTATTTGGCAAGGAAACAGAAATTACAATTCCTCGTACGGAATCGTGTGAACCATGCCGAGGTACAGGCGCCAAGCCTGGGACGCATCCTGAAACCTGTTCGGTGTGCCGCGGAAGCGGACAGCAGGAGGTTGTATCCAATACGCCGTTCGGCCGAATGGTTAACCGCAGAGCGTGCTCAAACTGCAGCGGTACAGGCAAGGTAATTAAAGAAAAATGTGGAACTTGCCATGGCGCAGGCCAGGTGAAGAAGCAGCGTAAAATTAAAGTTAATATTCCGGCTGGTGTGGATGAAGGCGCACAAATTCGCATTAGCGGCGAAGGTGAAGGCGGCCTGAGAGGCGGTCCGGCTGGGGATTTGTATATTGTGCTGCGAGTAAAGCCGCATGAATTTTTCGATCGCGAGGGCGACGATATATATTGCGAGGTGCCGCTAACCTTTGTGCAGGCGGCGCTGGGTGATGAAATAGAAATCCCTACATTGACGGAAAAGGTAAAGCTCAAAATTCCGGCCGGTACACAAACCGGAACGTACTTCCGATTGAAAGGAAAGGGCGTGCCCAAATTGCGAGGCTATGGCCAGGGCGATCAGCATGTCAAGGTAACGTTAGTGACTCCTACTAAACTTACAGAAGAACAGAAGGATTTGCTGCGTCAATTCGGCGGTATTGCCGGCGAAACAAATGTTGAGCAAGGCGAGCATCATGAGTCGATTTTTGAACGGATGAAAAAAGCGTTTCGCGGCGATTAAGCATGCCATTAAGCGATAGGCGAACTGCTAGTGACAGTATCATATGTCGACTTAATAAGCCTGGCTTATGCATAGAAATATGCATAGGTTAGGCTTTTATTATTTTTAAGACTGAAAGATTAGCATGATTGGCGGAGTTTTATTGAAATACGAATGAAAAGCAGCGGTCAGTTCAACAATACATAGTAATAATGGCATGAAGATTTGCCTTATAAGATGTTAAAGGAGCTGGACAATATGGGTAAAGAAAAGAAGAAACAATTAGATGACAAACTGCTGAACGAAAGTGATTTCAAGCAAAAAAACGACGAACAGACGGAAACTTTTAATAATGATTTGGACAAGATCAATTTTGCTGAACTGCCGCTTGAATCTGAGCTAGAAGAGTAATGTAACGGCTCCCTCGTTTAAATAAATAAAAAATAGCCTTCCGTCAAACAGATTGTCTCAATGTTTTTGATAAAGCTTTGTGCTGGATGCCTAATGTGGTGTACAATAGAGGGTGGGTTTCAACGAGAAACGGTTTCGACTTGTGTACGGGACGCACTGCGTTTCTACTTGTACATTACCAAGAAACAAGTTGCATCGCTTAAAGCGGCAATGATGTTTCTTCTTGACGTATTGGAGGGCATTTAATCATGAAGTGGCAGGAACTTACAATCTCGACGACGGAAGAAGCAGTTGAGATGATATCAAATTTTTTGCATGAAATGGATGCAGACGGCGTTTCAATTGAGGAATCCGGGACGCTTAACAAGCCTCGCGACACTTCGCTTGGCCAATGGTATGAGCATCCGCTTAATGATATACCTGAGGGACAGGCGGTTATTAAAGGATATTTTACGGAAGATATTAATTTAAATGAATTGATTGAACAAATAAAGCCGCGTATCGATGAACTTAAGCAATTCGATATCAACGTTGGCGAGGTCACATTTTCATTCGCTATGGTTGATGAAGAGGACTGGGCGAACGCGTGGAAGCAATTTTTCAAGCCGATCCGGGTATCGGAAACATTAACGATCAAACCTACCTGGGAAGATTACGAAGCAGGTGCAAACGAGAAAATCATCGAGCTCGATCCAGGCATGGCTTTCGGCACAGGTACGCACCCGACGACTGCGCTATGCCTTCGGACGCTTGAGAGCGTCGTAACCGGGGGCGAGGAAATGATCGATGTCGGGACGGGCTCGGGCATTTTGGCTATCGGAGCATGCCATTTGGGTGTTAAGAGAGTGCTTGCGCTTGATCTTGATCCTGTTGCCGTTTCAAGCGCAACTGAAAACGTCAGGCTGAACGGCTTGTCAGAGCGTGTTGATGTCAAGCTGAGCGATTTGCTCGGTGTCCTGCGTGATGAAGAGAGTAAGCAGAGCGGTGATGAGACATCCATCGGCGTTAGCGTGCCTGTTGATTTGGTCGTTGCCAATATTTTGGCAGAAATTATTTTGCTGTTTGTCGAGGACGTCTATGAAGCGCTTAAACCAGGCGGCATCTATATCGCTTCGGGCGTGTTTAAAAACAAAGAAGAGGCTGTGGAAGAAGGGCTGATACAGCACGGCTTTGAAATTGTGGAAAAGCAGAGAGAAGAGGATTGGATCGCGTTCGTTGCGCGTAAGCCTCAGGTGGCTGGATGAGTCTGGAAAATTTTCTTCGAGTGTCGCTGGACGAGCTCCCGTTCTTTGCTTTAGCGATAATTATTGCTTTTACGGTACATGAGTTCGCACATGCCTATACTGCATACAAATTTGGCGATGATACAGCGTATAAGGAAGGCAGGGTGACGCTGAATCCTGCTGTTCATCTTGACTTGCTCGGTTCGATACTGATATTGATCGCCGGCTTTGGCTGGGCTCGCCCTGTGCCGGTGCGAGCGAGCAATTTTAAAAACCCTCGGGTAATGAGCATCATTGTTTCTGCAGCAGGGCCTTTAAGCAATTTGCTGCTCGGTATTATTAGCGTAATTGCTATTAATGTGTTGCATGTAACAGGTCTGCTTGATGCTGGATCGCCTCAGCTTACGAAAGCAATTATGTTATTCTTTCATTTTATGATCACTTATAATTTTTTATTGTTCGTATTTAATTTAATTCCATTGCCTCCGCTTGACGGCTATCGCATTGCGGTTGAGTTTTTACCGCTTAGACAAAGGCTGCAGGTAGAGCAAAATGCGCAGTGGGGCATGATTTTCTTTTTGCTGATGGTTTTTATCCCGCCGTTAAGAGAGGTAACGCTCGATCCTATCTTAAATCTCGGCGGTGTTATTGCAAATGCCGTTATCAAAGCCGTTCACCTCTTTTTGTAAATGGCTTTCGGAATTATTTTCGTGTTATATTAATGATTTAAGGGTGGTTAGCTGTCATGCAGCGCTATATGATAGAGGCGGAGCAGTGGAGCGGGAATGAGGTTCGGTTAATTGGCAACGACGCTCACCATGCTTCAAGAGTTATGAGAATGAAAGAAAACAGCAAATTTATTGCTGCTGATGGAAAAGGGCGCGCTGCTTTAGTCTCCGTAAAAGAGGTTTCAGCTGAGCTGGTGACGGGTGAGATACTAGAGTGGCTGGACGATGACAATGAGCCAAGATGGTCCATTACAATTGCCCAAAGCTTGCCTAAAGGCGATAAGATGGAGCTTGTCATTCAAAAAGGGACCGAGATCGGAGCGGCCGCGTTTGTTCCTTTTGAATCGGAACGCATGATTGTACAATATGATAGCAAAAAAGAAGCCAAGCGCCTTGAGCGATGGAATAAAATTGCAAAGGAAGCCTCGGAACAGGCTCATCGCAGCATCGTTCCAATGGTTGCTGCTGTGCGCAGCTGGAAAGAGCTGCTAAACGAGATAGAGCAATTTGATTTAGCGTTATTTTGCTATGAGGAAGAAGGCAGGCAGGCTGTCAGCAGAGGCATTGGAACAGCAGTAAAGCGCTGGAAACAGCAGTTGGAAGCCGGCAGCGGGGAAGTGCATAATAACGCGAATTTGTTGGTTATTGTAGGTCCTGAAGGGGGCTTTACCGAGCGCGAGGCACGGGAAGCTGAGGCTGCAGGAGCGGTAATAGCAGGGCTTGGCAGACGTATACTGCGAACAGAAACAGCAGGGATCGTAGCGTTAACCTGCTTACTATATGAAGCTGGAGAAATGGAAGGAGCGTAATCATCATGCCATCCGTCGCATTTTATACATTAGGATGCAAAGTAAACTTCTATGATACAGAAGCGATTTGGCAGCTGTTCAAGAATGAAGGCTATGAGCAGGTCGATTTTGAGGAATCGACAGCAGATGTTTATTTAATCAATACTTGTACGGTAACGAATACGGGGGACAAAAAAAGCAGGCAAATTATTCGCCGTGCAATTAGGCGTAATCCTGATGCAATCGTAGCGGTGACAGGCTGCTACGCGCAAACCTCGCCTGCTGAGATTATGGCGATTGAAGGGGTCGATCTCGTAATCGGGACACAAGACCGCGACAAAATAATGAGCTTTGTGAAAGAGATTCAAGAGAAGCGGCAGCCGGTCAATGCAGTTCGCAATATTATGAAAACCCGCAGCTTCGAAGAGCTGGACGTTCCTGATTTTACTGAACGTACCAGAGCTTTCTTGAAAATTCAAGAGGGCTGCAACAATTTCTGCACCTTCTGCATTATTCCATGGTCGCGCGGTTTGTCGCGCAGCCGTGAGGCGCAAAGCGTGCTTGACCAAGCCCGCAATCTCGTTGCCGCAGGCTATAAAGAGATTGTGCTGACAGGTATTCATACAGGCGGCTATGGCGATGATATGGAAAATTACAATTTGACAAGCCTTTTATGGGATTTGGATAAAGTTGAAGGTCTGGAGCGTATCCGGATCAGTTCGATCGAAGCAAGCCAAATTGACGATGCGATGATCGAGGTGCTCAACCGGTCAAGCAAAATGTGCCGCCATTTGCATATTCCGCTGCAAGCTGGCGATAATGCTGTACTCAAGCGGATGCGACGCAAGTATACAACAGAAGAGTTCGCTGCCAAAATTAAACGATTGCACGAGGCGATGCCTGGTGTTGCCATTACAACGGATGTCATAGTAGGTTTCCCTGGTGAGACTGAGGAGATGTTTGAAAATGGCTTTAAATTTATGGAGGAACTGCAATTTGCGGAAATGCACGTATTTCCTTATTCCAAGCGTACAGGTACGCCTGCCGCGCGAATGGAAGATCAAATTGATGAAGAAATTAAAAATGAACGAGTGCATAAGCTTATAGATTTATCTGAAAAGATGCAGCTGCAGTACGCCCAGAAATTCGTTGGCGAAGTGCTGGATGTTATTCCGGAGCGAGACTATAAAGGGGCGCCTGGCACAGGACTGGTTATGGGTTACTCCGATAACTACATCCAGATTGTATTTGAAGGCGATGAATCTTTAATCGGCCAATTATGCCGGGTCAAAGTGACGGAAGCAGGTGTCAATGAATGCCGCGGCCAACTGGTCCGCGTGCTGGAGAGCAAGCGAACGCCTGAGGCGATATAAGCCTCGCTCCCTTGCGCGCAACAGGATTCCTAATCTTTTCAGCGATGCTGCTGAATAAGATGAAGGAATCCTTTGTTGCATATACTATGTAGTAATTGTTGTGAAGGGGGAAGGAACATGAAGGAAATTTCAGCCGGCGGAGTTGTATACCGCCATACGGATAAAGGAAAATTGCAGATTCAGCTTATTCAGGACCGTTACGGCAAAGTTTCGCTCCCCAAAGGTAAGATGGAAGCTGGCGAGACCGTAGAGCAGACTGCTCTACGGGAAATCGCTGAGGAAACAGGCTTGCAAGGTGAAATTATTAAGCCGATCGCTCAAATTAAGTACCAGTATGAGCACGCTGAATATGGCGTTGTCAATAAAGAGGTTCATTATTACTTGGTAAAAGCTGTCGGTGGCGAGCTGCAGGCGCAGGTAGAGGAAATACGCGGCGTAGAATGGTTTGAGCCGCTGGAAGCCTGGCGCATGCAAAAACAGCTGGGTTATGAAAATAATGATCGCATCGTTGCAGGCGCCTTAAAGCTTCTAGGCGTTGCTATCCCTTAGTATTACCGGCGGGATCAAGCTTTTTTATAAACCCGAAATAGCAGACCGGCAGGGCGAGCAGTGAGCTTGCCACATTGAAGATCGTTTGCGCACGTGCAATTTGAGACGATGGTGTGCCGGATAGCCAGTCTGATACGAGCATCAATTGATCGATGAATGGCATGAAGAGCAGGGCGCCGCTTATATTGAGAATAACGTGCGACAGGGCAACATAAAATCCTGCCTTCGATCCGCCGATCGATGCAAGCAATGCTGTAGCGCAAGTGCCGACATTTGCACCCAGTACGATAGCTATGCCAAGCTCGATCGGCATAGCACCAATCATCGTAAATCCCATAATCATGCCGATGACAGCGGCGCTGCTGTGTACTAATGCTGTAAGAATCGTACCGGCAGCCAATCCCCACCATAAGCTTGTCGCTGATTTTTGCAAAAACCAGCTGAATAGCTCGCTTTCTTGAATTGCCGGTCCGGAGCTTTGCATAATGGATAGCCCGGCTAGCAGCAGGCCGAAGCCTCCCATCGCTACAGAGGCGGATCTTAGCGGCTTCAGCCAATTGCTAGATTTATAGCTTGGCAAAAGCCCCATTTCGCCCAGCAAGGCGGTTAGCAGCCAAATCGCAAATGAAAAAGCGATAAAAGGAATAGCCAGCTTCGTAATATTAAGCCCGATCAGCTCCGTTGTAATACAGGAGCCGATGTTGGTGCCTAATATAATGCCGAGCGTTCTTGAGAAAGTTAGCAGTCCCGCGTTAACGAGACCGATTGATAGGATAGTTACGGCGGTGCTGCTTTGTAAAAAAGCGGTCGTAATCGTGCCTACAGCCATTCCGTGCAGCGGCGTTGCTGTAGAACGTTCCAAAATAGATGATAAATAGGGTCCGGCCAGTCGATGCAGCGCAAGCTCCATCAATTTCATGCCGACCATAAACACTGCAAAACCGAAAACCATAGGAAAAATAATAGATTGTATCATCGTTGTTTTCTCCTAATTCTTAGACAAAATAATTGGCATTTATAGTTATACATATGCAAGAGACGGGACAGGCATGACAAGCTCTGCTGTGCCGGCTGACGGAATGAAAGGAGTAGGTGCGTAATGTCCTTGCAATTTGTAATAGGGAGATCAGGCTCAGGCAAGACGACCTATTGTTTGCAGCAAATTACGAAGCGGCTCAGAGAGGAGCCGCTAGGCTCGCCGCTTATTGCATTAGTTCCCGAGCAAGCGTCGTTCCAGACGGAATATGGGCTGCTCCAGCAAAACAGTCTGCAGGGCTCCTTGCGGGCTCAGGCGCTCAGCTTTCGGCGGCTAGCCTTCCGTGTCATGCAGGAGACGGGAGGAACAGCGATTACGCCGATTTCGGATACAGGCAAGCATATGCTTCTTCACAAGGTTATCCGTCAGCAGGCTAATGAGCTGCAGTTATTTTCAGGCGGCTTGTCCCAGCCGGGCTTTATGGAACGGCTCGTGGAGCTGCTTACGGAATGGAAGCGATATGGCATTGATGCAGCGGAAGTGGAGCGGCAGCTGGGTAACATAACCGGCTCCTCATCCCTGCTGCTTGAACGCAAGCTCCATGATTTAGCCCTGCTGTATCATTATGCCGAGCAGCAAATGAGTGGGCATTATTTGGATGCCGAGGATTATTTGCATCGATTGCGCGATCAATTTGATCAAGCGCCTTCCATGGACCAAGCGCATATTTGGATCGACGGCTTTCATGGCTTCACTCCTGCTGAATATGAAGCGCTTCGTACAATTATTCGTTCAGCGGCAAGCGTAACGGTAGCTTTAACGCTGGATCGTCCTTATAGCAGCATGGAAAGGCCGCATGAGCTGGATCTGTTTCATCCGACAGCAGAGACGTTCATTGCGCTTAGCAAGCTTGCCGAGGAGCAGCATGTCGAGCTGCTGCCGACGATTCAACTTTGCGCAGAAGGAAGCCCTGCAAGGGTGGCCGATAATGAAATGCTAGCGGTGCTGGAGCGCGGATTTGGCCGGGCTTATGTGCCCGAACAGCCTGTTAAGGAGGCAGCAGGAAGCGGTACTGCAGAAGCTGCTGCGGGATTGTCGCTTCATGCGGCTGCGAACAGACGGGCGGAAGTAGAAGCGATTGCGCGGGACTTGCTGAGAAGAGCGAGAGAGGATCAAATCAGATGGCGTGATTGCGCAGTTATGCTGCGCAATAGCGAAGATTATTTGGATTATATTGAACTTATTTTTACCGATTATAATATTCCGTTTTTTATCGACCAAAAGGAAAAAGCATTTCATCATCCGCTTGTAGAATTTATTAGCTCTGCGCTTGAAACGGTTTCTTACGGCTGGCAGCATGACGCTGTATTTCGCTGTATCAAAACAGAGTTGTTGTTTCCGCTGGACAGCAGCCTGCCAAGAGAATGGTATGATCTGCTGGAAAACTACGTGCTGGCCAGAGGAATCAGCAGCTGGAAATGGCAGGACGCTCATTATTGGACGCCGCAAGCCAGAATAGATTTAGAGCAGGACACAGGTCAGGAGCCCGTTATAACGGAGGAAGCCAGGCTGCAATTTGAAGCAGTGATGGCCGCCAGACAATCGATTGTCGAAAAGCTGCAGCGTTTTGAACAACGATTAACGAAAGCCGCCAATGTACGTCAAATGTGCGAAGCAATCTATTTGCTGCTTGAGGAAGCAGGTGCGGCAGAGCGGCTGGAGGCGTGGAGCGAGAAGCAAATGGAAGCAGGCGAGGTGCGGAAGGCACGGAATCATCGGCAATTATGGAGCAGCATTATGAATATGCTGGATCAGCTCGTAAGTATTGCAGGCGCCGAGCAGGTGGAACTGGAGCTTCTCATCGGCATGGTACAGGCCGGGCTTGACAGCCTAAAGCTAGCTTCCGTTCCGCCGGCGCTTGATCAGGTGCTGATAGGCAGCATGGATCGAACAAGATCCGGTCAAATCAAAGTATGCTATATCGCCGGCGCTAATGATGGAGTTATGCCGATGCGCTATCAGGAGGACGGCCTCTTGTCAGAACCTGAGCGTGAGCAGCTGGCGCAAAGCGGCTTGCAGATGGCTCCAAGCATTAATCGAAGGCTTCTTGACGAAAGATTCATTATTTATAATGCATTAACATCAGCCAGCGATCATTTGTGGATTAGCTGGGCTCAAGCGGATGCAGAGGGAAAAGGGCTGCTGCCTTCCGAAATTATAAGGCAAATTAAAAAGCTGTTTCCTGCTCTCGTCATTCAGGAGCCGGCTGCTGAGCCGGTTTCATCGATGTGTGAGCAGGAACAAAGGCAATATGTAGAACATCCGCAGCGCAGCCTCACCTATCTGATTGCTATGCTGCAGCAATGGCAGCATGGTCAGCAGATACCAGATTTTTGGTGGGGCGTGTACAATTGGTTTGCTGCAAGACCGATTTGGAAAGAGAGACTCGCCTTGTTGACGCGCTCTCTGTTTTATCGTAATGATGAGCAGCCTCTCAGTGTCGTAACGGCTAAAAAGCTTTATGGCTCCGATTTAAAAGGCAGCGTGTCGCGTATGGAAAGGTTCGTATCCTGCCCATTCCAGCATTTTGCCATCCACGGCCTTAAGCTGCGCGAGCGCAAGCTCTACAAACTGGAGGCGCCTGATATAGGACAGCTCTTCCATGCTGCCCTAAGCAGGCTTTCTGAGAACCAAGGTGCGAGCTGGGGAAGCGCAACAAGAGATGAGCTGGACAGCGCATCGAAGGCTATCGTGGAGGAGCTTGCTCCCAAGCTGCAGTCGCAAATATTGCTCAGCAGCGGGCGTTTCCAATACGTCACGCAAAAGCTTAAAGATATTATTTTGCAGGCCGCTTTGATTTTGGGCGAGCATGCGCGCAGAGCTAAATTTCAGCCTGTCGGAACGGAGATAGACTTTGGACCAGGGGCGGTGCTGCCTGCGCTCAGCATCCCGCTGTCAGACGGCGGCGAGATGGAGCTGATAGGCCGGATTGACCGCGTTGATGCAGCTGAAACCGAGGATGGCCTGCTGTTAAGGGTGGTCGATTACAAATCGAGCTCAACCTCGCTTCAGCTGCAGGATGTAGCTTATGGCCTATCGCTGCAAATGCTCACCTATATGGATGTATTGCTAACGCATGCCGAGCGATGGCTTGGCAAACCGGTGCTGCCGGCAGGTGTATTATATTTTCATGTCCACAACCCTACGCTTAGCATGTCCAGCAGGCCTTCGCAAGCAGAGGCTAACGCCCAGCTCCTCAAGAAATTCAAAACAAAAGGGCTTATCAGTGCTGATGTGCAGGCAGTCAGATGGATGGACAATCAATTGGAAAGCGGCTATTCCGATTTGTTGCCTGTGGCGATTAAAAAGGACGAAAGCTTTTACAGCAGCTCCTCCGTCGTAACGAATGAGCAGTGGACGATGCTTCGTCAAGCTATTCGCGATCAAATCGCTCAGGTAGGGTGCTCAATTAAAAAAGGGGTAGTCGCAATAGAGCCTTACCGAATAGGAAATAAAACGCCATGCGAATATTGCGATTATAAAGCAGTATGCCAGTTCGATCCTTTAATTGCAGGCAATTCATATAAAAAAATGAACAAGCTGACCGAAGAAGAGCTATGGGAGCAGTGGAGAAGGGAGGTATAGCCAATGGTAAATGAAGCTTCGCCTAAACCGGAAGGCAGTCAATGGACGGATGACCAATGGACGGCAATCGATACGAGCGGCGCGAATATTCTAGTTGCTGCAGCTGCAGGCTCAGGGAAAACAGCGGTTCTTGTTGAACGTATTATACGCAAAATTTCACACAACACCGACGTCGATCGGTTGCTAGTGGCGACCTTTACGAAGGCCGCTGCTGCTGAGATGAAGGAAAGAATCAGCATAGCGCTTGAGAAGCAGCTTGCCGTCAATCCGCATTCCGAGCATTTGCGCAAGCAGCTTGCACTTATGAATCGCGCTTCGATTACGACGCTGCATTCGTTTTGCCTTGATGCCATTCGCCGCTACTATCCATTGCTTGAGCTTGATCCCGGCTTTAGAATCGCTAATGAAACAGAGAGCGAGCTGCTGCGGCTGGAAGTGCTCGACGAACTGTTCGAGCAGCGCTACAACGCTGCAGCCGAGCATGGCTCGTTCCTGCAGCTTGTCGATTATTTTGGCGGCGAGCGGGGAGACGAGCCATTATATCGGCTTGTACAGCAGTTATTTCAATTTTCACAGAGCCATCCGTGGCCTGAATATTGGCTGGAGCAGATGGCAGAAGCTTATAAAATAAGCGATCCGGCCGAATTGGAGCAATCGGTATGGGCGCAAAGCCTGAGGCAGTCGATTATACTGGCTGCGGATGGTGCGATATTGCTTCTTAGGGAGGCTAAGCTTGCCGCTGAGCAGCCAGGCGGACCACTTGCGTACGTGCAGACGATTGCAGAGGAGCTTCAGCTTATTGAAGCTGCCCGCGCCGCTCTTGAAAGCGGCGGCTGGAATGAATGGACAGCTGCCTTTCGGGCGGTTCAATTCGGCAGACTGAAGGCTGTGCGCGGAGATGGTCTGGATAAACTGCTGCAGGAGCGCTGCAAGGAGCTTAGAGAAGCGGCTAAAAAGCAAATCGGAACGCTGTCGCATGAGCTGTTTAGCCGGACACTGGAGCAGTTTGCGGAGGAAGTTGAACAGCTGGCGCCGTTAATGGAAGCATTGTCGCAGCTTGTTATTACTTTTTCGCAAGGCTATGAAGCGGCCAAGCGTCAAAAAGGATTGCTTGATTTTGGCGATTTGGAGCATTATTGCCTGCGTATTCTGCGCTCTCCGCAATCCACGCCGTCCCATTTGCTGCCATCCGAGGCGGCGCTTGAATATCAGCGGCAATTTGAAGAAATTTTGCTGGATGAATACCAGGATACAAATGCGGTTCAAGAGGCCATCGTGCAGCTGCTCTCCAGGGACAGCCCCGGTAACAGATTTATGGTTGGCGATGTGAAACAGAGCATATACCGCTTCCGCTTGGCTGAGCCACAGCTTTTTTTGCAAAAATATAAGTCGTATACACCAGCGAAGCAATACGCAGTACATGACGAAATGACTGAAGACGACGGACTGTCCGGAATAAGAATAGACCTGGCACGCAATTTCCGCAGCAGAACCGAAGTGGTGGACGGAGTCAATCATGTATTCCGTTCCATTATGCGCGAGAAGGTAGCGGAGATGGATTATGATAAAGCTGCTGAGCTGGTCTATCAAGCGTCATTTCCAGACCCGCACTTTGACTGCTCGATACAATTTGCCGTTTTAGATAAAGCGGCGGCTCAAGAGGAACAAGAGAGCGAAGACAGCAGTCTTCATTCGGATGAAGCTTCCGGCGAGGAAAACAGGCAGGAGGCTGAAGAAGCCCAGGAGCTGCAAACAGCGCAGCTGGAAGGGCGCTGGATCGCTGCGCAGCTGCTGGAGCTAAAGGCTAACGGCTATCAGGTGTATGACGGCAAGCAAAAGCGTTACCGGCCTTTTGAGTGGCGGGATACTGTCATCTTGCTTAGAGCTACTTCACAATGGGCGCCGATTTTGATAGAGCAGCTGCAGGAGTTGGGTATCCCTGCCTATGCGGAGCTTGGCAGCGGATATTTTGATGCGACAGAAGTGCAAACAATGCTATCTCTGCTTCACATCATCGACAATCCGTATCAGGATATTCCGCTGGCGGCAGTGCTTCGCTCGCCAATGTTTGGATTGACGGCGGAGCAGCTTGCCCGGATTCGCATTCAGCTCAAGCATGGCGCTTATTACGATGCTGTTATTGAGGCAGCAAGCCGCTTGAAGCAGGAAGATGAGTTATGGCTGAAGCTTTCGCGCTTTTTGGATTTGCTTGATAAATGGCGCGATGAGGCAAGGCAAGGCTCGCTGCCGGATTTGCTTTGGCTGATTTACCGTGAAACGGGCTTCTATGATTTTGTGGGCGGCTTGCCTGGCGGTATGCAAAGGCAGGCGAACCTGCGCGCGCTGCATGACCGATCGCGCCAATTTGAATCTACTTCTATGCGCGGCCTGTTTCGCTTTTTGCGATTTATTGAGCGGATGAAGGAAAGCGGGGGCGATTTGGGAACAGCAAGAGCATTGGGTGAAGGCGAAGATGTCGTTCGGATTATGTCTATTCATAAAAGCAAAGGGCTGGAATTTCCGGTTGTATTTTCCGCCGGGCTTGGCAAGAAGTTTAATCAGCAGGATTTGCGCAGCGCTTTTCTTCTTCATAAACAGCTTGGTTTTGGTCCGCGCATCGTGGATCAAGGCTTGAAGGCGAGCTATCCGTCCTTGCCTTATCTCGCGATTCGCTCAGCACAAAAGATGGAGCTGCTTGCAGAGGAAATGCGTATTCTATACGTTGCATTGACCCGTCCAAAGGAAAAGCTGTACTTGCTCGGTACCGTGAATGATGCTGCCAAGAAAAAGAGTCAATGGCTGGCGGCTGCAGGTGATGCGGGTGAGCTGCCGGATTACCGTATTGCTTCTGCACAATCTTTTCTTGACTGGCTCGGACCGCTTGCCATGTATTACGGCAGCGAGCAGCTGGATAGCGAGGAAAGCTTGAAGCGTTCAGGGCAAGAGGAGCAGTCATGGGGCTGGAAAACGGCAGTGATGCCCGCGTCTATACTTGCTGCGGAAGCTGCGGCTGCAATTGCGAAAGAACCGGACAGTATTGATGAACAGCATCTAATCCAAGCAGTAGCATCCATGGCGCTTCTCGATAACTATTCATTGGATAATGAAATGAGCGATAAGCTGCAGTGGCAATATCCTTATGCTGAGGCTTCCGGCATGGCAGCTAAAACCTCCGTTACTGAAATGAAAAGAATAAATGAGGAAAGAATGGAGGATGCGGCCGATTGGAGCGAACTGGCTGCGGGTTTGAAGCTGCAGGGTAAGATTCAGCCACCCGGAGATGCCGGCCATTCAAGTGCTTCCGGAACGTTGAAGCTTCAGCGGCCGGCATTTATGGAAGAGAAGATATTAACCGCAGCTGAGCGAGGGACGGCAAACCATGCTTATATGCAGCATATTCCGCTGCCGAAGCCGGCAGATGCTGTTACAGCTGAGCAGCTGGCTTTAACGCTTCGCCAAATGCTTGATCTTCAGCTTATAACGGCTGCTCAAGCCGAAGCGATCGATCTTCAAGCGGCCAAAGCATTTTTGGAGAGCGAGCTTGGATTCAGACTGCGGGCGGCGGAGTGGGTGCGCAGAGAAATGCCGTTTAGCGCTATGCTGCCTGCTGGCAGAGTGTATACTGAGTGCTCGGATGCGCTTGCGCATGAGCCGGTGTTGATACAGGGCGTTATTGACTGCTTGTTCGAGGATGAGCAGGGGATAGTTTTGCTGGATTATAAAACCGATCATATTATAAATGACACTAAGGATAGCGGTACGGCTTGGGATGATGCAGCCGAGCGCCATCGTTTTCAGCTTGAGCTGTATGCGGAGGCGATTGAAGCAGTACTGGGCAAGCCTGTTGCTGAGTGCTTTGTATTTTTCTTTGATGGCGCAAGAAGCGTCAAAATAAAGTAATGCGCTACGCGATATCATTAAGGATGCGGAAGATGGAGGGGCCGAAGTGAATAGTCAAAATAGCCAGAATAGCCAAAATAGCCAAACTACCGGTAAGCGCTCGTTTGCGATTCCTATTATTTTAGTCCTGCTAGTTTTCAGTGTGACGAGCAATGTGCTGCTGTATACGAAAAACATCCGGCACAATCAAGAGCAGCTTGAGGAGCGGGGCATGCAAATTTTTCAAGCAGTTGTTAAAAGCAAGGAGCAGGCGGAAGAGCTTGCTGCGTTTACTGCGGCATTGCTGGAGGAACATAAGAGCAGTGCTGACAAAGCACGCGCTAAAGCTGCGACTGCTGCAGTTTTTTTAGCAAAGGACAACACGCTGGTGCAGCTTCAGCAGCATGCGGAAGCATCTGCCCTGGATGAAGCAAACTTAAAGGGGGCTGCACAAAATGCAGAGCAATTTATGCAGGAAGCGACAGCTGTGCTGCAGCAAATTGGTGCTAATTCCGGACCGTGGAGCGCGGAAGAAGAGCAGCAGGTTGGAGAGATAAATGATAAGTATAAGCAAATATTAGATCAGCTTTCCGGGTTTCCGTTCAACATCGAAGGGTATACTTCTTCTATGATCAGACTTGCTAATGGCTATGAGCTGACACCGATTGCAGAAAAGGTTAACAATGTACTCGCACAGTAAATATTGGATCATCTATCGTCAGTGTTGGCAGAAAGCTAGTGGATTACCTGTAAATAACGATTTGTTAAGCCAATAGAGATAAACTTGATCGCGTGCTGTCAATGCTAAAATAATGGAGGTTGTTTAATAATGGATTGTATTTTTTGCAAAATTATCGAGGGTACACTGCCTTCAAAAAAAGTGTATGAGTCGGATACTGTAGTAGCTTTTCATGATATTCAGCCGGCTGCTCCTGTGCATATCGTTATTATCCCGAAAAAGCATATTGCGACGATGAACGATGTTGAGGCTGTTGATGGCCCGATTATTGCTGATATTTTTGCCGCAGCACGCCAAATTGCTAAGGAATTAGGCATAGATGAAGCGGGATATCGCTTGATCAATAACGTTAATAAAGATGGCGGACAGGTTGTCTTTCATCTTCATGTGCATTTGCTAGGCGGAAAAAAACTCGGCCAATTAATTGCTGACTAACATAAGTTGACACTGGGATTTATTTTATCTTATAATGAAGTTTGATAAACCGTGTTAAAGCTCTGGACGGTCTGTTTCGGAGGGAGGGAAAACTGGTGTCTGAAACTAAAGTTCGCAAAAACGAAACTATTGATGCTGCGCTCCGCCGCTTTAAACGTTCCATCGCTAAAGACGGTGTCCTCGCTGAGGTTAAGAAACGCAAGCATTATGAAAAGCCAAGTGTAAAGCGCAAGAAAAAGTCCGAGGCTGCGCGTAAAAGAAAGTTTTAGGAGGATCCTTCCATAATGAACCTGAGCGAACGATTGAACGACGATATGAAGAGTGCGATGAGGAGCAAGGATAAGTTCAAGTTAACGACGATCCGCATGATTCGCGCTTCTGTTAAGAACTTGGAAATTGACCTTAAACGTCCTCTTGATGATTCCGAAGTATTGGACATTATTAGTCGTGAGATCAAACAACGTAAAGATTCCCTCCAAGAATTTAAAAAAGCCGGTCGCGATGATCTAGTTACAGATCTTGCAGCAGAAATTGAAATTATTAGTGGGTACCTTCCCGAGCAGCTGACTGAAGAAGAGATTCAAGAGATAGTAAGGCAGACCATCCACGAACTCGGTGCTTCTTCCAAAGCCGATATGGGGAAAGTTATGGGCGCTCTATTGCCAAAAACTAAAGGGCGTGCTGAAAGTAAGCTAGTAAATCAGTTTGTACAGCAATATCTACAATAACTACACGTACGGACTCGTAAAACACCCCGCAAGGGGTGTTTTTTTGTTGAATAAGAACTCCTGTATCTTGCTAGGAAGGAAAGCTTATAGCTATGAGTAAATACATTCACGAGTGCGGGGATTTACATAGAAAAAATCGAATAACTGTGATCAAAGACTCATATTGCTTGTGAAATCTGATATAATATCATTTGGAATGATCAGCCAATGCACGTTAATCTATTGAAACGAAGTGTCTTTTTGAACGTATTAAACAAATATAGATGAAAAGGAGGACCTTACTTGAGGAGACAATGGAAAGCAGCTCGCCTAGCTATTTTAATAATGTTTGTATTGATGCTTGCAGCCGGTTTACTGCCTTCCTTGGGCAGTGTAGCAGCCGAATCAAAGCCTGCTAAGAGCGGTCCGGCTGTAGTTGTTATTCCCGTTAAGCAATCGATCGAATCCGGACTGCAGTCTTTTTTGGAAAGAGCGTTTGCTGAAGCTAAAGAAGCAAGAGCGGAGCATATTATTCTTGTCGTGAATACGTTGGGCGGAGAAGTAGAAAGCGCAGACAAAATAGGCGATTTGATTCGCTCGAGCACAATTCCGACAACGGCGTTTATTGAGGGGCGGGCAATGTCCGCGGGGACCTATATTGCGCTTAATGCGAATCAGATTGTAATGCAGCCTGCGAGCGTAATTGGTGCGGCAGCGGTTGTGGACGGCTCGGGAAAGATGATTGAAAATGCTAAAGTGAAGTCATTTTGGGTAGAACGTATGGTAGCAGCTGCCGAGCTTAATGGACGCAACAAGGATATCGCTGCCGCTATGGTAGACCCTGATGCCGTTGTCGATTTGACAGAGCAAATCGGCAAAAACAAAACTGCCGGTCAAATTTTATCGCTGACTGCGGAAGACGCACTTAAAGTAGGCTATTCTGAGCAAACATTGGCATCGGTCGATGAGGTAGTGAAATGGCTGCAGCTAGATGGCCGTGACATTATTCAGATTGATCCTACTCCAGCAGAAGTGGCAGCAAGATGGATTGTTAATTCATATGTGAAAACGATTCTGCTTATAGTTGGTATAGCGGGCATTCTTATTGAGCTGCTGCTGCCAGGCTTCGGCGTTCCAGGCATCGTTGGCGGTCTAGCATTTGCATTATATTTCTTTGGGCATTATGTAGCCGGCTTTGCAGGCTTGGAGTCAATTGTACTCTTTGTGCTCGGACTGGCGCTTATTATAATAGAATTATTTGTACCAAGCTTTGGCATACTTGGCATAATCGGAGGTGTATCGCTCATAGCAGGAGTAATATTTGCTGCAAATAACCCGTTGTCAGCGTTTATTTCATTAGTGGTAGCAATCGTTATAGCAATCATTATTGTTGTGCTGATTGCCCGCACGAACAAGGGACGAGGCGTATGGAATAAATTCATTTTGAAAGAAAAGCTGACAACTGAGGAAGGCTATGTATCCGCAGAAGAAAAAACATCGCTTGTTGGCATGAAAGGGAAGGCCATTACAAAGCTGAGACCTGCCGGTACGATTGTCATTGGCGATGACCGTTATGACGTTGTCACATCCGGTGAGTTTATCGATATTGGCAAAGAGGTTGTTGTTACGAAGGCTGAAGGTACGTGGATCATAGTAAAAGAAGTTCCTGCTGATTGATTCGAAAATGAATAAGCCAAGTATAGTAAGGTTATGGTGCAATATAATATAAAGCAATTGAGCAGTTCCATAATGAAAAAATACAAATATGGAGGTAATTATTTATGGATTTGGATCCAACGGTAACGATATTAATTGTAGTAGCGCTTGCGATTATCGTGCTATCAGTATTTTTAAGCTTTTTCCCGATTATGCTATGGGTATCAGCTATCGCTTCAGGAGTTCGCGTGGGAATTATTACATTGGTTGCGATGAGGCTGCGCCGAGTTGTACCAAGCAGAATTGTTAACCCGTTAATTAAAGCAACAAAAGCCGGCCTTGGTCTCAGCATTAACCAGCTGGAAAGCCATTTTCTTGCTGGAGGTAACGTAGACCGTGTCGTTAACGCTCTGATTGCTGCACAACGAGCAAATATTCCGCTTATATTCGAACGTGCTGCTGCGATCGACCTAGCCGGGCGTGATGTGTTGCAGGCGGTTCAAATGAGCGTTAACCCGCGTGTTATTGAAACGCCGATAGTAGCTGCAGTTGCGAAGGATGGTATCGAAGTAAAGGTTAAAGCTCGAGTAACAGTCCGTGCCAACATTGACCGCCTTGTCGGGGGTGCTGGCGAAGAAACAATTATTGCCCGTGTCGGCGAAGGTATCGTAACAACAGTTGGTTCCTCCAACTCGCATAAGGATGTATTGGAAAACCCGGACATGATTTCCCGTACGGTGCTTGGTAAAGGCCTTGATGCTGGTACTGCTTTTGAAATTTTGTCAATCGATATTGCAGACGTAGATGTGGGCAAAAATATCGGAGCTCATCTTCAAACTGAGCAGGCGGAAGCCGACAAGAAGATTGCTCAGGCAAAAGCTGAGGAGCGTCGCGCAATGGCGGTTGCTCAAGAGCAAGAGAATAAGGCTAAGGTTGTTGAGATGGAAGCAAGAGTTGTAGAATCTGAATCTCAGGTTCCGTTAGCAATGGCAGAGGCATTAAAAAGCGGCAAGCTTGGTGTAATGGATTATATGAACCTCAAAAACATCGAAGCAGATACGAAAATGAGAACCTCGCTTGGCGATACCGAGCCTCTATCTGATAATAAAGGAAATCACAAGTCGTAATGAGCGGCACTAAAGTTGATAGTGCCTTCTTGCTTACGCTTGGGATCGGAGGTGAGGCAGTTGGATGAAATAATTGCGTTTCTTGCGAGAAATTTTTACTTTGTATTGATTTTTTTATTTTTCCTGTATTCTACTTTTAGCAAGAACAAGAAGCGGGAACAAAAGCAGCAAAGAATGCCAACCTTCGGCGGAGAGGATGCGGGCAGCGGTCCTCAACGCTCTCCGCGCCCACAGCAGCCTGTCAGGCCTTCTCCGCAGCAGGTGCGCCCTGAGCCTTCCCAGGCGCGCCCGGAGCGTTCAGAAGCGGCAAAGCGGGCGTATCACGGGCAGCAGGACGTATATATGTCCACATCATCAGTTCAGTATGCTGAAGATGAGATAATAAGACGCAGGGCGCAGGATATTCGAGAACGTGCATCGGCAGATGGCGGTATCGGTGTAGCCAGCCTCGAGAATGATTTGACGAAGGCGTCGACGATTTCCTCAAAGCGGCATGAGAAGGCATTGTCGCGTGAGGAGCTGCGCCGAGCGATAGTCTGGTCCGAAATATTGAACCGGCCGCGTTCGGTCAGGTCAAGGCGCCGATATTAATACATGTAGGGATTGAGACAAGGATACATTTCCTTGTCTTTTTTTTTGCGGTAATCCCAATTGCTAATAAGCGATTTTCGATATTTGTGATATCACCCTACTCAACTACAAGAGATGCTCATCTGATAGAGTGCTAATATGCCGGAAATGGAAGAACAATTCCAGCATTCTTGATAAGGACGCTTGTCGGGCCGATCGCTGTCATGTAGCAAAACACCGCGCGCTGGCAGCTGCGCTTGTGAAGCGAATTACTTACTTGTAGCAGAGCTTGCGTGCACATACTTAGCTAATTGGACTTACTCAGAGAATTGCCCTTACTTAGCTAATTGGACTTGCTTAGAGAATTGCACTTCCTCGGGCTGTTGAAAAACCGCAATAATTACTTTGCAACGTTGGCAAATTTGATTTTTGGAACGAGCACTCAAGCACTAAAGCTAAGTGCATTTCCTGTGCTTAGTTTTAAGGAATTTGGCTTTTTTGTGATTCTAAGCGGAAAAACTGCCTTTAGTTTGGCGCAATTCGAAGAATATAGGGCAACTCAATAAAACTAGATGCATGAAATCCATTTAGAATCGTTTATTCGGTGAAAAAAGAGAATCTAGATGCATAAAATGTACTTAGCTACCACGACTGTTTGTCCATTCATCATTGCAAACTTACTAAACAGGAAAAAGTTATAAGATTCTGTACGAAGGTATAAGATCCGATCCGATCTTATACCTTTTCATGTTTTAGCGACAAATTCGCCTTCAAATGGTGGCAAAGCGGTTATTCTTAACAGGCCAGTTTAGATAGTTTTGAGGTGTATTGAAAATTTATAAGAGGTGAGTGACGACTGTTCACCCGGTGCTTCAACGGTGCTTGAATCAGAACTATTTTTTGAATTTAACGATTCGTGGTAGCGTTAGAATACCTAAAATGGACTTTTTAAAAATTTAACGAATCTACAGTGGCTTATTTGCTTAAAAATGCCCTGAAATCGATGTTTGTTCACATATAGCGCACCTAATTTTCGTTACAAATTTAAATCAGCCGATTTTGGTCAAATAGCGAAAGGAGGATTCGTTAGAATCATAATCAACAGAGAACAGCGGGCAATGGTGGTAAATCGTAGAAACCAGCTGGTAACGTCGGTTAATATCGGTAAACATCAGGAGGTAGCAGCAACCGTCAATGGAGTATAAGCTTTAGAAAGTCACCGATGGTGTAGGAGCATTAGAAAGCAGTCGGTGGAGTAGGAGCTTTAGGAAGTCGTCGATGGTGTAGGAGTTTAAGGAAACCGTCAATGGTGTGGAGCGTTAGAAAGCAGTCGGTGGAGTAGGAGCTTTAGGAAGTCGCCGGATGGTGTAGGAGCTTTGGAAAGCAGTCAATGGTGATGGAGCTTTAGGAAGTCGCCGATGGAGTATGAGCTTTAGGTAGCTGTCGATGCTATAGAAGCTTTAGGAGCTACAGCCTCAATTCAGTCCGCAGCCGGTCAGCATATTAGCGTTCCTTTCACATAAAATGAGCAGTTTGAGCATAGTTTGGTATAGTACACCATTGCAAGCAATTGTAAGCAGTGAAGGAGGACGTTAGATTGGCGATGCGTCGTTGGAAAAGAAAATTTCACAAAGCTACGGCAGAGCTGCTGGATATGCCGCATGATGTCGTGTTTGATTTGCCGCGCTTAACAGCAATAGGCGACCGGCAATTATATATTGAAAATCATAAAGGAGTCATTCATTTTTCCGATGAACAGCTCCGCATTGCATTAACGAAGGGGCAGCTGGAGGTGAACGGAAAATCTCTAGTGATTCGGACAATATGGACGGATGAAGTGTTTGTGGAAGGTATTATTACCGGTATTCAATTTATTACGTAAATCATTTGTTGAACTAGAATGGAGGGAAGTAAAGTGAAACAGGACAATGTGAATTGGATGAAAGGACAGGTAACGATTCAAGTCCGCGGCGAAGCGCCGGAGGCTTTTATTAACGAAGCGCTGGCGGGTGGCATTAGACTGATGGGGCTGCGCTGGTCAAAGGACAGGCTGCTTTACTGTGAAGTAAGCTTGTCCGATTTTTTTCGGATTAAGCCTTATTTAAAACGGACAGGCTGTCGCATGAGGGTCAAAGGGAGAAAAGGACTGCCCTTTATGCTGGCGAGAGCTGAAAAAAGAATATGGTTTGCTGGTGGACTAGCCTTGTTTTTTTTGCTGCTGTTCATTTTATCCTCTCTTGTTTGGAAAATCGAGGTCGTCGGCTACGAGCGATTGTCTGAGGAGCAAATTTTGCAGGCTGCAAAAAAGGAAGGCATCCGGTTATTCCAATGGTCATACCGGCTGGATGACATGAATGATATTTCTAAGCGGCTAACTAGCGCGTTGCCTGATACGAACTGGGTAGGTGTGGAAAAGAAAGGCACCAAAATTAAAATTCAGGTTGTCGAACAGACGAAGCCTGAGCAGCTGCCGCTTCAATCTCCACGTCATCTGGTTGCATCCATGGATGCAGTTGTGACACAAATTGTTGCAGAAAACGGCAAGGCGGTTGTAACGAAAAACAGTCGTGTAAAAAAAGGACAAACTTTAATATCCGGGATTATAGGCAATGAAACTAATTCCAAAATCGTGGTGGCAAAAGGAATAGTCAGGGGACTGGCATGGTATGAATACTCAATTGAGACGCCGCTGACGCAGCAGGCGAAAGTATATACCGGCAATAAAAAAACGAGCTGGCATCTCGTTATCGGCAGCAGAATGCTTCAAGTAAGCGGCTTTGGCGGCATGAAATTTGATGCCTCGGAGACGATTACGAAGGAAGAGCAGGTATCGTGGCGCAATATCACGCTGCCATTTGGCCGTTTGAAAAAAACGGTAATGGAAACCGCAACGGAAGAAAGAGAGTTGACGGTAGAAGAAGCAAGGAGCACGGCAATTTTGCAAGCGAAAGCCGATGTTTTGGAAAAGGCCGGATTAGATGCTATTATAGTAGATGAAATTGTTTTGCATGAAAAGACAGACAATGGTAAAGTTTATATGAAAGTTCTTTTTGAGGTCGATCAATCAATTGTAAAAGAATTGCCACTAGTTCATATGCAGGGAGATTGAGAATTGTTGCAGATTGATACAAAGACGGTAAAAATTACACTAGAAAACGCAGCTGAAGGATTGGCTGTATTTGGACCGCAGGACAAGTATTTGAGAATGGTGCAGGAGCAGGTCTCAGTATCCATTGCTTCACGCGAAGCAGAAATTGTTATTACCGGTGAAGGCGCAGAGGTCGACTCGGTCCAGCAGCTGTATACAGTGCTGCTGCAGCTTGTGAGAGGCGGGTATACGCCGTCTGAGAGAGATGTTCTTTATGCGCTCGATCTGGCACGTACGATGCAGGCGGAAGAGCTGCTTGATTTGTTTAGCAAGACGATTACGACAACGTATCGCGGCAAGCCGATTCGCGTTCGTACGATCGGTCAGCGCCACTATATGAAGATGATCCGCAAATGTGATGTTGTATTCGGAATCGGGCCGGCGGGAACAGGTAAAACCTATCTGGCAGTCGTATACGCCGTCGCTGCGCTTAAGGAAGGGCTGGTTAAAAAAATTATTTTAACTAGGCCGGCAGTTGAAGCGGGCGAAAATTTAGGTTTTTTGCCAGGCGATTTGCAGGAAAAGGTAGATCCTTATTTGCGGCCTTTATATGATGCCCTGCACGATGTGCTAGGCGCCGAGCAAACGACAAAGGCGATGGAGCGCGGCTTGATTGAAATTGCTCCGCTTGCTTATATGCGCGGCCGAACGCTCGATGATTCATTTATTATTCTTGACGAGGCGCAAAACACGACGCCAGAGCAGATGAAAATGTTTTTGACGCGTCTTGGCTTCGGTTCTAAAATGGTCATTACTGGAGATGTGACCCAAATTGATTTGCCTAGGGGCAAAAACTCAGGTTTAATTGAAGCAAGAAGAATATTAAACAATATCGAAGAAATCGGCATAGTTCAGTTTACAGAGCAGGATGTCGTTCGTCATTCCCTCGTTCAAAAAATTATCGTAGCATACAATTGGGATGCTGAAAACAAAACCTAGAAAGGAATTGTTGCTGCATGAACCAAGATACAAACAGCAGTAAAACACCCGATAAACGACTTCGCTCTGTTGGCTGGCGGCAAAGCCCTGCTATACGGTGGCTTATTATTCTGCTGTTCATTATTTTGTTTTATTTTAGCCTGGCTCCGCATGTATTGCCGGAAACGTATGATATTACTGAAAATACAAAAAGCGAGAAAGATATAAAGGCTCCCTTCCAAATAAGAGATGATAAAGCAACGAGACAAGCGGAAGAGGAAGCTGCCAGCCGAATCGAAAATCAGTACTCTATTGTTGCTTTGAAAAATGACGCCTTGATTGAGCAAATTTTGTACCGTATTGAGCAGTTGAATATGGACGATCAGGTAACTGTACAAAATAAAATAGATATTTATCGCTCTGAAATTCCAGGCAAGTATGCCTATCACATCGATAACTTTGTTAATAATAACAAAGGCAAGGGTACCTATAATGATACTTTGCTTGAGGAAATGGCAGCGATCACGAAGGATCAGGAATATACGATTCCAGAAGAAACCTTTTACAAAATGCCTAAGCTGACCAGCGAGCAGCTGTCTGAAATGCGAGAGGTTGCACGTGATATTGTGCGTAAACTTACAACCGAGCCGTTGAGGGAAGCTGAGGTTGCCCGTACTCAAGTAGCAGAGCTTGTTAATGCAAGCTCTTTATCCAACCGCGCAGCACGCGAGATCGTACAAGAGCTTGCCAGGTTTGTTATAATGCCTAACAAGTTTTTGGATAAAGAGGCAACTGAAGCTGCTAAGGAGCAAGCTAAGCAAAACACGCCCCCTGTAGTCATTAAGGAAGGCGATATTATTGTAAAAGCCGGCGAAACGATAACGACAGAGCTTTATCAGCTATTGTCCGAATCGAATTTGCTTCAGGATAAGAAGCACTATTGGCCGCAAATCGGTTTATTCCTGCTGTCCGTGATGATGATCGCACTCATCTATGCTTACTTGCACCAATCCGGCAGTATAAACGGCCTTAAGCCTAAGTACAGCAATGCACAATTGCTTATGCTTTGGCTGATCTACTTCGTTTCTATCATTTTGATGCAAATCGTTGCCTTGATACAGACAGAAACAGCGTATTATATTGGTTTCCTGGTGCCAGCCGCACTTGGCACAATGCTCATTACGCTATTGATGGATATGAGTCTGGCGATTATAAGCACATTTGTGTTTACGGTAATAGGCAGTATGGTGCTGAATACGAGCCCGAACCATTTGTTTGATTTTAGAATGGGATTTTTCATTCTCGTTATATCACTGGCAGCTGTTTTTACCATTCACCGCGCAAGCCAGCGTTCTGCGATTTTGAAGGCGGGCATAATGGTGAGCCTGTTCGGCTCCTTCTCTGTGCTGACGATGCTGCTGCTGTCCGAGCAGCTCGATAGAATGCCGTTTATTTATTCGATTTCGTTTGCATTTGCAAGCGGATTGATTACAGCCGTACTTGTTATTGGGTTGATGCCGTTTTTCGAAATTTCATTCGGCATATTATCAGCTCTTAAGCTGGTAGAGCTGTCAAGTCCTAACCATCCGCTGCTGCGCAAGCTGCTTACTGAGACGCCGGGCACCTATCACCATAGTGTGATGGTGGGCAATTTGTCCGAAGCGGCAGCCGAGGCGATCGGAGCAGACGGCTTGCTGTGTCGCGTCGGTTCATTCTACCATGATATCGGGAAGACGCGCAGGCCGAATTATTTTATAGAAAATCAGTCTAATATTGAAAATCCACATGATTCTATCGATCCTAAGCTTAGCAAATCGATTATCGTAGCGCATGCCCGCGATGGAGTCGAAATGCTCAAGGCTCATAATATTCCAAAGCCAATTCGGGATATCGCCGAGCAGCATCATGGGACAACCTCGCTGAAGTTTTTCTATTTCAAAGCAAAAAAACAAGCTGAGGAGCAGGGGCTTGAGGTTGATTTTACAGAGGACGATTATCGTTATCCTGGACCTAAGGCACAGTCAAAGGAAGCAGCGGTGGTGGGCATTTCCGATTGTGTGGAGGCTGCTGTAAGAAGTCTTCATAACCCTACAGTTGAACAGGTTGAAGCGATGATTCACAAAATCATTAAAAGCAGGCTCGACGACAACCAGTTTAATGAATGCGACCTGACGCTTAAAGAGCTGGACAAAATAGCGCAATCGCTGAAGGAAAGCGTAATCGGGATTTTCCACTCACGTATTGAATATCCGGATGATTCCAAGCCGGCGAAGGAGAATGAATAGTATGAAGCTGCAGCTTGATTGGAGTAACGAGCAGCAACTAGTAGAAATTCCGGAGCAGTGGATTGCCCGTCTTGAGCAATTGCTTGAGCTGGCCGCTGCTGCGGAAGGAATTACAGAAGGCGAAGTAACGCTTACCTTTGTAGACAACGAAGAAATTCGCACGCTTAACCGCGATTATCGCGGCATTGATTCCGCGACAGATGTATTATCGTTTGCCATGCAGGATGACGGCGTAGGCGAGCTGGATATTATTTTTGAAGTAGAGAGTGAATCCGAATCCATACCGCTGCTAGGCATGCTGGGAGATATTATTATTTCTGCAGAACGCGCGCTTGAGCAAAGCAAAGAGTATGGCCATTCCTTGGAGCGCGAGCTCGGCTTCCTGTTTGTACATGGTTTCCTGCATTTACTTGGTTATGACCATCAGGATGAAAGCAGTGAACGAATTATGATAGCCAAACAAGAAGCTGTACTGCAGCAAGCAGGTTTACTGAGATAGATGAAGAAATTTTTGAAAAGTGCAGCGCTAGCCTGCTGGGGAATTGGATATGCGGTTCGTTCAGAGCGCCATATGAAATTTCATCTGATTGCTGCCTTGCTTGCTTGCGGCTTAGCGGTCGCCGCCAAGCTGTCACCTTTGGAATGGATCGTTTTGATTATGATGATTTCGCTTGTAATAGGAGCTGAGCTTATTAATACAGCGATCGAGCATGCTGTTGATTTGGCCAGCCCGGACAAGCATCCTTTTGCCAAAATTGCGAAGGACGTCGCTGCAGGAGCAGTGCTGTTCTTCGCTTTTGCGGCTATTATAACAGGTGTAATTTTATTCGGGCCTTTTTTCTGGTCACTGGTAAAAGGGTAGGGAGTGAAGCTTACTATGAGTAAAGACGAGCAACTGTCCGCTGGCGGGAAATTAGAAATGGAGCTGATTGCAGCAGCCAAAGAGGTTATGCAGAAAGCTTATGTTCCTTATTCAGGCTTTCGTGTCGGCGCTGCTCTGCTGGATCAAAACGGCCATATTCATAGCGGCTGCAACGTAGAAAATGCAGCATACGGCCCTACCAATTGCGCAGAGCGAACAGCATTGTTCCGTGCGATTGCCGATGGTCTGAAGCCAGGCCAGTTTACGGCTATTGCGGTTATTGGCGATACTGATATGCCGATCACGCCTTGCGGCGTATGCAGACAGGTGCTTATCGAGCTGTGCCCGCCAAGCATGCCGGTCATAATGAGCAACCTGAAGGGCGATATTGCCCGCGCAGCTGTTGCAGAGCTGCTGCCGGGAGCATTTACTAATGCTGATTTACACAAGGAGGATCATAGCTAGCAATGAAACAATCAACGACGAATAATAAAGATAGTTACCGCTCTGGCTTTGTAGCCATTATCGGGCGGCCCAATGTAGGCAAATCAACGCTGATGAATCATTTGATCGGTCAAAAAATCGCAATTATGTCCGATAAACCGCAAACGACGCGCAACAAAATTCATGGTGTTTACACAACTGAAAATACACAAATCGTTTTTTTGGATACACCTGGCATACATAAGCCACAATCAAAGCTTGGCAATTATATGATGAAAACAGCGGAAAGCGCGCTGAAGGAAGTCGAAGCAGCCTTGTTTCTGATTGATGTTTCCGAAGGGCTTGGCGGCGGCGACCGTTATATTATCGAGCAGCTTAAAAAAACGAAAACACCTGTATTTTTAGTCATGAACAAAATCGACAAAGTCGAGCCGGAAGCATTGCTTCCCATTATTGCGCAGTATAATGAGCTCTACCCGTTTGCAGAAATTGTTCCAGTGTCGGCTTTGCACGGCAACAATATAAACACATTGATTGAGCAGCTGACCAAATATATGCCGCCGGGCCCGCAATATTATCCTGCGGATCAAATTACAGATCATCCTGAGCAATTTGTGTGCGCGGAACTGATAAGAGAAAAAATATTGCATTTGACACGAGAAGAAGTGCCGCATTCCATTGCTGTTGCTATAGAGGATATGCGGGTGCAGGATAATGGCGTAGTCTATATCGGCGCTATCATCTTTGTAGAACGAGATTCCCAGAAAGGAATCATAATCGGAAAACGAGGCGAGCTGCTTAAGCAGGTCGGACAGAAGGCGCGGCATGATATTGAAGCATTGCTGGGTTCAAAAATCTTCTTGGAGCTGTGGGTAAAGGTGAAAAAGGATTGGCGCAATCAAGAAAGAGTGCTGAAGGATCTAGGCTTTAAGCATGAATAAATGAATGAATAATGTCATGCTGCTGTTAATTGCAATTCCTGTACATGAATTGTCGATATTTGCTAAGGATACGAAAGGGCAAATCGTCACATCCTATAATCGTCACAGCTATCATTTCCGAGTGCGAAAGGGATGAATACGAATGCGGAATTTTTCGTGGATGTATTTTACATTGACAGGAGATGTCGAGTCTTTCATGTTATATAAGGAGATGGAACAACGATTAACAGTTGGTGAAGCGGTTGAATCAAGCGAAGCGGCAGATGAGTTGGGACTAATAGGTATCGAGGATCATACTTCGTAGCATCTGCTGAATAAGGGCTTGAGTCGGTGACATGGGGGAGCCGTCTTATGTTGTATCGGGTTGAAGGCATCGTAATTCGCAGTATGGATTATGGGGAAAGCAATAAAATTGTAACGCTGTTAACGAAGTCGCAGGGGAAAGTAGGCGTGTTAATAAGAGGCGCGAAGAAGATGCGGAGCAGACATTCTTCTCTTGCGCAACTATTTACTTACGGCGAGTTCTCTTACTTTAGAACGAAAGGGCTTGGCACGCTCAATCATGGTGAGATTATACAATCTCACCATGATTTGCGTGAGGATTTGGATCTGTCTGCCCACGCTGCTTACGCAGTTGAGCTGACGGATCGAACGCTGCAGGAGGATGAGCCGGGCATCTATTATTTTGAACAGTTGAATGCTTATTTGGAAGCCTTGTCCGATAAGAAAGACACAGCAATTGTGACACAGCTTTACGAAATGCGAGTATTGGATTTTGCAGGCTATGCTCCGCAATTGGAATATTGCGTGCAATGCGGACAGGAAGCTGCAGTCTATAAGCTTTCCGTGCAGTTTGGCGGAGCGCTTTGCCCGCGCTGTCAGCATAATGACCGATTTGCAGTAACTTTGAGCGAAGGAGCGCAAAAGCTGCTCAAATTGTATCGGCTTATGGATTTGCGAAGACTGGGCAATATTCAAGTAAGAGAGGAAACGAAGCAAGAACTAAAAAAAGCAATGCGTGCTCTGCTCGATGCACAGCTTGGACTCCAGCTTAAATCCAGAGCCTTTCTGGAGCAATTGGACAAATTGAATTGACAGGCTAACAGTTCATGTATACAATATGCTAATAGATATATTGAACGATGATGGAGATAGTAGTTGTTTATGACGTATTTAGCGAGTCAGGGATGGTGCAAGCCTGGCAGCGTCAATGCAATGAAATGGCACTCCGGAGTTCTTGAACGTGAAAGTGGGCTGATTCGTTGCTTGCCATTGGTAAGCAATTGATTGCCAAGTAGGGTGGAACCGCGGGAGTTACTCTCGTCCCTATGCCGGGTTGTAGGCGTAGAGACGGGGGTTTTTTATGTTTTCTGCATGACCCCGCTCAATGTCCGGCCAATCCTTGTATTAGCAAATATAGAGTAGAAGGTAAGGAGATGACGGAATGAATTTTCAAGGTATGATATTAACGCTGCAGCAATTTTGGGCAGAGCAAAACTGTATTCTTGTTCAGCCGTATGATGTTGAGAAAGGCGCAGGCACAATGAATCCGATGACATTTCTGCGCTCGATCGGACCTGAGCCGTGGAATGTTGCTTATGTAGAACCGTCACGCCGTCCAGCGGATGGGCGCTATGGCGAAAATCCTAATCGTTTATATCAGCATCATCAATTTCAGGTCATTTTAAAGCCTTCGCCTGACAATATTCAAGAGCTGTATTTGGAAAGCCTTAAGCGTCTTGGCATAGATGCAAACGATCATGATATACGTTTTGTTGAGGATAACTGGGAGTCTCCGACGCTTGGGGCGTGGGGCTTAGGCTGGGAGGTTTGGCTGGATGGCATGGAAATTACCCAGTTTACTTACTTCCAGCAGGTTGGCGGTATTGATGCCAATCCTGTAGCCGTTGAAATTACATACGGCATGGAGCGCCTTGCATCTTATATTCAAGGGAAAGAAAATGTATATGACCTGGAGTGGGTAGATGGCGTTACGTACGGCGATGTGTTTCTGCAGCCGGAATTTGAGCATTCCAAATATACCTTTGAAACGTCGGATACGGCGATGCTTTTCTCGCTATTTTCAATGTATGAGGAAGAAGCTAGAAAAACAATGGAGCATGGCTTAGTATTTCCTGCATATGATTATGTGCTTAAATGCTCGCATACATTCAACCTGCTTGATGCGCGCGGTGCAATCAGCGTAACAGAGCGCACAGGCTATATCACGAGAGTCCGCAATTTGGCGCGCAGCTGCGCGGCGACTTATTTGGCAGAGCGTGAACGGCTCGGCTTCCCATTGCTTAAAGAAGGAGTGGAGCAAAATGACTAAAGATTTATTGCTGGAAATTGGACTTGAGGAAGTGCCGGCAAGATTTGTGCGCGGCGCGGTTAATCAATTGAAAGATAAAATGGTGAAGTGGCTGGAGGAACATCGTATTGCACACGGTGAAGTGGAGATTTTTGCAACACCGCGCAGACTTGCTATTCTAGTTCATGAAACGGCTCTTAAGCAAGCGGATATCGATGAGGAGGCTAAAGGGCCGTCTCGTAAAATTGCCCAGGATGAAGCAGGCAATTGGAGCAAGGCTGCACTTGGCTTTGCCAGAAGTCAGGGCGTTGAACCAGACGCTTTATATTTTCAGGAGCTTGCGGGTGTTGAATATGTATACGCCAGAATAAGCAGCGTCGGTGTAGATACGTTGCAGCTGCTGCCTGAAGGCTTGCCGGCGCTTATTACTTCGATGTCATTTCCTAAAAATATGCGTTGGGGCAGCTATGATCTTAAATTTATTCGTCCTATTCGCTGGCTGGTAGCAATGCTTGGCTCCGATGTTATTCCATTCGATATTACAGGCGTTGCCACAGGCAATGTATCTCGAGGCCATCGCTTCCTGGGCAAGGATGCAGTTATTAATGAGCCTGTTAATTATTTGGAAGCGCTGCGCGAGCAGTTTGTTATTGCTGATATTGCCGAGCGTGAAAAATTAATTGTCGATCAAATTGAAAGCCTAATGAAGGAAAAAAATTGGTCGATAATAATTAAAGAGGATCTCCTTGAGGAAGTATTGTTTCTAGTTGAATATCCGAATGTGCTGTTCGGCGGATTTGACGAGGCATTTTTGAGCATACCTAATGAAGTGCTCATTACATCCATGAGAGAGCATCAAAGATATTTCCCGGTATTCGATCAACAGGGACAGCTGTTGCCTAATTTTGTGACGGTTCGCAATGGCGATAAGCAATCGATTGATCTTGTTGCCAGAGGAAATGAAAAGGTATTGCGCGCAAGATTGTCCGACGCCAAGTTTTTCTATGAAGAGGATCATAAGCTGACGATTGAGCATGCACTATCCAAGCTGGAAAATATCGTATATCATGAAGAGCTGGGCACGATTGCAGAGAAGGTAAGACGAGTTACAGAGGTAGCGAAGTCGATTAGCGAGCAGCTTGGCTGCGATGCCGAAACAACTGCTCATGTTGTGAGAGCTGCTCAAATTTGCAAATTCGATCTTGTATCACAGATGGTATACGAATTCCCTGAACTGCAAGGAATCATGGGGGAGGATTATGCAACTAAGCTAGGGGAGCATCCATCGGTAGCAAAGGCTGTCAATGAACATTATATGCCTAGATTTTCTGGCGATCAGGTGCCGTCAGAGCTGACAGGAGCGATCGTGAGCCTGGCAGATAAAATGGACACGATAGTGGGCTGTTTCTCCATAGGCATCGTTCCGACTGGCTCGCAGGATCCTTATGCCCTGCGCCGTCAGGCAGCAGGCATCGTTCAAATTATGCTATCATACAATTTGAACCTGCAGCTAAGCGAGCTGTACTCGATTGCTTTGAAGGAGCATGTAAAGCGCGGAATGAAGCGCACACAGGAGGAAATACGCAAGGATCTGCAAGATTTTCTTGCGCTGCGCATTAAAAACTGGCTGTCAGAGCATGGAGCGCGTTATGACGTCATTGACGCTGTAATGGCGGTCGGTTTCGATGATCTGCGTCGTATCACAAAGCGCGCCGCAGCTGTATTCAGCCAACTTTCGGGCGATCAGCGTTCAGAATTCAAGCTAATCGTTGAAGCGTTCAATCGCGTCGTTAATCTCGCATCCAAAGCAGAAAGCGATGCAATCGATCCTTCCCTGTTTGTAGAAGTGACAGAAAATGAGCTATATAAAGCATGGCAGGAAGCAAGACCGGGCTTTGTTGCAGCTATTGAAAATACAGATATGGAGTTGGCGCTGAAGCAGCTTTCTTCCTTAAAGCCTGCCATTTCCAATTATTTTGAAAATGTAATGGTCATGGCTGAAGATGCGGCAATCCGCCGCAATCGTTTGGCAACGCTGTTTGCAATCGGTCAAGATATTAAAAAGCTTGCCGACTTCTCCAAGCTAGTTTGGTAAAAACAAACTTTAATCGTCAGGAGTTGATGGGTGATGCCTAAAAGTGATGCTGAAGTTATCATTTATGTCGTCTCGGATGCCGCTGGTGATACAGGAGAATTAGTTGTGAGAGCGGCTATTGCGCAGTTTCATCCTATCCAAGCGGATATACGGAGAGCACCCTTTGTCACTGATGAAAATGCGCTGAGGCGCATTATTGAGCAGGCTAAGCAAATGAATGCAATCGTGCTGTATACGCTGGTAAGAAGTGATTTGCGTGATTGCTTAAGAAGGCTCTCGGAGCAGGAGCATGTTCAGGCAATTGATTTGCTCGGCGCGTTCATCGAGACGCTTGAGGTCAGAACGGGCCGCAAATCGAGGCAGGAGCCTGGCCTCAACCATGTTTTGGACGAAGATTATTTCCGCAAGGTGGAAGCTGTTGAATTTGCCGTTAAATATGATGATGCCAGAGATACATCAGGCGTTGTAAAAGCTGATATTGTGCTTGTTGGAGTGTCGAGAACTTCAAAGACGCCATTATCGATGTATCTTGCTCATCAAAAGTATAAGGTGGCCAACGTTCCTTTAGTGCCCGAGCTCAAAATACCAAAGCAGTTGTATGAAATTCCCCGCTCCAAAATTATCGGTCTGACGATTGATCAAAATTATTTGAATGTCATTCGCAAGGAACGGCTTAAAGCATTGGGCTTGCCTAATACAGCCTCCTATGCAACCGCGAATCGCATTCAGCAGGAGCTGCAATATGCTGCAGATATTATGAAAGAGCTGGATTGTGTCGTCATAGATGTGTCTCATCGAGCCGTTGAGGAAACAGCGAGTCTTATTATGGAGTATATACGTCGCCTGACATATAATAACAGCTAGATATAATGAGCTGTTTGCAGGATTTTTGCATTGTGTTCACGTATATATAATGTAGCAGCATTATTGTTGCGGCATATAATAACCGCTTAAGTGAACAAATGGAGAGTGGTTAAAATGTGTAGGCAAAGCCCTGCTATAATCGTTGATGCCGATGCTTGTCCCGTAAAGCAGGAAATTATATCAGCAGCAGCCGATTTTTCGGTTCATGTATGTATGGTTGCTTCTTTCGATCATAGGCTCGCAGATCATGCCGGCGTTGAGATTGTACAGGTTGACCGCAGCAATCAGTCGGCCGATTTATATATCGTGAACAGAACCCGCAAAGGCGACATCGTAGTGACGCAAGATTTTGGACTGGCATGTATTGCGCTTGCCAAAGGTGCATTAGTAATATCGCCTCGAGGAGAGGAATATACGAATGATAATATTGATTATTTGATGGAGCGCAGGCATGTGCAAGCCAAAATCAGACGTGGCGGAGGCCGGACAAAGGGACCAAAGCCGCTTATGCCGGAGGATCGAGAAAGATTTCAACAAAAGTTGACAAAAGTTTTGCAAAACTTGCAGGAGAACTCGGAAATTTAGCGAATATTACTTACGTGTTACTAGGATGAAGGTGATGAACTATTGTCTTATGGCAAAATTCCACAGGAGGTTATTGATGCGGTAAGAGCGCGTCATGACATAGTTGAAACAGTTGGGAAGTACGTTCATCTCACGAAGCACGGCAAATATATGAAAGGATTATGTCCATTTCATTCAGAGAACACTCCTTCTTTTACGGTTACGCCTGAGCTTCAAATTTTCCATTGCTACGGCTGTGGAAAGGGCGGAAATGTTATTCGCTTCGTAGAAGAGATGGAAGGCTACTCGTTTCCTGAGGCGGTTCGCGTGCTTGCAGAAGATTCAGGCATTCCCGTAACTTGGAGCTCGCCAGAAGGCGGATCGGCTGCAAGCAAGGATCCTGAGCGGACAAAAGCAATTGAAGCGCATGAGCTGACCGTTAAGTTTTATCACTATGTGCTGAATAACACCAAGCAAGGGCTTGAGGCGAAGCAGTATTTAAAAGAAAGAGGAATGAGCGATCGGCTGATTGGTCAGTTTCAAATCGGCTATGCACCTGATGAGTGGGATATATTAACACGTTTCCTTTCCAAACGCGGCTTTGATATGGAGCTGATGGAAAAATACGGCCTTGTAGCTGCCAAGCAGGACGGCAGCGGCTATGTAGACAGATTTCGCAGTCGAATCATATTTCCAATACATGACCGCGACGGCAGCGCTATTGCGCTTGCCGGACGAATAATAGGAGAAGGTCAACCCAAATATTTGAATTCGTCTGAAACGAAGCTGTTTACAAAGAGCCGCACGCTTTATAATCTGCACCAGGCAAGGCCAGCCATTAGAAAAAGAAAGCAAGCCGTTTTGTTTGAAGGCTATATGGATGTCATTAAAGCTTGGCATGCTGGACTAAGCAATGGCATTGCAACGATGGGTACCGCGCTGACGGAAGAGCATTGCGCTATATTGAAACGGCAGGCACAGGAAGTTATTGTATGCTATGACGGCGATGATGCCGGGCAAGCAGCAGCTTTAAAGTCCATTCCACTTTTAGAAGCCGCCGGTTTGAAGGTTATGATTGCGATGCTGCCCAGAGGCAAAGACCCGGATGATTATATTAGCGAATATGGTGCAGAAGCGTTTTTGCGGACTACCCTTGACGATAGTGTTTCTGTTACAAAATTCAAGCTACTATATTCAAAGAAAAACCATATAATGTTAAATGAAGAGGGCAGAAAAAACTACTTGATGGAAGCGATCGAAACGATTGCTGATGTCGAGACGTCTACAGAGAGAGAAATTTATTTGAAGGAGCTTTCCAAAGAATTTGATATCTCGCTAGATGCTTTGAAGCAGGATTGTCATCAATTGCGGCTTGAAAGGCAAAAAAACAATCCGCAAAGGGATAATAACGACAATTCGTGGAATAATGGTAGGAATGAAAACCGGCGTACAAGCGATAGACCTGTCTTAATGCCCGCATATACTTACGCTGAGCGTAGATTGCTTCACGTAATGATTCGAGATCGTGATGTAGCACAAACAGTGCATGAACGCATTAACGATGCGTTTAATGTAGCTGATCATGCAGCAATTGCTGCTTATTTATATGCTTATTACGCACAAGGCTATGAAGCCGACGCTGCCCGCTTTATGGAGACGCTGCACGATGCACGGCTGGAGCAAGTGACAGCTTCCATTTTAATGATGGACGGCGATATGCCGTTTGATGAGGATATAATGGAAGAATTTGTAGAACAAATTATAAAAGTGCCTCAATTACGCATCATCGAGCAAAAGAAAGAAGAGATGATTCGGGCAGAGCGAGCTGGCGATGCCATTACGGCAGCAAAAATGTTAAGCGAGATTATAACCCTAGAGCAACAGTTAAAAGGTTGACCTGATTAACGCATCTAGGGAGGAGGGAGTCGGAAGATGGCGAATGATCAACATACTGAACTGGATACTGAACTAAAATTAGATCGTGTCAAGGATCAGCTCATTGAGCAAGGCAAAAAACGATCAACACTAACGTACAAAGAAATTATGGAGAAGCTGTCTCCGTTTGACCAGGATCCAGAGCAAATCGATGAATTTTTCGAGCAGCTGGACGATCTTGGCATCGAGGTTCAAAACGAAAGCGAAGAGGAGCATCCGCTTGGCAGGCCGAATGATGATCAAGAGCGGGAGCAGGATGAATTTAATTTTGATGATGATTTGGCGCTTCCGCCAGGCATTAAAATTAACGATCCCGTTCGGATGTATCTAAAAGAAATTGGCCGGGTTCCATTGCTTTCTGCCGATGATGAAATTGAACTTGCAATTCGAATCGAAAATGGCGATGAGGAAGCAAAGCGAAGATTGGCTGAAGCTAACTTGCGACTAGTAGTAAGTATTGCCAAGCGTTACGTTGGTCGTGGAATGCTGTTCCTGGATTTGATTCAAGAGGGTAATATGGGGCTAATTAAAGCGGTTGAGAAATTCGACCATCAAAAGGGCTTTAAATTCAGTACCTATGCGACCTGGTGGATTCGCCAGGCGATCACTCGCGCAATTGCTGACCAAGCGCGTACGATACGTATTCCCGTTCATATGGTTGAAACCATCAACAAGCTGATTCGCGTGTCCAGACAGCTCCTTCAAGAGCTTGGACGCGAACCGACTCCTGAAGAAATTGCTGCAGAGATGGAGCTAAGCACGGAGAAGGTTCGTGAAATTATGAAAATCGCTCAAGAACCGGTTTCTCTTGAAACGCCAATCGGCGAAGAAGACGATTCGCATTTAGGCGATTTCATCGAAGATCAGGAGGCGCTAGCCCCGGCTGATGCTGCAGCTTATGAGCTGCTGAAAGAGCAGCTTGAGGATGTGCTGGATACTTTGACTGAGCGTGAAGAAAATGTGCTGAGACTTCGCTTCGGATTGGATGATGGCCGCACAAGAACGCTTGAAGAGGTTGGCAAAGTATTCGGTGTTACACGCGAGCGTATCCGTCAGATTGAAGCGAAAGCGCTGCGCAAGCTGCGTCATCCTAGCCGCAGCAAGCGATTGAAGGATTTCCTAGAATAAATGCTGGATAACATGACCTTTCTGCCTCGGCAGCGAGGTCTTTTTTCCAAGTACAGCAAAATAATTGAATGACTTCCATATGCTTATGAAAGGAAACAGAGCTTATATGAATCAGGAACGCAGGCAAATTATAGTCAATGAAATTATTAACTGGCGAAAAAGCAAGCTGCTTCCGGATCAATATTGCGATTTCCTGTTGAATCTATACGCAGATGATGAAGAGACTACAAGCATTCAGCAGCAGCAAAGCGCAGTCGGTAAAGCAGTTGCAACGATTCAAAAGGCAACAGGCCTACAGTGGTTCCTTACTTTAGGAACATTTACCTTTATTTCCATTCTTGTGTTTTATTTTAGCCGTTTTCCGACCACTTTGCAAATTTCTGTAGTTGTCCTCGGAACGATAGCACTTTTATGGATGGGAGCGCGAATTCGCAAGCGCTCAGAAAGCTCGGGCATAGCCTGCATTGGAATCGCCATGCTGGTTCTGCTTGGCGGCGGATTATACATATTGAATCTTCATGAATGGGAAGATATGCTTTGGAAAATTTTACTGCTTAGCGCATGTGCTCTGCTATGGATTATTTGCGGCATTAAAATGAATATTCCTATGCTCCATCTAAGCGGCTGGTTAGCCTCATTACTTGTTTATGGATGGATGCTGTATACTTATACTACCGAACCGAAATGGTTCGAGATTCAGCTGTACTGGCTGCCGATTGCAGTAATATTCGGCTGGACTAGCTGGTTTATACACCGATGGTCCAAACCGGTTGCAGCCGTGCTTTTTGTTATATGTGCACTGGTCTGGTTTATGCCTGAAGTTTACTCTTTGCTGGCTTTCGAAGGAACAGCTATTATACAATTGCAAATTTTATTTAAAATCGCGCTGGGAGGAGCAGTACTTTTCCTTATGCGCAAACGATGGATGGTGTGGGTAGTCTAATGGTAAAACTGTCAAAACGATTGCAAGCAATTGCAGATTATGTAACAGAAGGCTCAATTGTTGCTGATATAGGCTCAGATCATGCACTGCTGCCCGTATACTTGCTGCAAAATGGAAAATGCTCCTCCGCAATTGCAGGCGAGCTTAATGCAGGTCCTTTTCATGCAGCGAAGAAGCAAGCCGCTTCAGCTGGATTGAGCCACCTTTTGGACGTTAGACAGGGAGATGGCTTATCTGTTCTGACAGGCGAGGGTGAAGCAGATACAGTAACGATTGCAGGCATGGGCGGAAGCTTAATGCGTGATATTCTTGAAGCTGGCAGAGTGAATGGGAAGCTGCATGGCGTGCGAAAGTTAATCCTTCAGCCAAATGTTGGCGAGGAGGCAGTAAGGCGCTGGCTTGCAGAGCATAAATGGTATTTAATTGAAGAGGCAATTATTGAAGAAGACGGTAAAATTTACGAAATGCTTGTTGCCGCAAATGATTTGACGGAAAATGAGCTGAATGCAGTGATGAATCGTTTATCTCCTTCTGAAACGAGCATAAGTCAGACAGAGGACAAATATAGCTTTTATCTCAGCCTGGCTTATGACGGCAGCTTTCTTAACAGCAAGCTGGATAAGGTCATTGCTGCAGATGTCGTCTACAAAATGGGACCTTATTTGCTTCGCAAGCCGGAAAAGGTTTTTATAAGCAAATGGGAAGGAGAGCTCGATAAGCTGAATTGGATTTGCCGGCAGCTGGAGGGCTCAGACAAACAGGATGCAGCGGAGCGTCAGGCTGCATTCCGTAATGAAATTAAAGTATTGGAGGAGGTATTGCGATGCTTATCAACGGACAAGCGCTAATTCAGCTTCTGGAGCAGCTGGCGCCAAAGCGCTATGCTGTAGAGAATGATCGGATCGGCTTGCAGCTTGGTACACTTAATAAGCCAATATCAACCGCACTCGTTGCATTAGATGTGACGGATGAGGTGGTCGAGGAAGCAATCGCGGCTAAGGCTGAGCTCATTATTGCTCATCATGCGATTATATTTCGGCCGCTTGCCAAAATCGATACTTCGACTCCGGTGGGGAAGCTGTATGAAAAATTAATAAAAAATGATATTGCCGTATATATTTCACATACAAATCTCGATGTGGCTGAAGGCGGCATTAATGATTGGCTTGCGGATCAGATCGGTATCGAGAAAAGCGGCCGCACCTTTTTGGAACAGGTGTACCAGGATGATTGGCTGAAGCTTGTTGTTTATGTGCCGGAAAGCCATGTAGATGCAGTGCGTGCAGCTTTATGGCAGGCTGGCGCCGGAGAGATTGGCAATTATAGCAGCTGCAGCTTTGCTGTACGCGGTGAAGGTACATTTTTGCCTGGAGAAGCAACTAACCCTTATGTAGGGACGAGCGGCAAGCTGGAGAAGGCTGAAGAAATTCGGCTGGAAACAGTTATTCCAGCCAGCAAGCATAGAAAAATTGTATCGGCGATGATTAGGGCGCATCCTTACGAAGAAGCTGCCTATGATGTGTTTCCGACATTGCTCGAAGGCAGAAGCTATGGACTAGGCAGAGCAGGGAAGCTGGAGCAGCCTGCCGTACTTGGCGAGCTTGCTGAGCGCCTCAAAACCGCATTTGATGTTCCTGTGCTTCGGGTTGTAGGAGCGCTTGATACGCCTATTAGAAAAGCAGCCGTATTAGGCGGCTCAGGCGCAAAATATGTAGGAAAAGCTAAGTTTGCAGGCGCAGATGTGCTCGTGACAGGCGATATCGACTATCATACAGCGCATGATGCTTTGGCTGCAGGCATGACTATAATTGATGCGGGCCATAATATAGAAAAGGTCATGAAGCAGCAAGTTGCGGATTGGCTGGCTGACAAATTGCTTGCAGAGAAAATGGACACTAAAATTGTCGCGTCCAAGCTGCATACAGAACCTTTCCAATTCGTATAAACTGGTTAACTATAGCTATTTATCCTGTTATTTATACTTGAGCTTTCGTGTATTACCTTGTATACTTAACGATGCACCGGAAAGTTTGACAGACAATCGCTGGCAGTCTTTGTTACTGCGAGAGGAAAGTCCGGGCTCCATAGGGCAGGATGCTGGATAACGTCCAGTCAGCGCGAGCTGAAGGATAGTGCCACAGAAATGGACCGCCGATGATCGGCTTCAAGCCGAAACAGGTAAGGGTGGAACCGTGGTGTAAGAGACCACGAGGAGCATAGGTGACTATGTTCCTGGTAAACCCCATCTGGAGCAAGACCGAG
Organism: Paenibacillus sp. IITD108; assembly: GCF_036541265.1. Lineage (NCBI taxonomy): Bacteria > Bacillati > Bacillota > Bacilli > Caryophanales > Paenibacillaceae > Paenibacillus > Paenibacillus sp. IITD108. Next base: position 14,289 of record NZ_JAZHCT010000025.1, on the reverse strand, counting down.
AGGACAGAGCAGCCTAGAGCTGCAGCCCTGACCCGGGGCGTGTCCGGGTTGGTTGCTGGAGCTGTACAGCAATGTACAGCCTAGATAGATGATTGTCACTTCCCGTGGGAGGGTCGTTCCCGTTATTACCACCAGGAGTACAGAACCCGGCTTATGGCAAGCTTTCCGCACGAGTTATTATTAAACAATAATACGAATATTGATCATCGGTTTGATTATTGATTATCATTTTGATTTGATTTTGCACTATTGAGCAAAAAGCGTTGTTGTAAAAATCTAACGAAGATATGTGGCCTTATTTGGTTCAAATGATGCTTAAAAACGAGGATTATTCACACATAGAGCTGCTAATCTTTGTTAGAATTATTTTTCAACAGCCTGAGAAATACACTGCGATTTTGCAGGATCAATACTGTACTGAACAGATCATCCTTGTTTAAGGAATAAGACCGCTTTCTCATTATGAGAAGCGGTCTTTTTTATCGTTCTTTGTTGATCCTGTTATTCAATAACAAATAACAACGTAATTAAAATTTTTATTTCAATTTAATAAAATACAAAGCGGACACAGAAACAGCTATTCACTTGTTTCGTCTTTTTGTAGACCGAAAGATCGTGAGTAAGAATATCTCTGTGTCCGTGATAAATCGTTAAGTTTCAAGCAGCATCTAAATGCATCAGGATTGGATTACTTGCACTAAATGCTTTAGATCGTAAAGTGAAGCACTACGATGCTTGATTAGCAATGCGCTCCAGTCTTTTCTTTACCTGGCTCGGGAACATTTGCAGAGTGCCAGTGTAATTGCTTGCTGCTTGAAGCGCTTTGTCTACGTCTACCTCGCCATAGCCGAAATAAATATCTTTTCCAGGATCGCCAAGGTCTACGGTGCAGTTGCGCATAATATTCATAACTTCCTCATTGGTCAGCTCTGGCCGCACAGATCTGATTAGCCCCGCTAATGCCGCCACATGCGGTGTTGACATCGATGTGCCGGACAAAGCGGCATATTGATTGCCTGGGTAGGTGCTGGCAATACTTTCACCTGGTGCTGCAACATCGATATAGTCGCCATAATTGGAGAAGGAGGCGCGCTGCTTGCCGCTATTGGTAGCCGCAACCGCAAATACTTCCGGATAAGCTGCCGGGTAGCCTGGACGGTCTGTATTGTCATTGCCGCTGGCTGCGACCAGCACAACGTCGCGTTCATAGGCATACTTGACCGCATCATGCAAAAACTCTGCATTGGCATAATTGCCAAGCGACATATTGATTACTTTAGCACCATGATCTACCGCCCAAATAATACCTTGAGCTACAGAATAGGTAGACCCGGCGCCGCTGCTGTCCAGCACTTTGACCGGCATAATTTTATTGAACCAGGAAACGCCTGCAACGCCTTCTGTATTGTTGACAGTCGCTCCGATAATACCGGCAACGTGAGTACCATGACCTACATCATCCTCCGGCATTTTGGAAGGGTCTACTATATTTGTTCCATCCACAAATCTTCCGGCAAGGTCAGGGTGATTCGTTTGAACGCCAGTATCAAGAACCGCAATAATTACATCATCTGTGCCCTTGGAAATGTTCCAGCCTTTTTCAGTTTCAATAGACGGCAAATTCCACTGATACTTGGAATAAAGCACATCATTTGGAATAACCGGAGATTGCTCGCTGCCTAAAGCTTCATTTGTTTCGTTTGTTTCATTCGTTAAATATAAATAATGAGGCTCGGCAAATTCAGGCTTCCAGTTTGCCTTGAAGTATTGAATGAGCTCTTTAGCTTCAACATGAGTCGATCTGAAAATATAGCTGTCCTGCAGCTGCTGAATTACTTTTGCCTGTACTTCTTTTTCAATTTGGGCAAGCTCTTTGTCATTCAATTCGCGATGAAAATGCACGACTGCATCTTTAATGTGATAATGGCTTGCATTTTGGTTATCCTCGCCATTTTTGACAGTAACATCTTTGGTCGTATTAGGCAAAACAGATTCAATCCGATAATTACCCTCTGCAGGATACGGAATTAAACGCAAATTACGCTTTTGATGTGCTTCGACAGATTTTAAAACATCTTTTTTCATTACCGCGATTGCGCCATGGCCGGCTGCAGACTCATCAGGTATGGCTACAATACGGAACAAGCTGCCTTTGTCACAGTGAAAAGAATCTGAAATATACATTTCATTCGTTTTTATTTTGCTTGATGCTTCCAGCAGCAATTGATCTGCCAAGCCGCTTCTCGTGGGCGGAAGCTTTCCCTTCGCTAAGCTTGATTGCGGCTGTGTAACGGAAATGTAAACAAGATAAGGATGTTCCTTCATAAGTGAGTCAATTGCCTGATTCAAATTTGAATGACCATGAATAGATTGAAGGAGTTGTTTCAAATCTTTTTTTGTTTCATCCGTCATTAATTGGGAAGTCGCTTTTATATCCCGCTCAAGTGCTGCTTGCTTGAATGATTGCTCTTGTACGGGATGCACGGCCTGAGGTGTTACGTGATTCATTTTTTGTTTCGATTTAGGTGTTGTTAAAGTAGCTGCAGGCAGCAGCAAGGCGATAAGCGCAATAATGGTGAAGCCGGTAACCCATGCTTTGGACATATTTAGTGAGGCCTCCTGTAGTCGTTCTTTGCATAGTTAGGGTTGCTATTCGTGCATTTTTTTATTCGATTTAGAAGTTATATCGCTTTGCCTTTATTTGTGGTACTATATTGATGTTTCGACTTTGTTTGTGGCAGGTATGAAAGGGGATTTACCAAATGTTGTCAGCTAATGTCAGAGCATTAAGTGAGATGGCAAGCGATCGGTTAAAAGAAGTTATTGAGCTGCTGGAGCCGTTCTTAAATAAATATTGTTTGAGTCAGCTCGCTGAAGATGATGGAACAGATGAAGCAGTAGCTTATTATTCCGGTTTGCTTTCCGACTTGCGGCATTTGCTAGTATTTTCCGAAGTATGCTCTGAAAAATTATGGGTGCTGCACCGCAGGCAGCAGGCGACTGACGAGCTCGCGGCAAAAACGTTATATGAAGTGTATCAGCAATGTATTAATGTATTTTTTTATCCCAAAAATGAATGCTACTCAGAGGATGGCAGATATGCATATACAGGTCAGGATGCGATCAGATTTAGATATAAGCCTAATCCAGCTGTACGCGCTTTGATTCTTGATTTGGCCAAAATTTTCGAGGAACTGCGCGATGAGTTAGCCTTTTATGAAAATGACTATATGACGCAAAAACGAATGCAAGCACAAAAATAAGGCAGAATGAATCACTTCTCATCGGGGGAACCTTGATAGTGGAGGTGATTTTTTTATGCCAAATGGCGTAAATTGCAGCGTATCGAATTGCAGCTATTGGAAGGAAGGAAACCGTTGTAATGCTGATGAAATTCTTATTGATATCGATCAGCATGCACAGGAAAATTTCCAAGAGGAATTTGCTGCAGACGATTTAGGCCTTTACCATCAAGATGAAGCTATTGAATCATCTGCAACCTGCTGTCAAACATTCAAGCCTAAGGGGTGAGCATAATGGATCGAGATAAGGATCAACTGGACGAGCACTCTGATTTTGATTCATTCATGACCAATTGGAGCAGCCCTGATTTGGATGACATGAGCGTAATGAAGGAAAATGATGAAGAGTTTGCAGCTGAATTTGCATATGCAGATCCAAATTTGCATGCAAGCAGTGAAGCAGGCAGGAATTATAATGAAAGTATTGATAATCGCGAACTTGATGAGGTGGATGCCAGTGAAGCCAATCAGGCGCTTGGCTGGGCCGGATTAGTGTTTGCGATAGCATCATGGTTTATATGGCCTTTAATAATGGGCGTAGTTGCAATTGTGCTTGGAATTATGGCTTACCGAAGCAATAGCCGTACGCTTGGCGGCTGGGCGATTGGCTTGGGCGCCGCGACATTAGCCTTTAATTTAGTTGTAGTGCCACTGTATTATTCCTTTATTGCATAATATTTTAAAAAACTTGTTGTAAGAAGCTGCTGATATGGAATCCCATATCAACAGCTTCTTTTTATTATTTCATTGGTACCGGGCTCGTTTTAAGGACGGCGGAAGCCGTATAACCTTTGCGCAACTTTCGATAAACAAGGATTTCTTGTATGATAGTAGAAGATATTTAAGTTTGTTATTCTAGCATTAACAGTTTGGGTGGGGTGAAACTATGATAGTTGAGATGAAGGACATTACATGGGAGCGCGGTGATGACACGATTCTGCAGGGTGTGAGCTGGTCAATTGCAAGCGGCGAGCATTGGTGCTTGCTTGGCCTTAACGGCTCGGGGAAAACTACGCTGTTAAATATGATTAACGGTTATATTTGGCCTACCAGCGGCTCTGTAGCAGTATTAGGACACAAATTTGGAGAATATGATTTGCGTGAGCTGCGTAAAAGCATCGGCTGGGTAAGCACATCACTGCAGCAAAAGCTGTATGCAACGGATTCGGCGTTGAAAACAGTGCTTAGCGGAAAATATTCAACAATTGGCGTTTATGATGAAATAACTGCCGAGGATGAGCAGGAAGCGGAGCGGTTGCTGGAGCAGCTCGGCTGTCAATCCTTTGCGCACAGAAATTATGGCAATTTGTCTCAAGGCGAAAAGCAGCGAATATTGATAGCACGGGCGCTTATGAATAAACCGAAGCTGCTGATTCTTGATGAGCCTTGTACGGGTCTGGATATTTTTGCTAGAGAGCAGCTTTTGTCCATGATCGACCGCATTGCCAAGCAGGATAATGCGCCGACATTAATTTATGTCACCCATCATGTTGAAGAAATATTACCTTGTTTTACTAAAACGTTTTTAATAAAATCCGGCAAAGCGTATGCTGAAGGATATACAGAGAGTGTGCTTCATTCGGAAACGATGAGCGATTTTTTTGATGTAAATGTCAAAATTGAAAAAAGAAACGGGAGAAATTGGCTGGAGGTTGTAGGATAACAATGCAAGTCAAAATAGGCTATTCGAGCAATCGCAAGCTGATTGATAGATTTAGCCGGATTTATGCGATGAAATATCGCCTTGATGGTGCAAGAAGTCATGTAGCTGTTGGAGCTTTAATTGCATTAAGTGTAGTTGCTGTACTGCTTGCAGCAAGAGGAGTGCCTACCGGACTGGGGGTCTGGATTGACTTTGGCGCTGCAATTGCAGCCAATTTACTCGGTCTAGCTATTTTTGTGCCCATCGTCAGTTTTTTATTTACGCTGATACGTCTGCCGATTCCACGTAAAGTATGCGCAGCTGCTATTTTTTTGTTTTTAGAAGTTTATTTTATATTGAGTTATGCCGAGCTAGGACGACCTATATCTATTGTTTTCGCATTTATTTATTGCTCGTTCGGCATTTGCTCAGGTTATTTTCTGGGCTGGCTCTATTACGCCCGGCTTAAATCTGTATCAAAAATAATAATGGCGGCGCTAGGTACTATAATTATGACTGCATTGTTAACGGTACTTGCTATAAATGGACCATCTGCAGTGCCTGAACGCGATAAGCATTTTACAGACAGCTGGGTAGCTAACGACAACGCTGCAGCAGTGCTGGAGACGGATAATCCAGCTGAGCCAGGGCAATATGCTTATCATAAATATACGTATGGAAGCGGCAAGGATAAGCATCGCAAATGGTTTGGCAGCCAGGTTGATCTCATTTCTGATCCAGTAGATGCTTCTTCTTACATTACGCATTGGTCTTGGCTGAAAAAAGCTTTTTGGGGGTTCGACGCCGCCGGGTTGCCAGTTAATGGCACAGTATGGATGCCAGAAGGCAAGGGCCCTTTTCCGCTAGCTTTAATCGTTCACGGCAATCATCTTATGGAATATTTCTCCGATGAAGGCTATGAATATTTGGGCGAGCTGCTTGCCAGCAGAGGCATAATAGCTGTATCGGTCGATGAAAATTTTTTGAACTATTCAGCATGGTCGAGCATTCCGGATAACGATATGCTAATGCGTGCTTGGGTGCTTCTGCAGCATATTAACCAATTAAAGAAATGGAACAGCAGCGCAACTATATTTGAAAATCAAATTGATATGCACAATTTAGCTATAATTGGACACTCTAGGGGAGGGCAGGCTGCTGCTATGGCAGCAGACCGTGATCGATTCTTCGACGATGCTGCTGCGCTGCCTGACAAGGAGGAGTATACTGTAAAAGCAGTTGTCGCATTAGCGCCTACCGATACAGCCATTCAAGATCAATATGCAGAGCTTAAAGATACGTATTATTTAACGCTGCAAGGCGCTCGAGATGCGGATGTTAACAATTTTTTTGGAGAAAGGCAATATGCCAGAGTCAGTTTAAGCGGGGAAAATAGGTTTAAAGCTGCGCTATATATTGCAGATGCAAATCATAGCCAGTTTAACTCCAAGTGGGGGACGATGGATGAAAGTTTGCCGGGCGGATTGTTTTTGAATCGCAATGGCATGCTATCGAAGCAAGAGCAGCAAAATATTGCAAAGCTTTATGTGTCGGCATTTCTAGAAGCTGCTTTAAATGATAAATTTGAATTTAAGCAGCTATTTCAAGATTACCGCAGCGTCACTGACTGGCTGCCTGATACACAGTATATAAGCCGTTACGAGGAATCCAGCTTTGTGCCGATTGCTCCAGGACCTATTGTGTCGGAGCAAAATGCAGTTGGCATGACAGGCTGGAATGAAGCCTATGCCAAAAATCGAGATGGGCAAAGCAAGGATGTAAAAGGGATTGAGCTGGAATGGGAAGAAGCGGGTGCGCAATATGATTTGCTGCTGTCCGACATGGCTTCAGATGAGCTTGGCGGATTAGGCGAAGCAAATTTTGTATTTTCTTTAGCGAATATGGAGCATGAGTTAATCGAAGCGGCAGGCAGCGAGACGCCAGAGCAGAGTAATGAACAGCAAGGGGCTAATGCCTCGCAGCAAGCTAACAGCGATAGCGCTGAAGCAGAAGGGAATAGGCTGGAGCCTTCTGCAAGCTTTGTCCCCGCAGATGCGGAACAGGAAAGAGCAGAGCAGCTGCCCCCAACGCCGGTTGTGGAGATTGAGCTTGAAACAGACAGCGGCGAAATATTAGTGCTGGAGCTAAATGATCATATGCCGGTTGCCGCGCCGATGTATGCAAGCTTTACATCGCTGTCATGGCTGGAGCAGCGCATTAAAAACGAAAAATATAAACAGCCGGCAGAAACGGTTTTTCAAACATTTGTTGTCCCCATGGACTTATTTACTTTCATTGATTCCGATAAAAATAAAACAGCAAAAGTAGATCCTACAGCTATTCAACGGATTACATTCCGCTTTCAGAGCGGCCCTGGTAAGATTATGCTGTCCGACATTGGATTTATGAGTTAGGAGGTTTGTGGATGACTAGTGATAAGACAGGTATGGAGCTTGCGGATACGAAGCAGATTGAAAATAAAAATGAGGAATGGCAGCAAGAGCAGCAAAGAGTCAACCAGGTTGTTGCGGTTATTGAGAGCCTGATTGAACGGAAAAGCGAGGAAAGCATTCAGCTCAAGGATGATATTGTCGATTTCCGCAAAAACTTTTGGGATGATGTGACGATAAATTTTGAAGATGCCGCAGAAACAGCTGAAACCTATGCAAGCATGAAGCAGCAGGCAGAAATATTATCAGAGAGAGAGCGCAGCCAACTTCATATGGAGAAGCAGCTTAAAGTGATGCTCAAGCTGAAGCAATCTCCATATTTCGGCCGTATCGATTTTGTTGAAGCCGGCTATGAATCTCAGGGGGCAGAGCAAATCTATCTTGGCATCGGGTCATTGTTTGACGAAGATACGCAGCAGTATTTAATTTATGACTGGCGAGCTCCGATCTCCAGCCTTTACTATGATTACGGCCCTGGTGCGGTCCGCTATAAAACGCCTGAAGGAACGATAGATGGCGAGATGATGCTGAAGCGGCAATTCATGATTAGAAACAGTGTCATAAAAAGTATGTTTGATGCTGGCGTCACGATCGGCGATGAGCTGCTGCAGGAAGTGCTGGGCAAGCATTCTGATGCTCAGATGAAAACGATTGTAGCAACCATTCAGCAAGAGCAAAATCAAATTATTAGAAATGAGAAGGCAAGACTGTTAATTGTTCAAGGAGCGGCTGGTAGCGGCAAGACGTCCGCTGCTCTTCAGCGGGCTGCATATTTGCTCTATCGTCATCGCGGTCAATTGAGCGCTAACCAGATTGTCCTATTTTCGCCTAATCCGATGTTTAATAGCTATATTGCAACTGTTCTTCCGGAGCTTGGAGAGGAAAATGTGGAGCAAACGACCTATCAGCAATATTTGGAGCATCGTCTCAATCAATATTATACGGTAGAAGATCCGTTTGTGCAGATGGAATATATGCTGACTGCAAAGCAAGATTCCAATTATGCAGCAAGAAAAGAATCGGTACGCTTTAAATCAAGCAAAGACTATATGTTGAAAATCGATGCGTTTATAACAGAGCTGGGCACTGCAGGGCTATTATTCAAATCCATCTCTTTTAGAGATGACGTGCTATTGTCGAGGGATGACATCAGCAAGCAGTTTTATGAGATTGATCCATCTATTTCGATTCCAAACCGCATGCGTCTGCTTGCGGCTAAGCTGTTGAAGCAATTAACCCTGCTCAGTAAGCAGGAACGGGAAAAGGAATGGGTTGAGGAAGAATTGGAGCTGCTTGACGATGAAGCGTTTATAGATGCCTATCAGGCATTAAGTCAAAAGGGCAAGTTTCAAGAAAATTCATTCAATGATTATGAATCAGAACGTGATTATTTGGCTGCGGCTATCGTGCAAAAGCAGTTTAAAAAGATACGCAGACATGTTAAGACACTGCGCTTCCTCGATGTCGACACGATGTATAAACAGCTGATAGATCGCTTGGAATTATCGAAGAAGGCTGCAGAATATACGGGAGCGGAGCTTGACCAGGGCATAATGCCTTACGAGGATGCTACGCCGTACTTATATTTTAAAGAAAAGCTTGAAGGCTTCCAGACGAATACAAAAATAAAGCATATTTTTATTGATGAGGCTCAAGATTACACGCCTTTTCAATTTCATTACTTAAAACGGATTTTTCCTAATTGCAAAATGACTGTGCTGGGGGATGTTAATCAAACTATTTTTTCGCATAGTACGAATGACAGCGGATTTAAGCCCTTGACGCAATTGTTTGATCAACAGGATATTCAAACCTTCGTGCTTAATAAAAGCTATCGTTCCACCTTTGAAATCGTATCGTTTACAAGTCAAATTATTGATGGCGAGCAGTGGATAGAGCCGTTTCAAAGAAGCGGACCAGCGCCTACGATCACAAAGCTGTCCGTTCCAGGCTGGATGGAGCAAATTAAAAGCAGAATAGACCAGCTGCATGCAGATGGGCATTCGTCAATTGCGATTATATGTAAAACGGCTGAAGAAAGCGAAAAAGTATACAAAAAGCTCAAAAGCTTTGTTCCTGCTTTGAAATTGATTGAAAAGGAAACCGTTACGTTTGAAAAAGGATTGGCTGTGCTGCCTGTTTATTTGGCCAAAGGCGTTGAATTTGACGCGGTCATCATTAAAGATGCATCGAACGAGCGTTACGGCGAGGAAAGCGATAGAAGATTATTTTATACCGCTTGTACAAGAGCGATGCATGAGCTGCATATCTATTACGAAGCCGAGCCTTCGCCTTTTCTTAATATAAGGTGAAAACTTATACGTTCCTATATTTTAAAAAGAAACGGTTCGTCCTTGCACAAGGACGCTCCCGTTTCTTTTTTTGTTTAGAATACTCCGAAAAATCCTGAGCACAAAATAATGACTAGCAGGATGAATAGCACAAGGACTACTCCAGTACTATTGTTGCCGCAATGGCCTTCCCAAGGACCGCAATTAGCTCCGCCAAGAATGTATGCCATCGAGTATTAACCTCCTAAGCTGATTAAGATTGAATGGGTACTACATTAATACTATATGCGGCGTGTGTCCAGTTGAATTGGACGTTTGTACGGTAAACCCGGCATAATCGGCTTGAATTTTCTAAAATGCTTTACTCTGGAATCGGCTTTATACGTCTGGCTGTTGCCTGCGATAATAGAAACTGCTGTACTGACAGCAAGAATGTCAAGCTTTCCCACTTGTATCGTATCAGAATATAGTGTCCGTTTCATTTCTACCTGCGGCTCGGGCAGCAGAGCATTAAGGTCGGGCAGCGGATAGTCGAATAACGGATATGCCTCAAAATATTCTTCTTCAGAGGAAGGTGTTCTTTTTTGCTCCTGTACAGCAATGGCTCTAATGACCGCATTGGTAGATCTCCGATCACCGACCTGCAAGCTGGCTGAAGCGGCTATGCTTATTATTGAAATGCCGCCAATTTTAGAGGTGCGTTGCGGGATTTTAGCGTCTATTTCATTCATGATGCTTTAAGCCAGCTTCACAGGCTGCTCGTTCAACACCTTCCGGCTGTGGAAATGGGGCGATGGGGCTGACAATTACAGATTCGGGAGGCGTATCGAACATCGAGTACAGCTGGATATGCTCGGTATCTCCGATTTGAATGAGCGAGGCGCTCGACACCCCGAATATATCAATATGTCCAACGGACAAGCAATCATTATAAACATGAAAATTAATCATGCTTTAATTCCTCCAATGCGTTCTAGCTTATGTCTCCGCTTTGCAGCTGCTTTAAATAGGTTTGCATCGCAACTTCACTATCATGCTTCGTTTTATTCAGAACTTCCTGCTGCAGCTGCTCGTCAGATAGCCTATGCTGGGTTTGACTCGTCAGCATTTCTATATAAAAGCGGATGCGTCCAGGCAGCTGCTTTTCAATATCCTCCATAATGATGCGGCGATGGTGCGGGTCCAGCATAATTCGATATTCGTTTTCAAGCATTTGCAGCTTGGAAAGCCCTTCATAACCTAAATAGCCTTTCATTTTATTGAGTACACTGTCATAGGCTGGCGTTTTAAAAGCTGCTTTAGCAGCATCATTTTTAGTAAATTGGCCTTTTTGGGGAATAGAGAGCTGCTCGATTGGTTTATTGTCGCCAACTAAGCCTCCCATAGCCGCTGGGGCGCTCATTCCTATATTTAAAGTACCATCCAGCTGCTCGACCTTCAGCTGATCAAAATGATACTCAATGCTTTCAATATTGTAGGAGGGCTTAGCTTCCGCAATTTCTAATCGATCATTCAGCTGCTTCAGCTGCTTCTGAAGCTCTCCGACGGTATACTCCAGTCCTTGAATCGTTTGCTGAACTTTTAATGCCCAAGCTTGCCACGGCGAAGGTTGCTCTTCTATTTTCATAAACAAACCCCCTTCACTGTCTAGAACTTGATAGTATACGAAAATTATACAGGGTTAGGAAGCGGCACAAAGTTGAATGGAGTGGGCTCGGTTAGCTCGGGAGCCGGCTCAATAAACCCCCCAGTATTGTAAAGCTGAGAAATCCCGCTAATAGAGCCAGCGCTGCCAACCTGCAGCACAGAGCTATTCGAAACATTATCCACTTTAAAATGATTAATCGTAATATGCTGGTATACGGTCCAGTTCATACGACATTAACCCCTTCTGTCGTTGAGTTGTCTTGAACATCCGGATCTATCGAGTTGGTTGCATTCACACCCGTATTGGAGTTCGTCAAGCTGCCGGTCAGGAAGGAGCCTGAACCTGCGTAGCTTTTCGAGTTGCTTGTAGGACACACTTCAAGGGCATCGCCAAATTGAATGACAGAGCTGGATCCTACACTTATAATTTTTACAAATCCGACAACTGCAGGCATATCATCACCTACCTATTTCATTTAAATATAAGAAAGTATAAGTTTTTGCACCTTATATCTGTTCTAATATTTCATCGGTAAACGCGCCAGTCCAAAGAATGGAGCCGTTTATCCGTAGCTTGCAATATTGTATGCGGCAGCAGCCTATAGGTTACTAATTAGGATGTAGCCTGGAATTAGGCGCGTGCATAAGCTGAAGTAGAGTTTAAGAAGGGATGGGTTTAGTGTGGATTTTAAATGGAGTGATCTGGAAAAATGGCTGGAAAGCCAGAAGCTGCCTCAAGGCTTTGAGATGCTTCGCGAGCCGGGCTGGGTGGAGCAATTTGTCCGCAACATGATGACGCGGTCAATTCCGGAATCAGAAGAGGCATTTAACAGCGAGGTTGAAGTGGCAGTGACAGAAAGTGAGCAGTTTGTACATTTATCTTTTATGCCTCCTCCCGGGTGCCAGATAAGAAGGCTGCGCATTAAAGCGAGGGAGGATGCCGTACGTATTTCCGGGTTTCCGAATGGCGTTTCGAAAGAGGTGTCTTTGCCTGCCTTAATAAGAGCGAAGGAATGTCGGGCTTATATAAAAGAAGGGATAGTCCGCATAAAGCTGCGCAAAAGATCGGCACGCCGAGGCTGGGTGGAGCATTCCATTATCGAATAAGCTTGCATACTGTACTATTTTTGTCACGAACTAGAATGCTCTCTTGCTGGATTATAACGGAATTATCACTTATAATGGCTATTGAAGTGTTCATTTTGCGGCAAAAGGAGTGTCATTCGTGTCTTTAGTTGATATAAGCGATGTATCTGCATCATTATTTATTGTAGGCGCAGTATTTATACTGCTTACATTCGGATTGTTAAGCTTTGGAATTTTGCGCATGTTTCAGCAGAAGTTTCGTGCAGGCTGGATTTCCATTGCTTTAGCGGTAATTAGCTTCATTGTCTTTGTCTTTGTTATTAATAAATGGTACGCCTAGCAGCAAAGTTTATCGTTTAGCGGAGGAATGAACGTGACCTGGACTTTAATCTGGTTTTTAGTAAATATTGTATTTGTTACTTCGTTTATCTTTTTTCTATTCAGGCATCGTGCTTATTCGCAAGCCAAGCTGCAAGGCGCGTCTGACGAGCAGGTACAGCAGCTTAAACGGTTGAGCAATTGGAGCGGGCTGGTCAGTGCCTTGTTATTTTTAATAACAGCCGGAATTTTTATAGCAAATATGAAAATTAACGGATAGAAGGACTCTCCATTGACGAGAGTCTTTTTTTTGGGCATGATGGTAATAGAACTTTAATGTCGGAGGAATAATAATGCACACAGTCGACGAGATCGTAGAGAGAATGTCAGGGCAAGGGCTTCGCATTACAGATCAACGAAAAACATTAGCGCGTTTGTTTGCAGATACGCCGGGCTATTTGGCGCCAAAAGATATTTATGAATATATGGGCAAAACCTATTCCGGTCTCAGCTTTGATACGGTGTACCGCAATTTGCGGGTCATGGAGGAGCTGGGGGTGCTTGAGCAGGTCATGTTTGAAGAAGGGGTTAAGTTCAAGCTGCATTGCAAGGATCATGATCATCATCATCATATGATCTGCTTGCAGTGCGGTCATACGATACCCGTATCCTATTGCCCGATGGATCAAATTCCAGTTCCCGAGAAGTTTAAAGTAGTAAGGCACAAATTCGAGGTTTTCGGGTATTGCGAGGAATGCTCGTTTCAGGAATCGGCAAGTGAAGGGCAATGAACCCTGTACCCAAACGTATTTTACAAGCGCCCATCCATTTTTATCGCAAGGTCATCTCACCGCTTAAGCCGCCGACCTGCCGCTTCTATCCAAGCTGCTCCCTTTATGCGCTGGAAGCTATTGAGAAGCATGGCGCAGCCAAAGGCAGCTGGCTGGCGATGAAGCGGATTGCCAAGTGCCATCCCTTTCATCCCGGCGGATTTGATCCTGTGCCGGAGCGCAAGCAGCCATAAGCTGAAATGGGCTGATTTGATGTGCCGGAGAGCAAGAAGCCGTAAACAGAGGCGGATAGTTTGCAGACTGAATGCGCATTGGCAAAATCTTGACATTATATATGCAAATTATGTATAGTAGAAGTCAAATCATTGTTTATATAAGGAATGCCGAGGAACGGAAGAGTACAATTTCAAGCCGTGAGCAGAGAGCCGGGGCAGGTGAAAGCCGGTACGGAAATTGGATTGGAAGATGGCCCGGGAGGCACCATTTCTGAGTTTGAATGAGCATGCTCATTAAGATTAGGATTTGGCGTTCGGTCAGCGATAATGGCTTATCCGTCACCATACTGACGGAACACGAAGCGGTTTGTATAATAGCATGATGCTATTGTTGAATCGGAATTTGGGTGGTACCACGTGAGCAGAAGCTCTCGTCCCATTTTGGGCGAGGGCTTTTTTTGTTTTTTCTGGATGGCTCTTTAGCCGAGTCGTGGCAAATAAGACCGCTCAGCTTCGTTAAATTTTTAAAAGCCGGTTTTTTCGCACA
>NZ_JAZHCT010000024.1:0-110883 GCF_036541265.1 Paenibacillus sp. IITD108 | reverse complement strand
CATTTTTACGCTGCAATCTTCGGCACTTTTATTATGCAATAAACAACGGTACATCGATAACATCGATAATGAGGCTGAAATTGTCATTCAGAATAGGGTAAAACCGAACGAGCCAATAACAATTGAACTTCCTGGCGGGCAGGTAGAACCATTTGAATCTCTGATTCAAGCATTGAGGAGAGAAGTGAAAGAGGAAACGGGTTTAGATCTTTCTGAAATTGAAGGAGAAGATACAAGAATTGTTACAGAAGGAAGATACTTTGAAGTAGAATGTATGAAGCCATTTGCTGCTTATCAAACTGTCAAAGGTCCCGTAGATTCTGTAGGCTATTATTTTAGATGCAAAGCAAACGGTGAATTGCTAGAGTCAGGAGACGATACAACAGGAGTTAGATGGATCAAGGTAACAGATTTAAAAGAATTATTGGAAAATAATCCTCAAAACTTTTCTGATGTAGACAGGGCTGGAATACAATACTATTTGAAGCAATTATACAAATAATAAAGCTCTCTGATTTTTTGATGCCATACGTAGTTGGAAAGGAAAGCCTTATGAAAAAAAGACCATTATATATAGCTCTGTTAATGTTGGTACTCTTTTATGCCGGTTATGTAAGTTATGAATACTTTAGTGATAATAGAATATTAAGTAATGTATTGAAGCGTGATCATTACACGATTACTAAGAAAGACAATATTAAGATTGATCTTGCGATCAAACCAGAATGGATTCCTTTTGATACAGAAGAACCTCAAGAACTTAATATTAAGATTGCGGAGACCCATAACACGAATATATTACTCCAGCAGGTGTGGAATAGGGGCAATGATATTTATTTTAGTTTTCATACAACTTATAACTTAGACTTTTATAATGGAAGTTTTCTTTATAATATGCTAATTAATGATGACGGAACGTATACTTCTAGAGGGTCATATAATGATCTTCGGCTAACAGATCTCCAAGGTAATGCGATTCAGCTCGGTCAAACAGGAGCCGGACCAGGGTCCGACTTTTCTTTTGGAATTGAACCAGGTGAATATGAAAAAATTAAAAACGGGTTTAACGTGAGTTATTCAGGGCTAATTTTATATGAGTACTCAAGAAAGTAAAGTGGGTTTGGGTTAGGAAAATATTAAATGAGGGGGCTTTATATGGAACTTCAAGAAATTCATCGAAATTTAAAAGAAACAAGAGAGGATTTGCTAAAAACTCTTAATGGACTGAGTGAAGAGCAATTACATAAGCAGAAAGATTCAAATAGCTGGACTATTAATCAAATTTATCAGCATTTAATTAAGACGGAAGAATTATATGTTGCTGCTATTAAAAGGGGCTTAAAGAGTAACGAGGATTCTGTCGTAGGGGATAAAGCACTGGATTTTTTACTGGATAGAAGTAAAAAGATAGAGGCCCCAGAGATTGCTCGACCATCTAGCGGATTTATTGATCGCCAAGAAATTATTGAAAAGCTAAACCATTCAAGGGCGAAGCTAAATGAAATATTAAACACGCTTGAAGATCCCACAGTGCTAAGCAGAAGACATTTTGTTCATCCGGTTTTTAAAGAGATGTTATTAATGGAATGGGTTAAATCAATATACCTGCATGAGCAAAGACATATTAAACAGATTATTGAAATTATTGACGGCAAATAATAACGAATCGAATTGGTGGTAGAGAAGTCGTGGAAACCATCTTATATTTTGTCAGACATGCGGACTCTGTCTTTGTAGAAGGCAGTGAGCGGACTAGAGGATTATCGGATCAAGGCGTTAGAGATGCACAAGTAGTAAGAAATATTTTGAAAAATGCTCAGAAAAGAGCGGTGAATGTTATTACAAGCATTATTGAATCAAATAAAGGCAGGAAAATAGTAATTGGAACGCATGGTGACATTATGACATTAATGTTGAACCATTTCGATAACCGATATGGTTATTCTTTTTGGGAATCGACGTCGATGCCCGATATTTATAAGCTAACATTAGATGCTAACAAGTTAATTGCAGTTGAAAGAATGTGGGGAAATGGAGAACGCTAAGAATAGGTGACAAACATAAAATTACTTTTTATTTGCAGCCGTAATAAATGGCGCAGCTTAACAGCGGAGAAGATTTTTGATAAATTTAATGGGTATGAAGTGCGCTCAGCAGGGACAGAAGAAGCCGCGAGAATTAAAGTGACAGAAGGGCATATCGGCTGGGCGGATGTGATATTTGTAATGGAAAAGAAACATGTAAGAAGATTGAGGGATAAGTTCCCATATGCAATTAAACATAAGGAATTGATTTGTCTGGATATTCCCGACGATTATAAATTTATGGATACAGAGTTGATTGAAATATTGAAGTCGAGAGTATCGGATTATATAGAAGTACCGGATTAACTGAAGAGAAACTCCTTTTTGTAAGTAGGGGTTTCTCTTTTTTTGTTAGCCCCAAATAATATACTTTGCAATTTTGAAACCAAGGTTTTATAATCGAACCATATCATACCAACTTCAGGTCAATTAATTAAAGGTAGGGGAAGCTTATGCGACTAATCGGACAACATACACTAATAACAGGCGGTTCGAGCGGTATTGGTCAAGCTATTGCGTATAGATTCGCGCAAGAAGGCGCAAGAGTGACAGTGGCGGGCATTGAGGATGGTGCTTTGGAAGAAACAGTACAATCTATCCATGCTTCTGGTGGGGAAGCTATTGCGGTGAACGCTGATGTCCGGTGCAAGTCGGATGTGGAACGGATGGTCTCCGAAGCGATTGCGGCCTTTGGACCGATTGATACGCTCGTGAACAGTGCCGGTGTTTGCAAACCGGCGCCGTTCCTAGAAATTGAGGAAGAGGATTGGGATCTTCATATTGATGTGAATTTGAAGGGCTCCTTCTTGGCCTCTCAAGCTGTCGCTAAGGAGATGTCAAAGACTGGACGGGGATCGATTATTAATATCTCCAGTGTGAATGGGATAGCATCTGAGGGAGATCAAGTTCATTACAATGCTTCAAAAGCTGGAATAAATTCTTTAACTATGTCTATGGCTTTGGAATTGGCGCCGATGGGTATCCGGGTAAATGGAGTTTGTCCGGGTTTTATTGAAACGAGGCTAACAAAACCGCTCATTGATAATCAGGAAGCCATTTCCGCTTATTTGAAAACGATTCCTCTAGGCCGGGTTGGTTTGCCAGAAGAGATAGCGGCTGCAGCGCTTTTCCTTGCCTCACAGGATGCTGCCTATATGACAGGACATTCTATTGTTGTTGATGGCGGGCAGCTAATAAAACTATCTTAATTTACTAGATTATGATCATGGGGGGAAGAGTGAGTATGAAAGTGATAGTGAATGCAAAAGTTGTGATGCCCGATCGCTTGATTGAACAAGGCACCGTATGGATAGATAATGGACGCATTATAGCATGCGGCGAGGCGGAGCAGTTACAGACGCCAGAAGGAGCGGAACTGATCGATGCCAAGGGCTTATACGTGGCTCCAGGCTTTGTCGATATTCACTGCCATGGCGGGGGAGGACACTGGGCGTATCGCAATCCTGCAGCTATGGCTCGTTTTCATTTGAACTATGGCACAACATCCATTCTGCCAACTTTCTCGTACAATGAGTCGGAACAGGAGATATTCGATGGGCTACATAGGGTTTTGCAAGCACAGGAAGGAGATTATGGGAGTCTTATAGTTGGTATTCACTTGGAGGGTCCTTATATAAATCCAAAGTATGGAGCAATTACCTCTCCGATACGCCCGGTTAACCCGTCGGAGTATTTGGAAATTCTCAAATTGGCAGGTCCGCAAATCAAGGTGTGGACGCTAGCTCCTGAGCTCGAGGGTCAGCAACTATTTATGAAGGAAGCGGCACGCTATGGTATTACATTCTCGGTAGGACATTCAGAGGCTGCTGTTGAGACGATTTTGGATAGTGTGCAATATGGACTCCGAATCGGCTGCCATTGCACGAATGCAAGCGGCGTGACACCTTCGCCTTCTCGCTACGCAGGAACAAGGGAGTTAGGTGTCGACGAGGCAGTGCTCTTAAGCGACGATATTTATGCAGAGGTTATTCCGGATCGTGAAGGGCGCCACGTTCGTCCTTTAATGCTTAAGCTAATTTTGAAAACAAAAGGATCAAATAAAGTTATCATCATTACGGATGCGATGGATAGTACTGGACAAATTGACTCTTCAGTTGACGTTAATCTGATTGAAAAAAATGAGTTTTCGCCTTCTCAGGCCGAAGATTATATGTTAGCTGGAAGTCTGCTTACGATGGACCGGGCTGTATTTAATATGAAACAGCATACAGAAGCAGACATGGTCGATCTATTCAAGATGGCTTCATTGAATCCGGCAAAGGTGATTGGTATCGATCATGAAGTCGGCAGCGTGCAAATAGGAAAGCGTGCAAATCTTATTTTTGTGACGGAAGATATACAAATTCGCAGTGTCTTTCTTGACGGTGAAATTGTAAACACAAAATAAAATTAAGGGAGGCAACGACATGTTTCAAGAACAAATGGATACTCCGGCGGTAGTAGTCGATCTTGATATTTTGGATGCGAACCTGAAGCGAACAGCCGAGCTTGCCGCAAAGTCAGGCATAAAGCTGCGGCCTCATATTAAAACCCATAAAAGTGTATGGATTGCAAGGAAGCAGCTGGACTATGGAGCAAAGGGCATTACGGTCGCCAAGCTTGGAGAGGCGGAAGTGATGGCCGATGGGGGCATTGATGATATTCTCATTGCTTTTCCTCTTGTCGGTTCTGGAAAGTTGAAGCGATTGGCTGCGCTGCTTAGGCGCGGCGTGCATATAACGGTCAGTGTGGATAGCTTAGAAGCTGCACGAGGAATATCGGATGTCGGCACAGAGTTAGGCATGCAAATCTCACTGTATCTGGACATCAACACCGGGTTGAATCGTTGCGGATTGGAGCCGGGACAGGCTTCTGCGGAGCTTGCACTCGCTATTAGCGCCTTGCCGGGTGTAGCAGTAACAGGGCTTATGACGCATGCAGGTCACGCTTATGGCTGTCGAGATGCAGAAAGTGCGCAAAAAGTAGCGTTTGAGGAAGCAGAAGGATTAATTGCGACTCAGAAAATAATTACGGATAGGGGCGTTAATGTACCGGAGATCAGCGTTGGATCGACGCCGACTTCGAAGTTTGCCGGTCAGTTGTCGGGAGTTACTGAAATGCGCCCCGGCGCCTATGTGTTCGGGGATGGATCGCAGTTGTTTCCCGGCTTGATTACAGAAGAAGAATGCGCCATGCGGATTTATACAACAGTCATTAGTACCCCAAGGCCTGGATATATAATTGTGGATGCCGGCTCCAAGACACTGACGAATGATGCTAGCATACATCGCAGCGGATACGGTTATTTGCCGGATTATCCTGAGATTATGGTAGAACGGCTAAGCGAGGAGCACGGCATTTTGGCTGTACCAGACAACTGCGGGCTTCAGATTGGAGATGTCGTATCTCTTATACCGAATCACTGCTGCACTGTAGTAAATTTACGGGATGAACTGTTTGGAACCCGCGGCGGCAAGCTGGAGCAAGTACTTAAGATCGATGCCCGCGGTAAAAATACTTGAAGAAATTAGGACACCTGTAGCTGGATTGAGATTATTAAAATTACTTTTTTATACACAAAACTATGATGCCCCTTATAAATGTCAATGTATAATCATGGTAGATACAGACACACATGACCCAGCCTGAGATAGCAGTTATCTAGGGCTGGGTTATGTTGTATATGCACAAATGGTATGAGAACGTGATGTAAAAAATAAGAAGATGAGGTGTTTCCATGGCTATGCATAGTATCCCTTTAAGTGAAGAAGCTCTAGTTGGCTCATTTTCTACAGACATTAAACCATGTATTTCAATTCATTCGGGAGACACGCTTCGATTAGAAACGCTTGATGGAGGATGGGGGAAAGGCAGCAGTTATGAGGAAAGAATAAAACCATTCGCCAGAAAAGGGAAAGGACATCCTTTAGCAGGAGCAATATTTATTGAGGAAGCAAGGAAAGGCATGACTCTGAAAATTCATTTTAATGACATTAAGCCGGGGCGTTATGGGTTTACAGCAGCGGGAGGATACCCGAATTGGCAAAATCAAAAATTGTCATTGTTGAATGATAAAGAAATAATTTTAGAGTGGACACTTGATAATCAAACAATGACGGGAGCTTGTATTATTAATGAACGTAAGTTTGTAGTATCATTAAACCCTTTTCTAGGGAACATTGGTATGCCTCCCGAGGTAGGTGGAGAGCATTCTACCTGGCCGCCAAGATTTTGCGGCGGAAACATAGATTGTAAGGAATTAGTGAAAGGGAGCACTTTATACCTCCCGGTATCAGTTGATGGTGCTTACTTGGCACTAGGCGACGGGCATGCTGCGCAGGGGGACGGAGAAGTAAGCTGCCAAGCAATTGAGTGTCCAATGGAGTTGGTGGATGTAACGATTGAAGTTTTACCAGATACAGTTATTTCGCTTCCAAGAGCCAACACTCCGACTGGCTGGATTACCTTTGGGTTTCATGAAGATTTAAATGAAGCTACAGTTCAAGCTTTAGATCAAATGCTGGAGCTGCTAGGAGAGCTTTATGGGCTCAGACGAGTAGAAGCCATGGCTTTGGGAAGTTCCATTATCGACTTGCGAATTACTCAAATTGTGAATGGAGTTAAAGGTGTACATGCTTTTTTGCCACACGGAATATTGTTGTAAAAAGCACTTTTATATTCTCAATCAAGCAGCGATAGAGGAACCACCTCTGGTCGTTGCTTTTTTGTTGATGTTGAGCTCGAATGGATCCTAAAGATGCGGACACGAATGACCGTTAGCGCTCATTTTTCGCCAACCTCCACTTTCTAGCGGACAGAAATATCCGTTAGCGGGAAAAAAGCTAGAGAATTCGGCGGAATTGTCTTCTAATGGTCATAAGTGTCCGCATGTGCAACAAAAAGACTGCTTTTTGGTTCTAACGGTCATTGATGACCGCACCACAAATAGCGACGCATCGCTTGTTTTTTAACATGATGAGGGCAACAAGTTAGGTCGCCGACACTTCATTGTATAAATGCATTACATATTATAGATTTGTATTATTTTTGTCCCAAGCTCCCCTAGATACAATAAGAACATCACAGATAAAGGCGCAACAAAGTGGGAGAGTGATTGTAGATGAATGCCATGAAAATATCGAAGCGAAATAAGTTAATGGACGGACTATGGGGATACGCATTCATATCGCCTTGGCTGATCGGATTGTTTCTGCTAACGCTTATTCCGATGGGACAATCGTTATATTTTTCGTTAACGAATTATCATTTGCTGGAGAGTCCTCAGTTTTCTGGTTTAAGCAACTATAAGGAAATATTTATGAATGACCAAACATTCACGCAAGCGTTAAAGGTTACTTTTGTTTATGTAGTAGTGTCAGTACCTCTGAAGCTGGCGTTTGCACTAGGCGTGGCGATGCTTTTGTACAAATCGATAAAAGGAATGTCGATATTCCGCTCCGTCTATTATTTGCCTTCCTTGATAGGGGGCAGTGTGGCGATTGCAGCGATTTGGCGCAATTTATTCGGTTATGACGGACTGGTTAATAAGCTGCTTGGCACATTCGGAATACCTACAACGGATTTTATTAATATGCCGAACACATCGTTATCTACACTCATTGTTTTGTCGATTTGGCAATTTGGTTCATCGATGGTTATCTTTTTGGCGGGATTAAAACAAATTCCGAAGGATTTATATGAAGCGGCTGCGGTGGACGGTGCCTCAAAGATTCGTATTTTTTTCAAAATGACACTGCCGATGCTGACACCTATTATTTTGTTCAATATGGTCATGCAAACGATTAATAGCTTCCAAATGTTTACGCAGGCTTTTGTTATTACAAAGGGCGGACCGATTGATTCTACTTTAGTATACGCCTTGTATTTGTATCAAAAAGCATTTGTTTTCTTCGATATGGGCTACGCCAGTGCGCTTGCATGGATTTTGCTCGCTATTATTGGATTAGCAACGATAATTATTTTTGGCACATCGAAAAAATGGGTGCATTATGAAAACTAATGCGAATTAGAGCAACAAGGAGGAGCTACACGATGTCTCATACAAAGCTGTGGACGAAATATATTGTACTGATTGCAGGCAGTATTGTGATGATTTATCCTATATTATGGCTGTTCGGCAGCTCGGTAAAATCCAATACGGAAATGAACAACACGAGTTTATTTCCTTCTCATTTTGAATGGAAAAACTTTTTGGACGGCTGGACCGCCATACCCGGTTTTACGTTCGGACAATTTTTCCTGAATTCTTTTTTGATCGCAGGTCTATCAGTTGTTGGTACGGTGCTGTCGAGTGCGCTCGTTGCGTACGGTTTTGCGCGAATCAAGTTTCCGCTTAGAAATTTTTGGTTTGCTATTCTTATGATTACGCTCATGCTTCCAACTCAGGTTACCTTGGTGCCGCAATATATTTTGTTTAAAAATTTTGATTGGATCGGCACTGCGCTGCCGATTATTGTTCCTCACTTTTTGGCAGTAGGACCATTCTATGTGTTTCTAATTAATCAGTTTGTGCGCGGCATTCCTAATGATTTGGACGAATCAGCGAAAATTGATGGCTGCTCACAGCTCGGCATTGCGTTTCGAATTGTGCTGCCGCTATGTATGCCGGCCATTATTACTTCAGCGTTGTTTTGCTTCATTTGGACATGGGACGACTTCCTGGCACAGATGCTTTATTTGACAGATACAGCGAAATATACAGTGCCGTTAGCGCTTCGTCTGTTTTTGGATAACTCCTCGGCTGTTACTTGGGGACCAATGTATGCGATGAGCGTGCTGTCCATTTTACCATGCTTTCTTCTATTCATGTTCTCGCAAAAATATTTTGTGGAAGGGATTGCTACAACGGGAATTAAATAGATTTTCAGGCGATTGCCGTTAGAGCTTGTGAGAAAGCTATATAAGGACAAATTGGAGTAGGCAGGGTATCCACTGAAGGAGCGATAGCGTCCGCCTTTGTCTGCACTAAATATCCGTATATCTGTTCATTTCAATAAAAATTTAGTGAAGACAACAGCGGCCGTAAGGGATACCCTGCAAACGTGTAATTAATTGGTTCCGATAGTAGCTTTTATTATTGTGTACAATTGACGAAAAATCATTTAATCTATTAACCGACAACCAAGTGACTAACTACCACGAGACGAAGGTGAAGGTTATGAAAAATCCGATTAAAGTGTTTTCCCTTCAAGCCAACCTTTTCACTTCTTTTATTATTATTTCTGCTATTCTCATCTTAACGCTTGGAATAACCAGCTATATGATTACGAATCAAGAGGTCGTCGACAAGACGATCTCTTCACGCATTTTATTGCTGGATGAAATTAACAAGCAAATCGATATTCAGCTGCAGGCTGTTGAATACGATTCCTTAGTTGTGGCCAGCCATCCCTTGATCGTGGAGTATTTGCAGGAAGAGGAAAATTCATTCTCCAGAATTGAGAAAAATGAACAGGTAATCGATTTGCTGAGCAGGCAGAGCTACATTAAGGAAGGGATTCATTCTGTTCAGCTGTATGCAAAGGGCAGTACGAACAATTACTATTCTGGGGTAAATGGTATTTTTGCTTACTCGATTTTAGAGCAATCCCCTATGTATGATAGGATTCAGCATGCTGATTATATATGGCTGGGCACTAATAAGCTTATTAATGGCAGTTTTGTGCAGCGCAAGGATGACGTGGTCAGTTTTAGCCGAAAGGTGCTGTCGCCGGAGGGCAAGGAGCTTGGCGTGCTCGTTTTTAATATAAATATTTCGTATATGCACAAGCTGCTGTCCAGTAAAGCAGCGGATGACGGAAGATTTTTGCTGGATACGAATGCAAGGCTTATTGTTGATTCCAGTCAAGTGAAAAGCGATGCTTTGCCGTATTCCGCTATTTCTGAAGCGCTGCCTGATATTATGAATCAGGACAGTTTTCAAAAGCAGTATGCCATCCACCATTTCGATGAAAAACAGCTGTTAGTTTGGAGCAAGCAGCAGCGAACACAATGGGTTTCGTTAGATTTGATTTCGTGGACAAGCATTACGGCCGGCAGTCAAAAAATTAAAAATACGATTGTTATTGTGGCGGTAATTTGCGTTCTGCTGGCCATAACGTTTGCTTATTTTTTGGCGCGACAGTTTGTTCATCCTATAAAAGGGCTAGTCCATGCGATGAAGCATTTAAAAACAGGCAGGCTGAACACGCGCATCGACAACGAATACGACAATGAATTCGGTTATTTGAATAACCA
The DNA here is from genome assembly GCF_036541265.1 of Paenibacillus sp. IITD108. Lineage (NCBI taxonomy): Bacteria > Bacillati > Bacillota > Bacilli > Caryophanales > Paenibacillaceae > Paenibacillus > Paenibacillus sp. IITD108. The sequence continues at coordinate 100,543 of NZ_JAZHCT010000024.1, read as the reverse complement.
TTTCAATAACATGGCCATTAATATCGAGGAGCTGATCGATCAGCTGAATCGAAAAAATCAGCAAAAGCGAGAAGCGGATATTAAGGTGCTGCAGGAGCAGATGAATCCGCACTTTATTTATAACACGCTTGATGTGATGAATTGGCAGGCCATTGAAGCGGGAGCAGGCGAAATTAGCCGAATGCTTTCTTTGCTTGGCAAAATGCTTAGAATCGCGCTTTCGAGCGGCGAATCCTTTATTCCGATCAGGAAAGAGGTTGAGCATATTACATGCTATGTTGAGCTGCAAAAAATAAGATATCAGGATCAAATTCATATTCAGCTTAATATTCCAGAAACCATTTACGATTATTATTTACCTAAATTAATATTGCAGCCCTTTGTTGAAAATTCGATTATTCACGGGTTTCATTCCAGAAGAAAAGGGTTTATCGCTATACGTGCGATGGAATTACCGGAAGCTATTGTTTTTATGGTTGAGGATAATGGCCACGGCATGGAGGATACAGCCAAGGTGCGGGAACAGCAGCATCATGGCGTAAGAAATGTTTCGGAACGGATTGATTTATATTTTGGCGCTGCATATGGCGTAAAGGTAGAAAGTGTTCTTGATCAAGGAACGACGATTACGATCACGATTCCGAAGCTGACAACTATTCCGTTAGATTGGGAACGGCTAAGAGAGGGGCATGAAGGTCATGAGCGCAAAGATTAAAGCAATTATTGTAGATGATGATCAAATGACCCTGCAGGGGTTAGCTAAAACAATTGACTGGCGAAGGTTAAATGTTGAAATTGCAGGCCTCGCGATCGATGGGATGGAAGGGCTTGCGATGATTGAGGAGCATCAGCCCGATTTAATATTGACCGATATTTATATGCCTAGAATGGATGGCATCGCGATGCTGCAGGCAGCAAGACAGGCGGGCTCCAAGGCAGAGGTCATTATTCTAAGCGGGTATGAGGATTTTAAGTATGCGAAGTCTGCTTTAAAGCTGCAGGTAGCAGATTATTTGTCCAAGCCGGCAACGGTACCGGAAATTGAAGCGGTGCTTCAGGAAACGATTAAAAAGATAAAGCAAAGCAATCAGCTTGAGCAGGAAGAACGAGAGCTTAAGGAGCTTGTCAATTACCATTTGCCGGAAACGAAGAAGCAGCTGCTTAAGGGCATACTGGAGCCGCATTTTTGCGAGAAGGAGTTTTTTGGGAAGGCGACAAAGCAATTGGGGCTCAATTTTGCTAATCAGGCCTTTGCCGCTGCCGTGCTGGAATACGCTGTTCCGATCGGCAAAGCGCATTATAAAAGCAAAGATTTATTAACGTATACCTATGCCATTACAAATATTTTGGAAGAGCTGGTTGCAAAAGAATCGAGTGTTTATTTGGCCGATGTTCAAAAAGATAAATTCGTGCTCCTCTTCGCGCTGCCTGCTCATTTAAGAGCGGAGACATTTAAAAATAGAATGAAATATACGATTCAGCAGTTTATTGCGCCCATTAAAAGCTATTTAAAGCTTGATGTATGGGTTTCGTTAGGGCCGATTGAAGCGGACGTTTCCTTGGCTTGGCGTTCCTGCCGTAAGGCAATGAATGCTCTTATCGAAAGAGCTTCTGCCGAGGAGACCTGGCTAGTAGCTGATGAACAAAGCTTGAACAAGCTGCCAGCATCACTTCCGTCCAAGCCGATTGAGCATTATCAATCGCTTATGGAAGCTGTATTGGAAGGAAACTCGGATGAGCTCACAGCCCATATCACACAACTGCTTAAGACGCTGAATGATCTAAAGGCGATGAATGTGCATTACATTCGAAGTGTGGTCATTGATTTAATGGGAATGCTTACGATCAGCTTGTATCAGCAGGGTGTGCTTGTGGAGGAAATATACCCGGATGTTCGCTGGTATCAAGATTTGGAGCGCATCAATAATGCTCAGGACCTGGAATTATGGCTGAAGGAAACGATGGCTCTTTTATGCAGTGCGATGGCTAGTCGTGTAAATCATAAGCATAAGAAGACGGTTGATTATATGAAAAAGTATGTGAAAGAGCATCTGGATGAAGACATTACGCTGGATGTTATCGCAGACGAAGTGAGCTTAACGAGAAATTATTTAAGCCAAATATTCAAGGATGTCACGGGTGAAAATTACAACGGCTACGTAACGCGTGTTCGAATGGAACGGGCTAAGGAGCTTATGATGAGCGGGAAGTACAAGCTTTATGAGATTACGGCTATGGTCGGCTATAAAAATAATGCTTACTTCAGCCAGCAGTTTAAAAAGCATATGGGCTGCAATCCATCTGATTATTGTTAATCGTCTATATATTTTTAATACTTTTTATAGATTTATATTATTTTGTTTACGATGCAGGTTCCTATAATTAAAGACAGCAAGGATAATTGCACAAGGAGTGAATGACATGAAGAGCAGCAACAATTGGTTCAAGAAATCCTTAATGATCGCAGCAGTATCTGCTTTACTAATGTCGTTGTTAGCAGCATGCGGTCAAAGCGGCAGTAACGGCGGCAACAGTGCACCACAAGGGGGAAATGGCAATAAGGAGCAAGGAGCAAAAGAAGAAAAAATTGAATTGCGCTTTGCTTGGTGGGGATCGCAGGGCAGACACGACAGAACTTTGCAAGCGATTGCAAAGTTTGAAGAGAAATATCAGCACATAAAGGTCATTCCTGAATACTCCTCTTGGGACGGATATTGGGAGAAGCTTTCCACACAGGTATCAGCAGGCAACGCGCCTGACGTGATGCAAATGAGTATCTTGTATATTAAAGAATATTCTGAACGGGAAGTATTGGCGGATCTCAATCCTTTCGTTGGCAGTGCTCTAAAGGTTGAAGATTTAAATGCAGACGTGTTAAGCAATCAAGGCACAATAGGCGGAAAGCTGACAGGCATCCCGGTTGCCGATAACGCCTCTGTACTGCTTGTTAATAATGAAATGTTCGATCAAGCTAAAATCAATAAGCCCGAAAAAGATTCGACATGGGAAGAGCTGTTTGCCATATCGCGTGAGCTGAAGGCTGCGCTAGGCGACAATGTATACGGATTGTTCGATTCTTCTTCTTCTCTTGAAGCCTTTATGTACTATTTGTTCTCCAAAGGCGACAAGCTGTATTCGGAAGACAATCGACTGGGCTATAACGATGAGAATCTAAAAGAGTGGATGAGCATGTGGGAGACAGCGCGCAAGGAAGGAATCGCTCCTCCAGCCAATATTACGGCTTCTGCTTTGCCGCTGAGCAATGCAGACCCGAATAAGGATGCGTTGTTAAAAGGAACAGTAGCGATGATGGGACCTACTTGGATTGCCGCGTTCCCAGCTTATCAATCCGTTATGACAGACAATGTGGACATGATTTCTTATCCGCATGCCGAGCAAACAGGAAGCGTGCTGCAAACGGCGATGTTCTTTAGCGCTTCTGCCAAATCCAAGCAGCAGGAAGCAGCCGCATTGCTAATTGATTTTCTAGTTAACAGTGAAGAGGCAGCAGATATTTTGGAAACCGAGCGCGGACTGCCTGAAAATAAAAAAGTTCGTGAATATTTAGCTCCGAAATTTACGGATCGCGACAAAAAGATGATTGCGATGCTGGAGCATGTATCGCAAAGCAATCCAGCCTGGTATGATGCGGGTCCAAAGGGTGCTGGCGAAGTAACGGCATTGTTTGAGAAAGTCATTCAAAAGCATCAATTTGGCAAAGCTACGATCGATGAAGCGGTTAAGGAATTCCGCGTAGAGGCTGACAAGATTTTCGCTAGAAATAACGGGTAGAGTGAACGGATAGATGAGTATAGAAGACCGCTGCTGAAGCGGCCTTCTCTGTTTAATGAAATAAAGAGATAAAGGAGCAGGGTTATGGGAGAGAAAAAGTTTGCGATTATTGGCTGTCAGCATAACCATATTGAAATCTTTATTGAACAAATGTATGAGCTGGGTTATAGCTGTTTCGGAATTTTTGAGGAGCATGATAAGACACTCGCTGCAGGGATTGCACAGAAATATGAAGTTCCGTTGGTAGATGACAAGCTCTCTTTGCTGGGGGAAGACATTGGGGTTATAGGCTGTGCAAGCATAAATAATGAAAAAATAGACGTAATCGAGCTGTGTGAGCAGTATGGCAAATCGGTTATGGTCGACAAGCCGGCTGTCGTAAATAAAGAGGGGCTGGAGCGTCTGGAAGCGATCATTGAGCGAAACCAGATTAAAGTTGGGATGCTGCTAACGGAGAGATTTCACCCGGCTATTTATACGCTGAAGCAATATATCAACGAAGGAAAGCTTGGGGAGATGGTTCATATCGGCATGAGAAAGCCGCATAAGCTTAACGCCGCTTCCCGTCCTGCATGGTTTTTTAACAAAGAGCAGTGCGGCGGTATTTTAATCGATTTATTAATTCATGACTATGACCTTCTTCGCTGGTTTACGGGTCAAGAGATTAAGAGCTCGGCAGGACTGGTAGGCAAAAGCGTTCTTCCAGAGTATCCAACCTTCTATAATACGGTGAATGTGCAAGTGGAGCTTGCCGACGGTTTGCTCACGCAGCTTTACGCGGATTGGCATACGCCGCCAAAAAGCTGGACCTGGGGCGACGGGCGTATTTTTGTTACAGGAACAAAAGGCTTCGCGGAGCTTCGACTTAGCGGCGATCCACTATTAGGGTCGAGCACTCCAATCATGCTGTACGCCAGCGGGGAAGAGGAATGGAGCAGCGTAGAGCTGATCCAGCCTCCTACAACGATTACGGCAGATTTTCTTAGCTATATCGAAGGGGAAGCTTCCCTGCTTACGCATGAAGAGCTGATTAAAGCGAGCAGAGCTGTAATGGACGCCGATGCTGCTGTCCCCTATGTGTCAAATTCATCATCCAAGGAGAGTGAGCTGCATGCTTAAGCCAGTCAGCTTTGCGATTATGGGCTGCGGCGTTATCGCCGATATTCATGCGCAAGGCATTAGCAAGCTAGACGAAGCAGTATTGACTGCCGTCTGCGATGTTGACGAGGAGAAGGGAAAAGCATTTGCCGACAAGTATGGCGCCAAATACTATGCGAGCTATGAGGAAATGCTTGCAGATTCAGCTATTGAGGTTGTCAACATTTGTACGCCAAGCGGCATGCACCCTGAGCATACGACGCTTGCTGCTCGTGCAGGCAAGCATATAATTTGTGAGAAGCCGCTGGCCATCAAGCTGGACGACCTGCTGCATATGATTCAAGTATGCAAAGAGGAGAATGTAAAGCTTGCGACCGTATTTCCTAGACGGATGGCGCCTGCGGCGCAATATGTGAAGCGGATGCTGGAAGAAGGCAAGCTGGGCAAACTCACCTTATGCGATGCTTATGTCAAAATATATCGTTCTCAGCAATATTACGACAGCGCTGGCTGGAGAGGAACATGGGCGGTCGACGGCGGCGGAGCCATGATGAATCAAGGCATTCACATCGTTGATCTGCTGCAATGGTTTGCGGGTCCCGTGCAAACCATTTATGGTAAAGCTTATGCACTGCAAAGAAGCATCGAGGTAGAGGACACTGCCGTATCTTCCCTCACCTTCGAAAGAGGCGGGCTGGGTGTCATGGTCATGACGACAACCTCTAACCCGGAGCTGGGACAACGGGTAGAGCTTCATGGAGAAAGAGGCACGCTCGTCTATGAAGATGATCAAATCAAGCAGCTCATGATAGACGGTGAAGCTGTTGAGCTGCCGGCATTTGAGCCGTTCTCTGTTCTTCCTGACGGTCACCGTATTCAGATCCGCGATATGGCGTATGCTGTGCGTGAAGGCCGGGAGCCTGTCGTAACAGGCGAGGACGGCATTCATGCGCTGCAAATGATATTGGGCACGTACGAATCCTCGCGCTTAGGCAAAGAAATTGATCTGACTCCGACCACAAAAGGATTGTAACGGAACTGAGAAGCTCTATTTAGCGAAATAATGGTGTTTTGAAAACGTAACGGAACTCTGGAGCGCTATATGTGATTTTTTCCCCGTTTATGCAGGCAGTTTGAGTAAATAAGGCTTCTCAGTTCCTTTAAAATTTTAAATAAGCTGATTTTCGCACAATAGTGTTCCTGAGTTCCGTTAGCTATATAACACCTGTAACATAATTTCGTTCTGAAGAGAAATCCTGCAAAAGCACAGGTAGTTTAACTTTTTATGCCAAAAAAGGATCTGTCGCTCAAAGATCCTGCATTATCGCATTAGAATATTAAAAATCCTGAGGCTGGTTATGACTAAGCTTCGGGTTTTTTTATTATAAAACGGTTCATCTAACTGGTATATCGTGGTAAAATAGTAAAAGACGATTAAATTATTTGGGTAAGCCGAGTGTTCAAGCACTCGGCTGCTTTTATATATTAGAGAGGGGGGAGTGCTATGAAGTTTATTATTATATTTGGCCCGCAGGCAGTAGGGAAAATGACAGTAGGTCAGCACTTAGCCGATATGACGAGCTTCAAGCTGTTTCATAATCATATGTCCATTGAATTTGTGGCGCCATTTTTTAATTATGGAACCCCGTCTGGCAAGCGGCTAGTCAACTTGATACGGCAAGAAATGTTTGAGGAAGCTTCTAAAAGCGATATGAAAGGCTTCATTTTTACTTATGTATGGGGCTTTGATCTGCAAAGTGACTGGGATTATGTAAAACAGATTTCGGAGTTATTTGAATCCAGAGGCGGAACGGTTTATTTAGTAGAGCTGGAAGCTGATTTTGAAGAAAGAATAAAAAGAAATAAGACTGAAAACAGGCTCAGCAATAAACCAACGAAAAGAGACATTGAACGATCAGAAAGGGATCTAAAAACAACTTATGAAAATCATCGGCTTAACTCAAACCCCGGCGAAATAACGAGCAACAATTATATGCGAATAAATAATACGGATCTGGAACCTGATATCGTGGCAGCGAAAATAAAAGAATACTTTGGTTTTTAATAAATTTTGTAATCAAAACATTAATTTAAGAAAGGAAATGATTATGGGCGTATCCCGCACCGACTCCTTATCTGAATTCAGTGAGAGGGTGTTAAACAAAAATGAAAGAGAAAATTGAAATTCAAATACCAGGGACAGTTTATTTTCATTTGGCGGTTTCTGTATTATTAGTTTTGTTGTTGCTTAGCGGATTTATGTTTACCGAATTTAATTCTATTCCTGTTTTTCGCAGCCTGTTAGTTCTGTTCCTTATATTTGTTCAACTAACAATAATAATTGTATTGCTGAAGAGAATTCTGAAGAAATATAAGGATATAGAATTTATGCAGCATAAGATAAAGGTCAATGATACTGAAGTTTCTGCACAAGAAATTGAGAAAATCATCATTTCGGGTTATTTTATGCAAAGTATTGGCATCAAGCTCTATGGAAGGAAGCTGGTTCCAACAAAACTACATTTTAAATTTAAAAATGATGAAGAAGCCAAAATAGAAGTTTTAAAGCAGTGGGCAAGCAAAAATGGAGTAAGCGTGGTTTATGGGAAGTTTCACACTTGGCTATAGTTATATCTGATTTCAAAAGGGGGATTTTACTTGAATCAGAGGATTGAAAAGCTGTCTGATCATCAACATCTATATGAATTTCTTTCGTATTGTATGTATCCGGTGCATGAACGAATAACTAAAGAATGCGACCGTTATATGATTGAGCCAAACCGTGAATTGTATGGGATCTATACAAAATCTAAGCTGGCGGGAGTAATTGGGTTAAGGAATGTTGAACTTGAAACGGAGATATTGCATATAGCGGTGCACCCTGATTTTAGAAATAAAGGCCTCGGAAGTGCGTTAATCGAACAAGCCATTACATTAAAAGCTGCTCAAAGAATCGTTGTAGAGACCGATCATGATGCCGTTACTTTTTATAAGAAAAATGGATTTACAATAAATAGTTTAGGTGAGAAGTATCCTGGAGTAGAACGGTTTAAATGTGTGTTTGCAAACTGAACTATTTTAATGGAGGAGACGCTTGATGAAAAAAGAACAGTTAGTGTTATTGTATGAATACAATGTTTGGGCGAATGAAAGAATCATGAACCATCTCAAATCACTGCCAGACGGGATTTTTGCAAAAGAAGTGGATTTAGGCTTCAAATCTATTGCAGAAGTTATTACTCATCTGATCGCAGCTGATGAAGTATGGTTCGCTCGGATAAAAGGAGAATCACCTCCACCACTTACACGAACTCCATTCACTAATATAGAGGAAGCTAGCAGCTATCAGAACAAATTACAAACACAAATTCTTGAATTTTTATTATCTACTGACGATATCGAGAAGATTGTGAACTACAGCAATACAAGGGGAGAAAAGTTTCAAAATACGATTTTGGAAATAATACAGCATGTTGTGAATCATGGAACTTATCACAGAGGCAATATTTCTACCATACTTAACTCATTAGGTCATAAGGGGATACTAACAGATTACATTGTCTATTTAAGAAGATGATTTATAAAGTAAAGAAGGGATTTCATGGAATGTTTAGGGTGCCGGATTGTTAATGCATTAGAGCCTGAAGTGAACATTGTATACGAGAGCCAATATTTAGTATGCGTATTGGATATTGCGCCGTTTAACGACGGACACATGCTGATCATGCCCAAAGAACATTACCTGGATGTTGAAGAAATAGATGAGACTACTTTGTTTGAAATAATGAAGGTATCAACGAAGATGTCTAAGCTGCTTAAAAAAGTATTTAAACCTGATGGGATTACCATATGTCAAAATGGCGGTATCTTCAATGATTTGACTCATTATCACATGCATTTGATTCCAAGATATATTGGAGATGGGTTTAGCTGGTCGGAACCAAAGGATGAATTCAAAACAGATAAAACGTTGGGAGAAATAAAATCCATTTTAACCGAGGCTATACAAGAGAACTGAATATGCAGAAGCAATTCTTTTCTTCTTTTATCTGGAACATAATGGTACAATAGGAAAAACAATTGAAGCCCTCTATTTAACTATTAAAAATGGAGTGAAGCAAATGAATGAAGTGATCCTTACAAAATTAGAGCATATGCAAATTCCAGTAAAAAACTTGAATGAATCAATCGATTGGTATGCAGGGAATCTTGGATTTCAACTGCAGGGTAAGCACGAGGATCAGCATCAAGCGTTTTTGACCTTGCAAGAAGGACCAATGCTAATGCTATGGGAAACGAATGATGATACAAATGCTAATTTTTCATTCAATGGTCAGACTATGCCTGTGCTGCTCTATAGCACGAATCACATTCATCAATTGCATAATCACTTAAAAGGTATAGGCACGAAGATAACATTTTATCAGGATGAAGGGTTTGGCTGGGTTCTTAAATTCATTGATCCTAATGGGAACATGTGGGGAGTTATTCAAATGAACCAATAAGGCTTTTGAATAAATGAATAGCAGGTGGGCATGTTATCCTTTTTCTACGATTGATTGCATTTGAACATTTATATAATTTTATGATCTGCAAAGCAGTAACCTACCTAAGATGACGAAGCGGGTAGGTTCTTTTTATTTGTAACAGAAGTTTAGGGAGAGGTGAAATTGCTTTTGATTATAATAACGATCGTTTTAATATTAATCTTAGTTTGTTTAATAGGAATAGATGTAGCACTTAATAAACAAGTAAAGCAGATGAAAGAAGTAGAGATTGCCATTTACAGACTTGTTGAAGTAACAAAAAAACAAAAGGAAGACTGAAATTAAGTTGCGGAGGAGGTTTGAAAAATATTGATTATTATAGGGACGGCTAACCACAAAAAAGAGTAGGATGATTTCACTATGCAGACGAAGGTGATTGTTAATGATGATTAATTATGCAAGTGAAGAAGATTTTGACTATATTGTTAAGCGGGATAAACATATTTTAGTCAGTTTAGTTAAACGGAAAATTGCAGAGCAAGAAATTTTGATTTTACGAAACGAACAGAATCAGTACATAGGCTGGATGAGATATAGCTATTTCTGGGACAATACACCATTTATGAATATGACTTGGATTGACGAACCGTATCGAAGCAAGGGGATTGGAAAAGGAGCTGTACTTTATTGGGAGAGCTTGATGAGAGAGAAAGGCTTTCGGCTTGTGATGACTTCGACATTAGCTAATGAAGCTGCGCAGCATTTTTACAGGAAATTGGGCTATAAGGATGCGGGATGCTTATTGCTCGAGAATGAACCGTTGGAAATTATTTTGACGAAGACAATCTAAAAGGGAAGCTATTGAAGTAACTTCATACAAGGAGGACAGAAGGTGCAAGGATATAATGTACTAATGATTTATAACAAGGAAATGGATCAATTACTGATGTGCAAGCGGCTAAAGGACCCATATAAAGGCTTGAGTAATTTTGTCGGCGGCAAGATTGAACAAGGGGAAACAGGGTTAGAAGCAGCCTATAGAGAGCTATTCGAAGAGACGGGTGTTTCTAATGAATCTATCGACCTGCATCATTTAATGGATTTTAAATATTACTATCAAAATTGTTACGTAGAGGTTTACGTTGGCAGGTTAAAAAATGATATATTCGTATCAGGAAATGAGAATGAATTATATTGGTCTGATTTAAATAAAGACTTTTTTAATATGTCTTTGTTTGCAGGGGAAGGGAATATCGGCCATATGATTGAACAAGTTAAAATGAGCAAAGAATTGATTTTTCAAGAAGGGCTTAGGAGTTAATTCGAAAGCGCAATGACATTATAATCCAAGGAATCTAAATTCAGTTTAGATAAAAGTAAGGTGCAGGAGGTTTTTTATGGGCTACATTATGGAGCTTCGAGAATTGATTGGCACAAGGCCAATTATAATGGTTGGTGTTACCGTTTTAGTAAAAAATCAGGAGGGGCATTTATTGCTTCAAAAGAGAACGGATAGTTTGGATTGGGGAACTATTGGCGGCTCATTGGAGCTTGGTGAAACATTCGAAGAAGCTGCAAGACGCGAGCTTTTTGAAGAAGCGGGATTAAAGGCCGAGAAATTGAAATTCGTTGCTAATTTATCGGGGAAAGATTTCTACTATAAGTATCCTAATGGAGATGAAGTATTTAATACGATTGCTGTTTTTGAGGCAGTTCACGTACAAGGCATACCTACCATAAATGACGATGAAGGACTTGAATTGAAATATTTTTCAATTGATGAGCCTATTGATAACCTCAATTCTAACAGCTATATGATTTTAAAGCATTTAGGATATACGGAGAATTGGTGAGGGGTGAGCCGAGGGGGAGATGACTGTGAAGTCGATGTGGGCACCTATTGATAAGCAATAAGAAAGGGGAACGTAGAGCAAGATTGGGAATGGAGAAGCACAGCGTCCGCCTTTGTAGGCCAATTTTATCTTTTACAGGGGTTGTTTATTCCAAAAAATTGGACTACAACAGCGGTCGGAATCCCAAACTTGATCGCAGTAGCCCCCTTTTCCATCGCTAATTGTACTGTTCACAATTATTCGCTCCCCCCGCTAAGTAGCACTATTATGCCGTAAATAAACTCAAGCATTACTTTGTCGCACATTTCCGGAGGTGAGTTTAAATGAAAGACATGAATTATTACAACACATTCATTGAGGTTTCAGAAGATTGTCCTGCTCAAACCGCAGAAATACCAAAATCCAAAAATGAGAATAAAACGATACCGGTATTACAGTATGAAATGATTGCTGGTGCTCCCTATCAACATACTCAGGAGGATATACTGTTTGAGGTATTTGCTCAGCGCAATCATATTCCCGAAGAACAAAGGCAGCAGGAGTGGGAGAAGTTTTTCTCAAAAGGGCAGCCTTGTCTTCGAACGTCCTCCCTTGGCAAGCGCTACGGCTGGGGCATGCATCATAATGAACAAGGGAAAGTCGCGCTGTTTGCTGTGGAATCGGAGGAGTACAAAGCTTTGAAGAACGACAAAAGTATAAAGCAAGTTAAAGCTATGCGGTCAAGTCGAGGATAGAATAATTTCTAATGTGGAAAGTAGCCGGAGACAAAGAAGTAGATTTTAAAGTAGGTGTACACTATTATCGCTCAAGCCGTAATTATTCAAAATAACCACGTTCTAATGGTTCGACAATACGTTCAACGAGGGGATATCGTTTGGAATTTTCCTGGAGGCGGAATCGAAGAAAACGAAACCCCTAAAGATGCTTGCATTAGGGAAGTGAAGGAAGAAACAGGGATAGAAGTATTGAAGCTGCATTTGTTGTATGAACAAAATAAAAAATACACATTTGCAGTAACCGAGTTCACTGGACAATTAGCCCTGGATAAAACTAACAAAGACAATGATGATATCATTGAAGTACAATGGATTTCACTTGGAGATATAGAGAAATTTGATGATTATACTAAACCTGTGCTTGATAGAATTGTGGACTTGGAAGAGTGTTAATTTAAACAATAACATATATACTAGCATAAGCTGCAACATGGACGCCCACCTAAGACAATGACAATTGAAAGGTGGGCTTTCTTTATTGATGAACATTGGCATGGGGAATAAGCAACGAATAACTAGTCCAGCTCGGCCTCTCAAACGGCCACACGTTCCGCTATTTAGTCGAAAATGGCAGATTTGGGTGAGGAAAGTGACACACGTTCCGCTATTATCGAAAAAGTAGCACATTTTCTCTCATTTTGGGTTAAATAGCGGAACCAGTGACCGGCAAAATTGCAAAACAGGGTGTTTTGGGGCGAATAGCGGAACGAGTGGCCAACTAATCGAGCAAAAGTGGTATCCGTGACGATAGCGGAACCAGTGACTTTTTGAATCATGTCTGCATGAGGGAGAATAGCTACTATGAAATCAATCAAACATTTTATTCAGCGTTTTTTTCTCCGATCGATACGCAGGAAGCTTGTCTTCTCTTTTTTATTTCTCATTATTTTGCCGATTTCTCTATCGAGTATGTTTTCGTTTATATTTCTGCAGGATGTCGTTAAGGATAAGCTGAACATTGGCAATGAAATGGCAATTTCCCAAGCGACGATGAATATTGAGCTTGTTTTTAAAAATATGGTAGCAGCATCAAACTCCTTAATGATGGATGGGGAAATTCGGGACATTATAAAGCAATCGGCGCCCATTGAGTTTGATGAGATTTATCATAATAACACGCTGCTGAAGTCAAAGTTTTTTGCGGTGCAAACCTCGGTGCTGGATCATTATCCTAACCATTTTATTTCCTTGCTTAGTGGTCAAGGGATCTCCTATTCTACGATTTCTGCCTATGAGAATGAGAAATTTCAAGGCTCAATTCTCGCATTGCTTGATAGGGAGGGTGTTCCCCGAAAAACGAATTATGTAAAGCTGGGCGAATACACGCATGAGCTCGATTATTTTTCACATGGAAAAGTAAGATATATTATTCTTGTGCGCGCCTACATGGATGTAATAGATGGTATCAAAACAGGGGATGTCGTCATAGGAGTACCGGAGAGTGTTATTTCTGCCATACTAAATGGTATGGCAGTCAGGGAAGGAATAAAGGCACATATCGTAAACCGGCAAGGTGAAATTATTTCTTCCACGGCCAAGGAGCAAATCGGCGAAGGCTTGCCATATGCCCGCATTATAAAAGGCAATCTTCCTAAAGACACAGTAGAGTCTATCGATATGGCAGAATTCGGGGTTATGGCGAATGTGAGCCATATGGAACGCTTGGGCTGGACAGTTGTCAGTGAGATTCCGAATAAGCTGTTATTTTCAGAAATAGCGGCGGTAAGGAAGTGGCTTTTCCTTATTAATCTTGGGTTTATTGTAGCGTTTTTCTCACTGGCATATTGGATTGCAAACAGTGTTTCCAAGCCTGTCAGCAGATTGAAACGGGCTGCTTCGGAGTTCGCAACAGGGCGGCTGGATTCAAGAGTAGAAGTGGTTGGCGTCGATGAGCTCGCTTTGCTGTCCTTGAAATTCAACAAGATGGCGGAGGAGATTGGCAATCTTGTACAAAAGGTCAATGAAGATGAGAAAGCGAAGCGGGAGCTGGAAATTCAAATGCTTTATTCGCAAATAAACCCCCATTTTTTATTCAACACGCTCAACTCGATCCGATGGATGGCTGACGCAAGCAAGGTATACAATGTCAGCAAATTCATTACTTCACTGGCTCAGCTTATGAAGAGCAGCATTATTCAAAAAAATGAAATTATTCCGCTGGCAGAAGAGCTCGAAAATATTCGTCATTATATAACGATTCAAAAAATGCGCTTCTCCGCCTTGTTCACCGAGGAATATAAGATTGAAGAAGATACGTTGAACCTGGGCATTCCTAAGCTTATTTTGCAGCCGATTGTTGAAAATTCGATATTGCATGGCTTTGCTAGTATTACGTATAAAGGCATCATTCGCTTGCGCGCTTATCGTGACGAGAGCAATTTAACGATTATTATAAGTGATAATGGGGTGGGCTGTACAGAAGAGCAGCTGAAATCACTGCTTGCTGCAAAAGGAATGGAACGAGGCCGCTTTAGCGGTATCGGTATTACGAATGTCAATGAACGGCTGAAATTGCATTACGGACCGGACTATGCGCTGCGAATGGAAAATACAAGCGGCGGGGGCACGACATCGATTTTGAAAATTCCTATACATGAATTAAACCAGGAAATGAGGCGGATAGACCATGTATAAAATTATGATTGTGGATGATGAGCTGTTTGTCCGTATGGGGCTTAAAGTCGCACTGGATTGGGAGGAGCATGGCTTTGTGCTGGCAGGCGAAGCTTCTAACGGCGCTCATGCGCTTTCGTTAATGGATCAGCTGATGCCGGATATCGTCATTACGGATATTAAAATGCCAGAGCTCGATGGAATAGGCTTAATTAAAGAGCTATCGGGCAAATATCCTGCAACGAAATGTCTTGTTCTCAGCAACTATGACGAATTTGAGCTTGTTAAAGAAGCGATGAAAATGGGTGCTGTAGATTATTTGATTAAAGTAACGATTGAAGCAGACAGCTTGCTGGAGGCGCTAAAGCAGGTTTGTAATAAGCTCGATGATCAAGTAAGACAAGCTGTTAATCCACATACGTCATCAACACCGGAAAGGGAGCAGGCTCTCCATGAGAATAAACGCTGGAATCAGAAGAAGCTGATTACGGACGTTATGGCATATGGCGATCATCCAGAAATTGTTGCAAACAGCTTGAAGGGGCTCGGTATTGGCACAAACGCCAGCAAAGGGATTATTATGCTGTTGACCATAGCTGATTATGAAAATTTGCTCAAGCAACGCTTTGATGGCGAAGCAGAGCAGCTGCATGCGGTAGCGGCTGAGCTGGCAGATGGTTTAATAGATCACCGAATGAAGGGAAGAACGCTGCATTGGTCAGACGGCTGTTTTATGCTGCTTATCTCGAGCAGCTGGGAAATTGAGGATTCGATGGTCTATCATTTGGCCGAGAAAATTCAAGCGTCATTTGAAGATTATTTAAATATAGAAGCCAGCTTCATATATGGCATTTCGTACAGCGGCTATGATCAACTAAGCGATAGCCTTTGCAGGCTCAATGATACGCGTCTAATCGCTTTTTATGAAAAGCCAGGCTCAATCTTGCAGTCGAGCAACGTACAGTTTACGACAGAAGGCATGGACCAAGCTTTTCATACGCTAAAAAACCAGCTGTCTATTAGCTTGTATCGGCATCGCAGAGAGGGGCTTGATGCAGCCTGGCGCGAATTTATGGAATATGCTCGCAGCAAGCAGCTTAATCCAGCACTTATTAAAAAATATTTTGTATCGGTTGCAGGCTGGATTCAAGAAACGCTTTTGCAAATAAGTGACAAGGCGATGATGATTTGGCAATTCGATTTAACGGAGCTTGATGAAATCATGACGGCAGAGGAATTTGAGCAATTGTGTACGAAGCTGAACGACGAATGCGAGCGCACGCTCAAATTGCTGGGCAATGACAGGCAGCGTGAGGAAATATTAAAAATTACCGAATTTATTCGTCTTAATTTACAGGCCAAAATTACGCTTGAAGATATGGCTCGCTATGTTTCTATGAACAAAAATTATTTGAGCCGATTGTTTAAGAAAGAGACGGGGAAAGTGTTTCAGGAATATTTGATCGATGTCAGAATGAAAAAGGCGGGCGAGTATTTGCTGGCTACCGACCTTAAAATTTCGGATATTGCAGATCGAGTCGGTTATGCCGATATATTTTACTTTAATCGTGTATTTAAAAGCTATTACAACATGTCGCCAAGCGAATATAAAAAATCGGTAGAGGATAGCGTCCAGCGATAAGGTCACTATTTTTACAACTGTAAGTGAGAAAATTTTAAAAATAGATTGGTTTGAAAGCGTTTTCTAAAAAGAACTGTTTATTATACCTGCATGTTGTCAGCTTCCTCGATATGTTCAGAAGCAGGTACAAATTATACTGGAGGAAATTAGAAGGGAGGTCATTAAGTTTGACTACAAAAATGAGAAAACGTATGTTGCCTAGGATTATGTTGGTTATGATCGCAGCGGCATTACTGGTAGCTGGCTGCAGCGGCGGGGGAGGAAAGCCAAGCAACACAGGGACAAAAGAAAGCAATAGCGGTGCAAGCACGCAACCGCCAAGTAACGATAAAGAAGAGGTCATCGTTCTTAAGTATGCGACTACAGCGGATACAGCTGCAAGACAAAGTACGAAGGATTTGATGGCGCTTGTTGAGCAGAAGTTGAAAAATGTAAAGCTTGAGCCGCTCATTATTCCGGGGGAAGGAACAGAGTGGAATCAAAAAGTGACAATCAGCCTAATGGCTGGCGACGAAATGGACATTATTTATCAGAATGCGACGACTTACCAGAAATTTGCTACAGCTAACTTATTAGAGCCGCTCGATTCTTATATTGCCGCGGATGGTTATGACATTGAAAAAATTTACGGCAGCAGTATATCCAAGTATATGGATCAAATATATATGTTGCCAGCATTCCGCGATGTTCATGTGACGATGTACAACAAGGATTTGTTCGACAAGGCTGAGGTGCCTTATCCAGACAATGCGACCTGGACGTGGGAGAAGTATACGGAAGCAGCCAAAGCGATTACGAATGAGAAGGAAGGCATATACGGCTCCTACATGCTGGATTGGGACAATTATTTTATGTTATCAGCCAGACAGAAGCAGGTGCCAGAGTATAAGGCGGATGGAACCTCTAATTATGATGATCCTGCCTTCGCGGAATCGATGAAATTTTTCGGAGATCTTGGCAATGAGCTGAAGGTTCAGCCGGATATGATTTCATTTAAATCCAAAAAAATGCCTTGGGATTCATTCTTGACAAGCGGTACGATTGGACAGTTTGTCGTTGGGCATTGGGCGCTGCAAACGGCTATGGATAAAAATTTGTATCCGCGTGATTGGAAGCTCGGTCTCGCGATTATGCCGCAGGTTGACGAAGGCGGGAAAGCAGTAATGGGCATTATGGGCGGCTACTCCATCGCATCAACCTCCAAGCATAAGCAGGAAGCTTATGAAGCGCTTAAGGTGCTGGCAGAAAATCAGTGGACGCTGCCAGGCATAGTACCTGCGCGGGTCGATTTGAGCGACGACGAAATCAATCAAATATTCCAGCCAATGGCGGATGCGTTCAAGGATGACGGGATTACAATCGAGGAACTGAAAGCTGCTATTCTTGATCCTTCCCTTCAAATTGTAAATGAAAAAATCGTCGGTCCAGGCATGTCCAAAATTACTTCGTTAATTTCGTCGGAGGGAGAATTGTATGCCTCCAAGCAGCGAACGCTGGAGCAGACGATGGCAGAGCTTAAGAAAAAAGCTGACGAAGCGATCAAGGAAGATCAGTCAACCAAATAAATAATGCTGGTACAAGGGGGAGCTCTTCCCCCTTGGCTCTAACCAACCTGCCATAAAGAAGGGATAAACGATGAAAAAGAAAGCAAGAGGCTGGACGCTGGCAAGGCAGGAAGAAATGCTCGGCTACATGCTGATCCTCCCGTTTGCTGTCGGATTTATTTTATTTCAGCTCGCCCCCTTTGCCACTTCAATTGCGATCAGCTTCACGAACCTAAGCTTTATCAGCAATTTGAAGGACATTAAATTTATCGGCCTAGACAATTTTATTCAAATGTTTGGCGATGACAAGTTTACTGGCTCGCTGTGGCGTACGTTTTATTATGTCGCCTTGTTTGTGCCAGGTATCATCATTGCCAGCCTGTTATGCGCAATGCTGATTAATTCAAGACTTTGGTTTCGGAAAACGATTCGAACGGCTATATTTATGCCTTATGTTTCGAATTTTGTTGCTATCGCGGTTGTGTGGGCGATCATTCTAGATGTGAGAGATGGACCGGTCAATGCCTTCCTCACCTCGCTTGGCGTCAGTAGTCCGCCCCTATGGCTAGTGGGCGAGCATACGGTTATTCCGAGTATAGTGCTGATTGTGGTTTGGCAAAATATCGGATTTTTTATGCTCGTGTTTCTGGCAGCCTTGCAGAATGTGCCGTCAGAGCTTTATGAAGCTGCAAAAATAGACGGGGCTGGCAGGTTTAAAAGATTTTGGAGCATTACAACTCCAATGGTATCTCCGACTACCTTTTTGCTTATGATTACAGCCATTATTACTTCGTTCCAGAACTTCGGACCTATTCAAGTGTTGACCAAGGGCGGGCCCGGTCAAGCATCAACGACGCTGTCCATTAATATTTATCAGGAAACCTTTCTGCAATATCGGATGGGGTACAGTACAGCGCAAGCGATTTTTATGTTTTTAATTATTTTGGGCATAACAGTCGTACAATGGCGCGGGCAGAAAAAATGGGTCAATTACTCGTAAAGGAGTCATTTGGAAGGAGTATTTAAAATGAACATTACAGCAAAACGCAGCGGAAACTTAATATTGAATATTGTTGCTATCGCGTTTGGAGTCGCCAATATTTTTCCATTTATATTTATGTTGTCCTCATCCTTCAAGGTGCTGGGAAAAATATTTGAATACCCGTTTCGATTGATTCCGGATCCTTTTATCGTAAGCAATTATATTAACATTTTTGATGAAAAATATGATTTTTTACTATGGTATAAAAATTCTGCTGTCATGGTAGTCCTTACGCTTGTGATCAAATGCATCATTGTATGCATTACGGCTTACGCATTTGCCAAGCTAAAGTTCAGAGGCAGAGATGTTATCTTTATTATATTTTTGTCCGCGCTTATGCTTCCGGGAGACGCGACGATTGTACAGCGCTATATTATTTACAAAATGCTGCATTTGACTGATACGGTTTGGGCCATCGTTCTGCCGGCTGCTTTTGATATTTACTTTGTTTTTTTGCTGCGGCAGTTTTTTATTTCTATTCCGCGAGAGCTAACAGAAGCTGCCATTATAGATGGCTGCAGTCTGTTTAAAGTATTTTACCGCATCATTTTGCCTTTGGCCAAACCAGCGGTTGTGACCATGATTTTGTTCAGCTTCGTATGGGCTTGGAACGACTTTACCAACCCGTATATTTTTATAACGGATACGAAAAAGCAGATGCTTACGGTAGGAATGGCGATGTTCCAGGCTTCAAGATTTCAGGATTACGGCTTGCAGATGGCAGCTGCAGCATTAGCGCTAATTCCTGTCATTGCCTTGTTTATGAGCTCGCAGCGATATTTCGTGCAAGGAATTGCTACAACAGGGATAAAGGGCTAAAGAATATCTAGTAAATTCTTGTTTATTATGTTTCTTCCAAGGACAGAAACGATTCACGGCTTCGGCTAGCTTAAGAGAACAGCTTGCCCATGCATAAGTGATTGCAAATGTTTTGCAATAATAAATAAACAGGAGGTTTTACGAATGAAGTTCGTATCTAGCTTACTTATCGCATGTATTATTTTGCTTACGGGAGATCTATTGTTTTCGGCGCAGCAGGCGAGTGCTGCGCCGAAGATTGTTTATTTTACAGACAACTACGAGGTTATTCATGGTAATCCTTACACAGGCACAGCGTTTGATATTAATAAGTCAGGCTATACGTTCACCAATGATCCGGAAGTGACTAAATTTATTAATGGAACCGAGGTAATTCCAGCGGATGGCGATATCGTCAGAGTGCATATCGCTTGGGCTGACTTTGAACCAGCAAACAATCAATGGGAATGGGACAGATTTGATCAATTTATGAGTAAAATCAATGAGCAGGGAAAAACGGCTGAGGTTCAATTATTGATGTCTGAAAGTCCTGATCCAACAGAAGCAGGGTTTCCTCACAAATACCCTCCAGAATGGCTATTCGAAACAGCCGGCTGCCCATACCGCTGGGCGCCATACGGTGATACCCCTCATTATTCGAAGCAGCCTATTTACTATAATTCCTGTTACTTAGATGAGCTTGAGGAAGCTGTAAATGCGTTTGCTGAACGTTATGACGGCAATCCCGGCATTGCCTGGGTCGATTTGAGAGCCTTCTCTTTGTTTGGTGAATGGTCAGGCTGGAATGACGGACAGTTTTTCCCTTGGCCGGATGCAACGACTAGAACGAATACGCTGCGTCAAATCATCGACATTTATGTGAATGCTTTTCAGGAAACGATGGTTACGATGCAAAATGCAGGTGCTCATGTAAATAACAGTGATCCTGATGCCAATACCCAAGCAAAGCGTTACCAGGCGTTCGCCTTTGATTATGCTGCAGCTCAGCCCGGTTGGGGCTTCCGCTCAGACACGGTGAACAGCTCCGGCAACTGGATGGATTACTCAACATGGTCGCAGGCGCAATGGAATAATCGCAAAACAAGGCGTGATCATCTCCAGGCTTCAGAAGGTGCGAACTGGGATAACAGCTTGTATATGCTTAATAATCCACGTAAAGTTGTACAAAACGCCTTGGAGGATTATCGGTCAAATTTGCAAGGCATCAATAATACAGGCTTCGAGAAATGGAACGATATGAAGGCCGCCTATGGCGAATGGTTTACACTGCTTGGGCGTTATTCAGGCTATCGATTTTTATTAGCGAAAGCACAATACAATGATAAGGTGGCAGCCGGAGGCGAATTTGCGCTGACACAAACCTGGACGAATAACGGGGTAGGTTTTCTGCCGCGCAAATATCCGCTAAAGGTTTATTTTATCAATCCGCAAAACAACGAAGTCGTATGGAGCGCTGTCGACCAGTCATTCGATCAGACAAGATGGTTCAAAGGGGAATATCATGATGTGAAGTCTTCCTTTACGCTTCCAGCCTCGCTTGCTGCAGGAAACTATGACCTCTATATTTCAATGGTAGACGCTGCAGGTGAGCCAAAGATCAAATTGCCAATGGATAACGAAAATAATAAAAAATACAAAATCGGTTCAATTGCTGTGGCTGCAACAGCTGATGCTTATACGGCCCCTGCTCTTACAAGTCAATTTAGAGTAGAGGGAGAGGACTATACGGCGGCTCACGGAGCATACGGAACGTACTATTCTCCGGAAGGCGATCATGATTCCTTGTACATGGAAAAGAACGGCAATTGGGTGGAGTACGATAATATTGATGTTCCGCAAAGCGGCATGTATACAGTAGAATTTAGGGTTTCGTCGGAGGAGGCCAACTACTTCCATCTGGAGGTAGATGGGGTGAACGTAACCGGGGCGATCAAAGCACCGAA
The DNA here is from genome assembly GCF_036541265.1 of Paenibacillus sp. IITD108. Lineage (NCBI taxonomy): Bacteria > Bacillati > Bacillota > Bacilli > Caryophanales > Paenibacillaceae > Paenibacillus > Paenibacillus sp. IITD108. The sequence continues at coordinate 78,934 of NZ_JAZHCT010000024.1, read as the reverse complement.
TTCCGGCGGCTATTTGAAATTTAGAACGATTGAGCGGCAAGTGTATTTAACAGAAGGAAGACATACGTTGAAGGTAGTAAGAGGATCAATCGACAGATGGTTCTTCCTTAACTGGATGAAATTTACGTTAAATGATGCCATGGAAATCAAACTGCAGGCAGAAAATCCGAGTGACTCCAGCGGAGTGTGGCTGAATGCAACGGAATTTACTGACAACGACGGCACGCCAGGGGTATCGATTATTGATACAGGAGATTGGCTTGAGTATGAAAATGTATATATTCCTAAGTCCGGCAACTACTTGTTTGAGATGAGGTATTCGACGTTGGCAGGCTCATCTCCTCAGAAATATAAGCTGCAGGTCGATGGCGTAGATGCATCAAGTGAATTCAGTTTGCTTGATACCGGAGGCGTCAACAACATGAGAAATCAGGATGAGGTTGTTTACTTGCCGGAAGGGAATCATACGCTGCGAATTGTGTGGACGGATGCACAGTCAAGAACCATTTGGAATTGGATGAAGTTCTCCTACCAAGATGAGTATGTAAAAACGATAGAGGCAGAGCATTACACTATGCAGTGGAATTTGGATAAAGAGGATCAATGGAATGGGCATAATACAGCCGTTACGGTTGAAGATTTTAATGACGGGGGAGCTGTAAAAGCGGCTGTATTCCGTAAAAAGAACGATTATACGAAGTATGATAATGTATACATTCCCCACAACGGACATTATTTTGTAGAATTCAGAGTTGCCTCCAACGCTGCGCATCGCTTTAACTTTGAAGTGGACGGCACCGTGTACCCGGTCGACGTTCCTAACACTGGCGGCGGCTATCAATTCACAACCATCCATCGCTGGGTGAAATTGTCCCGGGGTATAAACAACATGCGTATCGTACTCGATCAGACCAATTCTAGCTCAAATTTAGCTATTAACTGGCTAAAAATTACCAAGTAATTAAGGCTGGTAAGGCTGGCTTTCCTTGTTGCTCTTGCAGCGGCAGGGAAGCCAGCTTTTTTGTGTTAAACTGCTTGATCAACAGGGATGCGGATTTCTAACGAAGCTGACAAGCGCTATTTCAACAAAAATGGCTCATTATAAATTGTAACGAAGATAAACAGCTCTATGTGTGAACAAAACACGTTTTTAGGCTCCTTTTGCCAACAATAAGGCTGCTCAGCTTCGTTAGAAATTTAAAACAAGCTTTTTTGGCTTGATAGCGCTTCTGACATTCGTTACATTTTCTAAAAAGGGATTCTCAACGTAAAAGTACGAACGATTGTTCTTTAAGGAATTGGCATATCATGGTAGAATGGTCGGTAGGAGTGAAGAAAAATAACGATGATTAGAGGTGCTTTCTATTTTTCAATTTCGAGATGCCCAACAAGAAGACTTTAAGATCATTGCCACGTTTGCCCAGAATGAAAAAGAAGCTTTTTACTTTTTTCCTAAAGCGACTTTTCCAGTAGCTCCTGAACAGCTTGAGGAGGCTGCATCGGTGCGATTTTCACCAACCGTAATTTTGCATAAGGACGAAGTAGCAGGCTATTGTAATTTCTACGAAGTTAACGAAGGGAAAGAATGCTGGCTGGGCAATGTGATCGTTAATCCCAATTATAGAAAAGGTGGAGTCGGCAGCTACTTGATTGAAGTGATGAAGAAAAAGGCTGCTGAACAATATAAAGCTAATGCTTTGAATTTAATTTGCCATAATACAAACACCAAGGCTTTATTATTTTATTATAAACAAGGCTTTAAACCATATGATATGAAGCTAATAGATTACAAGGAAGCATCGCTTATTGGAATTATGCTTTCAATCTCCCTATAAATAAATACTTCCTACAACTAGTGACCCAGCCAGAAATGAACATAATTGAAGGCTGGGTTATTTTTTATATTTACTAGAAAGGATGTGCCTAATGAGCGAACTAGTTGGAACTATTAGTTGGCAAGAAAAGAGCAATGATTTTCCAGCTTCCTTAAATACAGAAGTGAGTATGTCCCCACTAGCTGCTGGTCTGGAAGCGGACGTGTTCCAGCTTGATACAAAGGACGCACAGTACGTTTTAAAAGTATGGAACCGGATCTCGAAACCGGATCTCTCCATTCAATATAAGTTTTTAGATAGTTTGTTTAATCTTGGTGCTGCTGTATCTAGACCTTATGGCTGGGGGATTGATAAAAATAACAATGGCGTATTATTAACCAGTTATGATGGTATGCCCATTCGAAAGGTTAGTTCTTCAAAGCTAAACAACTTTGCTAAAATGCTGGTGGACATACATAAGCTTGAACTAGAAAAAACTGATTTTAGCACAATTCCTAAATGTGATTTTATTACTTACTTCTATCCGAGAATTGATGAGCATCTGGACATTAAAGAAGTATTGGTTCCACTTGTTGAAATGTCGAACATGAAAAATAGCTCTCCTATTCACGGCGACTATAACCTGGGAAATATTGTTGAGTACAATAACAAGTTCACCATAATTGACTGGACAAATATTCAATTAGGCGATCCGCGATATGATATTGCTTGGTCCATTATTTTGATGTGGATTTATGTAAGCGAACGGAACAGTAACCTTTATCGGTCTGCTTTTATTTCAGCTGGCAATTATAGTGCGGAAGAATTGGAGGTATTCGAAGCAATTGCTTGCCTACGATGGATATTGTTAAACAGACTGTTCAGCCTTCCTAAAAGAACCAATACAAAAGCTACGATAAAATCGATCATAGGAAAAAATAAATTTTTACAGGATGGTTTATTTTAAATAAAAATGAAGAAAAAAGTGATAGTTACGTAGTCTGGCAGCGACAGAATAGACGAGGTGGAATTATGGATTTTGACAACCAAGAGTTAATTATTAGGCATGCAACGATAGACGACGCTCCAATCATATTAAATCTTTGGAAGGGTTCTGCTGAGTGGCTTCAATCGAATAATATAAAGCAATGGAACCCAGAGGCTTTCAGTTTAGAGCAAGTTCTTAAATTTGTGAATGACGGATCAGATGTTTATCTTGCAACAATTGATAACGAAATTGCGGGAACTTATTTAATTACGTGGCAAGACCCTTTCATATGGAAAGAGCTTGATAATTCCGACGCTGGCTACATCCATAAATTTGCTGTGAATAGAAAATTTAAAGGCAAGGGAATTGGCTCAAAGCTTTTAAGGTCTGCTGAAGAGCAAATTAGAGACAAGGGTAAAAAATATATAAGGCTGGATTGCATGGCTGACAATAATAGGCTAAATCAATATTACAGAGATGCAGGATATCAGTTTGTTAGAAGAGTGGATTCAGAAGGCTGGAGTGCTCATTTATATGAGAAAAGATAATATTAATGCAATCACTTCTCGAAAGGGGGATGAACATTGAGCAGAAATAAATGGCGGCTAATATCAGGCGCTGTACTTGCTGCTGTGCTAGTGGTATCTATTATTTTTGTAATTAATCAGAGCCCCCTCAAAGTAAATGGCATTACAAGAGAAAATGAAGAAAATAAAGCGATTATTTTAGAGGTTATTAATAAGGGGGATTTTGATATACAGTTAGTGGAGGTTATGGTTAACAACAATAATGACCTGCAAAAAGTTGAATTAGGTGTTAGTCATTCCTTTCATGCAGTAGCAGGTGGAGGACTCGATGAGGATCCGGATATTAAGTTTGTGCCTATTACAGAACATAAAATCAAACCTGATTTGACCCCGGAAGTAAAAACTGTAAAACTTGAAAGCAAAGATTATCCTATACATTTTGGAATACGCTTGTTTAGCAATGAGCCAATTATAGATGTAAAAGTAAAATATAAATATTTTGGTTTTACATACACGAAAACGATGACGTTGGATGAATGGCCACAGTCAAATTTTTAATGATTTTTTCGAAAATAATCGCAAAATAAAGAGGATATATGCCTTTGGAGCTAACTGTATTTCCAGTAGTTGGTTTTATGAAATTTTATTTATTTGCAGTTCTAAGGGAAAAAACTCAGGCCGTTGAAAAACGCTAACGGAACTGAGGAGACTGTCGATTCATTGCGGGCAACTATTAAAAAGCAATAGAAAGGGGAAACGGAGAGCAAGAATGGGAATGGAGAAGCGGCAGCGTCCGCCTTTGTAGGCCAATTTTATCCTCAACAGGGTTTATTTATTAAGAAAAATTGGACTACAACAGCGGTCGGAATCCCAATCTTGATCGCAGTGGCACCCCTTCTTATTGCTTGTTGCCTTAACCACAATTAATCGACAGTCTCCTGAGACACGCTATTGTACGGAAATCAGCTTATTCTAAAGTCTAAAGGAACTGAGAAACCTTATTTACTCCAAATACTATCTAAACGAGGAAAAGATTACCTATAGCGCTCCACAGTTCCGTTACAGTTTTAAAACACCTTTTTATTGCTAAATAGAGCCTCTCAGTTCCGTTACAATCCTAAACAGATGGCATTACGACTTTTGCTCGGTTATTTAACTTCTACAACGAATCGACGGCTTCCCGCTTACTAGTAGTATTGTACACAAAACCCAGTCTAAGATGAGTGTTATCAGAGGCTGGGTCTTATTATATATGATGAGGGGATAAAAATTGAACAAGATTAAAGGGATTATTTTTGATATGGATAACACGATACTGCGATCAAGAATTGACTTTGCCTCGATGAAAAATGATACCTTTCAGTTTCTTGTATCCCACGGGATACTTCAACCAAATATAATACTTAACAACCATACAACGGCGACAATCATTGAGAAAGCTATAAATACTAACTTGATGACTGAACAGTTAATTCAAAAAATGTGGGAGATTCCAACTAGGTATGAAACTGAAGGAATGTTAGACGCGGATCTTGAACCAGGCGTTATAGAGCTTTTAGAACAACTAAGGAGTGAGTATTGCATGGTTATTGTAACCAATAATGCCATTGAAGCTGCAGAAACAGCGCTAACAAATAATAAAATCATGCATTACTTTGATTGTGTTGTTGGAAGGGGACTTATGGGTTCATTAAAGCCGTCTCCTGACGGGTTTCATTATATATTAAGAAAGTATGACCATATTCCGGCAGAAGAATGGATTTCTGTTGGAGATTCATGGATAGATGGCAAAGCCTCTAGAGAAGCAAATATTAATTTTATATCCTATCAAGGCGATATTGAGAAAATGAATAGGATGGGTGTTTTTCCATTTGCAGAGATTATGGATATTAGGGGACTAGTAAGGTTTTTATAGTGCGGAAGGGGATGCGCCAATGAACAGAATAGCTAATATTAGGGCAGAAGAGAAGAAATATCATGATCTCTGCTACGAGCAATATCATTTATTTGAGCCAGGCACATGGCTGCATAAACCAGTTAAAACGGTTATCGATCTTTTACAGAAATATAATAACAAAGAATACCTTAGTGTGCTTGATCTAGGGGCTGGGATTGGCCGGAATAGTATTCCTATAGCCGAGTCTATGAAAAATCGAGATGGCAAAGTAGTTTGCGTGGATATTTTAGAGTCCGCCATTAACAAATTGAATGAATACAGCAAGCAATATGGGGTTGAACCATTCATTGAGGCAAAATTATCAGATATTGAGCAATTTATAATTGAGCGGGATAAATACGATATTATTGTAGCTGTCTCCGCCTTAGAGCATGTGAGTTCAGAAAAGGCATTAATGAGTAAGCTTAATGAAATGGTTCTGGGAACCAAGCACGGCGGAGCCAATTGTATAATAATTGGATCTAATATCCGGGAAGTAGGCTTAGAAAGCGGACTAGAATTAGATCCAATGTTTGAAATTAATTTACCTACGGAAACCATGCTGGAATTACTCGACCAACAATATACTGGATGGGAAATTCAAAATAGATTCGTAAAACAGCTGAAATATGAAATTGATAGAAACGGGCAGCGTGTAGAATTAACGACAGACTGCATTACCTTTGTAGCTAAGAAGAGACTTTAACTTCGGGAGGCTGTTTATGGGAATTGAATGGTATGACATGATCGCTAGGAAGAACGGCGGTTATAAAAATACGGCTGTATTTACGATCGAAGGAACCTCTGCTGAACAAATTTTCGAAGAGCGGTTAAGAAAAGAACTATTCCAATCCCAATCCGTTTTAGATGCTGGATGCGGACACGGGGAGTTTACGCTCAAGATGTCAAAATATTCGCGATCTATTGTCGGATTTGATAACTCCATTGAAATGATTAAGATTGCTAATGCTATCCTTAAGGAAAGCAATGCAAGCAATGTAAATTTTGTCTATGCTACTACCAAAACAGATTTGCCATTTTCAGACGGGCAGTTTGACTTGATTTATAACAGAAGAGGACCAACCTCTATATTAAAGCATAGTAGAATTCTGCGTTCAGGAGGCACCGTATTTGGCATCCACTCAGGGGCGTTAGAAATGGTGAAGGAACGATTACATGGCAACGGATTTATTAATATTGAAATTGAAGAATTTAATAATGCCACGTATTACTTCCCTGATGAAATGGAGTTTGCCAAGTTTATTTCCGGAATACCAGGAAATCCCGACTATACTAAACCAGAACTTAAAGATGAATTGAACAAGTTAATTCGTGAGAATGTTGTTAATGGAAAACTTGGAATAAAAGAATACAGATATATATGGAAAGCTAATAAAATGTAGAATGTGGAGAATGAGCGATGAAACATAAACCTTTAGATGCTTACCTTCATGCATCAGCATATATTGATTATTTTGATTTACGAATACAGCAGCTTATAGCTACTTTTACACAGGAACATGAGATCGAAAAGATAAAAGCTGTCTTTGAGTATGTCCGAGATGAGATAAGCCATTCTTATGATATTAAAAATAATACAGTAACAAGAAGAGCCTCCGAGGTATTAGAAAATAAACATGGCATTTGCTATGCCAAATCACATCTGCTGGCAGCGCTATTGAGAGGAATGGGTATACCTTCAGGTATTTGTTACCAACGATTAACGCTGTATGACAAGCCGGAAGACGGGTATTGTATACATGCTTTAAATACGGTATATCTAAAAGAATACAATAAATGGATACGGTTAGATGCAAGAGGCAACAAGGAAGGCGTTAATGCTCAGTTTTCGATTCATGAAGAGCAGCTCGCTTTTCCAATCAGAGCAGCGTACGGTGAAAAAGATTATACTACTAACTTCGATGAGCCCCACCCGGATATTAGTAAAACATTAGAGGCCTATACGGATGGTTTAAGAATGTACCAGGAAGGATTGCCAGCCGATTTGAGTGAGGAAAATACGAAAGAATAAAGGGTGAAGCCATTGAAAACGGTCGTGCTTAATGAAATGAAGCTGATTGGAATTAGAGTAGTGTGTCCCGGTGATCAATACGTGTATGAAATTCCAAAGGCTTCCCACGCGCTTAAAGAAAGACTGAATGAAATAAGGAATGTGGTAAGCCCCGCAAGAGCTGTTGGAGCGTTTATTGCCGGTGATTTTACGGAAGAAGAAGATGGTTATTGGGTATGTGTAGAAGTAAATGAAGTTAGAGATGTTCCCAAAGGCATGGTTTCTTTATTGGTTCCTAAGCAGAAATATGCAGTCATTACTCATACTGGAACTAAGCATGAAATTAGGAATACGTATGAGCTTCTTCATAAATGGATTAAAGATAATGGATTTGAAAGAATTCAAAGGTCCTGGCATCTGGAAATTGCTGAAGAATGGGGAAAAAAAGATGTAGGGGAAGAGCATATCGATTTATACGACACGATTAAATAGAACAGATACAAACGACCTGGAGCATGCTCAACAGATAATAGCTAACGAAATAGGCATGAAGGAGCATACAAATGACAAACTATATTGGGATGAAAAAATTGACTACCTAATGAGAACAGCTCAATCGAGCATAGTTCGGCTTGGCGTGCTGCAGCAGCTATTTGAACAAGACACTCAGCGAAGCGGTAGTTCGAATTATAAAAACCAAAGAGGTGCAGTCCAATGAGCCAACCATTTGCATTTTCACGTATTGGATACGTATATGTGCCCACAACTAAAATCGATGAGTCTATTGCGTGGTACAAAAAGAACTTGAGTTTTAAATTAATGAACAAATTTGAGGATCGAGGTTCATTATTGGCCGTAATGCATCATCCGCATAAAAATTCTATCGCCCTGCTCTTAATAGAGACTCAGAATAGCAACCCATTGGAGATTACAAGAAACGATAAACCATTCCCAATCATGGCCATCAATTGCCCGGATATTGAATATACATATCAATTGTTAAAGAGCAGCGGAACAGAGGTTGACGAGCTGCACACCCTTGGCGCCGGGGAAGCGAAGTATTTTTATTTTAGAGATAATGAAGGGAATTTACTGGAAGCGGCATGGTCCATTTGGGATCCGAAAGATGATTTTAAGGAGGGCTTTGTACAGCAGGCTTCCAGCTAGAGGCGAAAGGTCAGTATTTGATGAAGTATCTAGCAAATTTAAAGCAAGTAGTGATTAAGGAGAGTAAATAATGGCTTGTTACGAATACTTGGAAAAAGTGAAAGAAATGTTAACTCGTGCAGCGAAGGAACAACAGCAAGTAATTGAGGATGTAATAGCTTTACTTGATCGTACTTTTTCAAATGGCGGAGTGCTGCATGTATTTGGTGCAAGTCATGCAGGTATTATAACAGAGGAATTATTTTATCGTGCTGGAGGCTGGATTCCAGTCAATCCTATATTTGCAGAAGGGCTAATGCTCAATACGAAACCAATTACAAAAACATCTGCACTGGAACGTCTTCATGGGTATGCGGAAATTGTATTGGAAGGTGTGGACTTTCAACCCAAGGACGTTTTGTTGGTACATTCTGTGTCTGGGCGAAATGCTTTAGCTATCGATATTGCAATGTTTGTAAAAGCAAAAAATATTCCCGTAGTCGCTTTGACTTCAGTAGCCTTTTCCTCCATGCAGCCATCACGACATAATAGCGGGCTTCGACTTTACGAGGTGGCTGATATTATTCTGGATAACTATGCAGAGTTCGGTGATGCTGCAATTGGGCTGCCGGGCTCCGATCTAAAAGTAGGACCAACTTCAACAGTTGTAGGTACGGCGCTTCTTCAAACGATAATGGTAGAGGTAGCTAGACGTTTTGCAGCAAGTGGAAAGCCGCTTCCTGTGTTTGTTAGTGCTAATGTTGAAAATGGCGAAGAGAAAAACGATTACTGGCTTGAGAAATATAAAGGACGCGTTAATTATATATAATTAATGCGTATTAAAATTTGCAAGCTTGTTTCTCTTGATGACATAACAATAACAAATGCTAACCAAAGCAATCTTGAAATTAATATGATCGAGAGGAGGCAAAACATTGCGATCTAAATACCTCGTATTTTGTATTTTTATTATTATTGTAAGTCTTCTTATCACACAGTCCTATTCCTCAAGCGGATATTCTTCACCTGAAAAGGCTCTGAATAATACAAACTCTCCGCCAAAAAAGATATTAGAACAAGTTGAAGTTGCTGATGGGGTTTTTCTGTTCTATGAAGAAGAAGATCAAGTTGTTGGAGCTTCTTTAATTAGAAAAAAGTCAAACAAATGGATCAGAGGCTTTGGCGACTTATTGCAACCCTATTCAACTGATCAAACCGTAACGGGCACATGGGTTAATATTGATCATTTACCTGCGGCGGGCGATGGGTATCAATTATTTTGGGGAATTGTACATGATCCAAACATTACAAAGGTAGAAATAAAATATATAGGTGATCGGAAAATAGATGGCGAAGTATATATGTTCGATACGCCTTATGGCTATAAAGTATGGTACTTAATTAGCAATAAATATTATGGGAGTATGCCCGGATTAGATATAACGGGATTTAACGATCTTGGCGAGCCGATATTCGAAAGTCACTAATGAAAGACACTCGCATCTTATGGATGTCGAGTGTCTTTACTGCTTGTAAGCTATTTGATGAAAGTCATATTGAAATTCAAGCCTGGCCAATTACTTTTAAAATATCACTGGGACGCAGTAAAACATGCCCAGCCGGCAAGCTTTTATCGACCGCTCCCCAAGCAGCTAATGCGAAATCAACACCTGCACCCTTGGCGCATTCCATATCGTACACAGAGTCTCCGATATACAACACATCATGGGCACTCAGCTTCGCCAGTTCCAAATATTTCAGAAGCGGTTCGGGGTGAGGCTTATGGCGTTCAGTATCGTCTGCACATACAGCATGCGCAAAAAAACGCTCCAATGCATGCGGAATAAACTCATGCTGAAATTGCTTTTTTGTCTTTGACGTGACAATTCCCATAGGAAAATTCACTAATGCAATAGCTGAAAGAATATCTTCAATTCCTGGAAATACGCTTATTAAATTATTGTGTTTCGCGAAATAAATAGACATGCTGTTTAAAGCAGCTTCCAATTCATGTTCACTAATGCCAAAGCTGGCAAAGGTTCGTGCGCTTGGCGTACCAAATTCTTGTGCCATCCGTTCATAGCTGATCTCAATTCCTTTGAAATTGCGCACAGTTTCTATAAGTGATAGAGTAATAGCTTTTTCAGTATCAATCAGTGTTCCGTCCAAATCAAAAGCTACAGCTTTATAGGTCATAAACATACACTTCCTTCTGTGCAAATACACAATAATAGAGATGTGAAGTGGCAACCAGGTCCCCCAACCCGATTGCCATCGCACAAAATTGCCGTATTATTAACAACGTTACGCTCTTGTCAAAGAGGTACCGTGCACGATAGAATTAAATTGCATAAGTGCTTGTGCGGGATCCGCAGCTTGCCATATGTTCCGTCCGATGACGATGCCCTTGACCCCCAATTGCATCGCTCGCTCCATCTTGGACAGGAACGCATTGAAATTGTCAGTTTGCGGTCCTCCCGCCAAAAATACCGGCGCATTAACGCTTGCCAAAATTTCCTTCAAAACTCCCTCATCCTGCGGGTAATCGATTTTTAGAATATCGGCCCCTAACTCGTATGCTATCCGTACTGTTTTTACAACTTCAGCCCCAGTAACATTACTGCCTAGTGTAAAAGCCTCGACTACCAGCGGCATTCCCGATTCTCGGCATTGCTCTGCGATCGTTGCTACATGCCTGGTATGCTCAGCATCTTGATCTTCAGGTACACCGCTAGATCGTATATACCAAATAACAGCTGCATCAGCATTGACACGTAGCGCATCCTGAACGGTAGCTATGGCGGAAATGTTTAAGTGCTGCGGTGTTGGCAGGTCAAATGCATTTGTACGATCAAGCCGCAGCCAGAAGGCCGAATGCTCCGATTGACAAAGACTTGATGCGGCCCAGAGACTAGCTTTAGGTCCCAGCAGAATGGCATCGGCACCGCCATTGATACAGGTGCTGCTTATCGCTCCAAGGTCATGCAGACCTTGCTTCACTCCTGCAGATAATCCGTGATCCAGTCCAACAACCATAGCTTTGCCGTCTTTGCGAAACAATTTGGACAGCCTTCGCTGAAAACCAAGGCCTGTTAAAGTTGTATATTGATTTGTAACTGTCATGTCGTCACCTCTCTGACCACTTTCAAAAAAAGCAGTAGTGGATATTTGTTAAGCGGTATGATTCTGCTCCTATTTGGCAGCGATAATCACATCTTTCCTTACTTTCTCCAGCGCAATACTGGGCTGGGAATGGGAGAATAGACGGGATACAACATAGCGGTATAGAACGCTCCCAATTATGCCTCCAGCTATCGGTCCGCCAATCGTAATAAGCATGGAGAGCCCTTCTCGCGGCCCAGGGAATGCTGCGGTTCCAAAGCCCATGAAGGCGAGCATGATTCTTGGACCAAGATCGCGGGCCGGGTTAAGCGTTGTCATCGTATGAGCCGCTGTTAACACCGTCAGCATAGTGATAAGCACAATTAATCCAAGCGGCAATCCCCATGAGACCGGTGAGTGGCCATTACGTGCTTCCGTTAAAACAAGTACGACGATAACGAGCACGGCTGTAGCCAGCAATTCGGTAGTGAATCCACGCCACACAGGCACAATCGAGTAGGCATGCGCATCGATGCCGACAATCCAAGGATGCGGAGAATAGGGCGCAAGCATCATGGCAACTTTCTCGCTGCCTGCCGCACCAATAACAATCCCGTTGCGTACCGCGAAGTCGCGGATAGCATCACCGAATACGAGTACAACACTTGCTGCTCCCGCCAAAGCGCCCGTTACCTGAGCCGTCCAATAAGGGAGGACTTGACGCCATGGATGACGCCCAATAACTGCAAAGCCAAGCGTAACTGCAGGGTTAAAATGTGCGCCAGAAACAGATCCGGCAACCCAGACCGCAATACCGACAGAAAATCCCCATGCCAGCCCTGCACTGAACAAATCAGATGCTTGCCCATAAATAACGGCGATGACAACAGCCGAACAGCCAAAAAGGATAAGTAAAAAAGCGCCGAGCGCTTCGCCTGCATATTTTTTCAGCCAACTGGTTTCCATGCCTGTTCCCCTCCTATTACTCCTGTTTTTCAAGCACTTGTTCAAGCAGCTCACTCAAGCGTTCATTACGGGCATAAGAGATTTGTGTACCGGAGCGTGTAACGCTATCGGAGGCAAGCAGATTAGCTAATTCAATGGCTTTGATCGGCTCAAGTCCGGCAGCTATTCCGTAGGAGAAAGCGCCGCAGAAGGCATCTCCAGCTCCTGTTGTGTCTTTGGCATTAACGATAGGCGCCGGCATAGCTAATACTTCTTGTCCGCTGCCAGCCATATAGAGTAAAGCGCCGTTTTCGCCTAGTGTAACAACCAGATTAACACCAGTATAATCACCAAATTGCCGCACAGCTTGATGCAGGTTTGCAGGATCAATGCCGGCCATTTCGTTTGCTATAAGGGCAAACTCTGTTTCATTTGGGATAAGCCAGTCTGTAAGATCCAGAATTTCTTTTAGGACAGGAGCTGCAGGGCCTGGATTCAAAATGGTCGTTGCGCCTACAGTCTTGGCTCGCTGGAAGCCGCGCAAAATAGTGGGCTGAGGTATTTCTAGCTGGGAGATGATTGCATCAGGACGCGGAAGCTGATCGAACGCTTCATCAACTAATTCAGGTGAAACATTTTCATTGGCACCAGCGCCAAGCACGATTCGATTGTCGCTAGATGGTTCCACCCAAATCGCTGCTACGCCGCTGTAATTGCCTGGTATTGTTTTTACAAACGAGGTATTAACGCTGTTCTTCTCGAATTCTTCAAACCATTTTGGCCCGAAAATATCATCGCCAACACAGGTTACCATAGATACTTTTGCACCAAGTATGGCTGACATTATCGCTTGGTTTGCGCCTTTTCCGCCGAAGCCTTGTGCGAACCCGCGCCCAAAAACAGTTTCACCGCGCTGTGGGAAACGCTCAAGATAAGATAGAAGATCGACCATATTGCTGCCTACTACCGTAATGTTTGGATGTTGTTTCATGGAAAGTGCCTCCTAAAATTTATTGTCAGTATGAATCTCTCTTTAAACATTTATTTTTGCACAGCCCATCCGACAATAGTCCAATTACACGATTCAATATAGCGCTTACATTTCTAAGCGTCAATCTTCATTTAAAACGTTGCCACAAGTTAAAGATGCTATATAGAGCAGACTCGCATCAGTGTTCATCAATCACCTCTATTCACACATTTTGGATGAAAAAGACGCCTAAAAGTAAGAGGTGATTTTTAATAGTTGTACAATAATGTATATATACCTCTATATACGTCTAGTTGAAGATTACCATAACTAATTTGAAATTGTCAATTGGCTTATTTAGATTTTTTAATTTCAATATTGACTAGAAACAAAAAAACACCTCCTGCAAGAGGAGGTGTTGCATTTGAAAGATGACCATTAGCGCTCAAGAATTGAGGTCAATTTCATAAGATCGCTGCGCAGCCACACTTCGGAATACTCGATCGGTGTATGATCCGCAGCATATGTAATCTGCTCCAAGAAGATAAGCGGAGTTCCTATATCTATTCCAAATATAGAGGAGATTCGTTCGTCAGAGCCGCGCGCAACGAATGAACGCTTGCCGTGATGAATAGCTAAGCCGTAATCTTGCTCAATAATCGAGAAGAGCGTTTCTTTTTCAAAATCATAACTGTCCAGGTTCGGAAAGAGTTTGACTGGCAAATAGTTTTCAAGATAGACAAATGGGCAATTATCTATGGATCGGACACGCTGCAGAAAGTGAATAGGGTCGCCTTTGGATAAACCTAAGTGTTTGTCGACCGGTTTGGCTGCTACTATTATATTCATGCCTAAAAGGCTTGTTGAGAAATCAATTTTCTCGCCGTAGAGTGACTCGGAAATCGATACAAGCCGTTCTGCAGCAGCCGACTCGATTTGCTTGCCAACAACGAACGTGCCCTTTCCATGAATTTGAATAAGGACATCTTCATCGATTAAGTTTTTAATAGCTTGTTTAATAGTACCTCTGCTAATTTCAAGCGATGCAGCAAGATCTGTTTCGGATAGAAGCTTATATTTAGGGCCCCATTCTCCGCTTTCGATCTTTTCTTTGATCCAATTCTGTACTTGAATATATAGTGGTTCTGGACTTTGCTTATCAATAACTAACATAGTGTCATCACCCTTATTAAACGTTCATATACATTACTATACCTTTAAGCGGTTAATATGTACATGTATTCTTTGTTTATTTATCAACAAATTAGTGAATAGATGGAAAAAATGTAACGCAAATATTGTTCTAATTCTTTTTCATTCGTGCTTTTAACTGCTCCTGTTTACATGTAAAATGGATGAAAGAATGTAAAGGGAAGGTACGGATGGTTATGATATTTAACTCACAGCATCGTGATAACAGCCGGTCGGCGCGCATAAGCATGGCTTTGTTCCGCATGTCGCAAGCTATAAAAAAACTGACACAGGCGGAAAGCGACGCGCTTGGATTGTCACCTGCACAAATTCAAGCGCTGCTGTTTGCTTCCCATACTAGAAATGATGCCGCAACGGTTGGCAATTTTGCGAAAGCAATCGGCGCTTCGCATGTTACGGCAGTAAAGATCATGAATGGTTTAGTGGGCAAGGGGCTTGTTGCCAAGGTTCAAAAAGCTGACGACCGTCGCGTTACACTGCTGGAGTTAACTTCAAAAGGCGAGGAAGTGGCGTATCAGCTTCAGCATTGGGGACAATCGCTGGAGACTGAGCTGCAGCAGATCTCAGAGGAAGCACTAGCTCATCTCGAGCTTGGTCTTGGCGCTATTATTTCAGCGATGCAAGGACGGGGGCATTTGATCGTGTCGGAGCCTTGCTTGGGCTGTATTCATTTTATGCCTAATGCTGAGGATTCGGATAATCCGCATTATTGCAAGCTCGTTCAAAAATATATTTCACATGAAGCCTCTCTCAAAGAATGCCCCGAGCATACCCCTTTTAATGGCAATTGAACAATAGCCATTGCTCTATTTCCAAGCTTCTATTTATATTGATCTAATAATAGGAATATCCTATGGAAATGATATTATTTATTGGATTGAACAATGATTCATGACCGACTATACTAAACGGAAAAGCGCACGATTCCAAGCATAGGGAAGGAGAAGGGTGGCGTTCATGACATTGAATCTGTTAAGAAAAGATGCTTTTTCCAAAGCGGCATTCGTCGAGGCAAAGCGGGTCATCCCAGGTGGAGTGAACAGTCCGGTTCGCTCTTTTTCTGCGGTCGGTTTGACACCAGTTTTTATTGTAGGCGGACAGGGCTCGCGTGTATTTGATATCGACGGCAATCAATTTATTGATTTTATCGGTTCCTGGGGTCCTCTCATATTGGGGCATGCACATCCGGAGGTCGTCGCAGCGATCAGCAATGCAGCAATGCAAGGCACAAGCTTTGGCTTGCCGACTGAAATAGAAACTAAAATGGCCAAATTGATCTGCGAAACCATTCCATCAATAGAAATGGTACGCATGGTTAATTCCGGAACAGAGGCGGCCATGAGCGTAATGCGTCTGGCAAGGGGCTATACGAAGCGGTCCAAAATTGTGAAGTTTCAAGGCGGCTATCACGGACATGCTGATGATTTGCTCATTAAGTCAGGATCGGGTGTCGCCACATTGGGGCTGCCGGATAGTCCGGGCGTGCCGAAAGAAGCAGCTGCGAATACGATAACTGTTCCCTACAACAGCATAGCCAGCGTCCGCCTTGCTTATGAGCATTTTGGCGAGCAGATTGCCGGGGTAATCGTTGAGCCGGTAGCGGGAAATATGGGAGTTGTGCCGCCTTTGCCGGGATTTCTGCAGGAACTGAGAAAGATAACAGAGCAATATGGAAGCTTGCTTATTTTTGACGAGGTCATGACTGGGTATCGTGTAGATTATCATGGCGCGCAGGGGCTGTACGGAATTATGCCTGATCTGACGTGTCTTGGTAAAATTATCGGCGGCGGGCTGCCAGTAGGTGCATATGGCGGCAAGCGGGCTATTATGGAACAGATCGCCCCGATAGGTCCGATTTATCAAGCTGGAACTTTATCGGGCAATCCGCTTGCGATGGCAGCCGGATATTCGACCTTGCAGCTTCTGGGCCAGCCGGATATTTACTATGAACTGGAACAAAAATCGGCCAGATTGGCGGAAGGCTTTATTGAAAACTCCGAAATGACGGGCATACCGCTCCAGGTAAATCGGGTTGGTTCGATGCTATGTGCTTATTTTACCGAGCAGAATGTCGTTGATTACGATACGGCACGACTATCGAATATGAATATTTTCAAAAAATACTATGCCTTAATGCTTGAATATGGCATTTTGACACCGCCGACTCCCTATGAAGCAATGTTTGTATCTGCCGCTCATTCTGAGAACGATATTGAACTTGCGATTAATGCCCACTATAAAGCTTTACTAAAAATTAGCGAGGAAATGAGGGGGGAGTTATGAACATTTCGGATGTTCGCGCTCAATTTCCAATATTAAAGCAAAAGGTTCATGGCCAGCCCCTTGTTTACCTGGACAGCGCTGCATCTGCGCAAAAGCCTGTTCAGGTTATTGAAGCGCTGAAGCATTATTATGAAAACGATAATGCAAATGTGCATCGCGGCGTGCATACGCTTGGAGCGCGTGCAACCGATGCTTATGAGGGTGCGCGGGTGAAAGCTGCGCGGTTCATTCATGCCAAATCCGAACGGGAAATCGTGTTTACCCGCGGTACAACCTCTGCTATAAATCTGGTTGCTTACAGCTACACCAGGGCAGTGTGCCAGGAAGGCGACGAGATCGTCATTTCGGCTATGGAGCATCACAGCAATTTACTCCCTTGGCAGCAGGCAGCTAAAGCTGTCGGCGCCCAACTGAAATATATTCCACTGCAGCCGGATGGTACATTTACACTTGAGGATGCGGAAAGAACGATTACAAGCCGTACCAAAATAGTAGCGACTTCGCATATATCCAATGTGCTTGGCGTCGCCAACCCTGTCAAGCAACTGGCTGCCATTGCTCATAAGCATGGTGCAGCTATTCTTATTGATGGGGCGCAAAGCGCTCCGCACATCAAGGTTGATGTGCAGGAACTCGACTGTGACTTTTACACCTTTTCGGGGCATAAAATGTGTGCGCCTACCGGCATCGGTGTTTTGTATGGCAAGAAGGCGCTGCTTGATCGAATGGAACCGGCTGAATTCGGCGGAGAAATGATCGACCATGTCGATCTGCATCATTCATCGTGGAAGGAGGCGCCGTGGAAATTCGAGGGTGGAACGCCTATTATTGCTGGTGCAATCGGACTTGGCGCGGCCATCGATTTTCTTGAAGAAATTGGGATGGACAATATTGCTGAGCATGACCGGAAACTAACAGCATATGCGGTGGAGCGTTTGAATCGGGTTGACGGTTTAACCATCTACGGCCCGGAGGATAGACGAATGGGGCTGGTAACCTTTAATTTGAATGATGTACATCCGCATGATGTTGCCACCGTACTGGATAATTACGGTGTAGCGGTTCGTGCCGGGCATCATTGCTGCCAGCCGCTTATGCGCCATTTTCAAGCTGCAGCTACAGCGCGAGCAAGTTTTTATTTGTACAATACAGAAGAAGATATTGATCGGCTTATGTTCGCGCTTCATAAAACGATACAATATTTTGACGATCAGGAATGAGAATACAGAGAGCCGTGAACGTGACGGAAGTGGGGAGTGCCAATGACTTGGCGCTCTTTTTCCATTTTAAAAAAACAACTGAACCTTTATGATACTCAGCGAGTTCCTGGTTGAACGATTACTCATTGTGTAAACATGATACAATTTTAAAATTTTGGAAAATATAGTATGATACTAATAGAAGCGGCATAGAGGCGGTGACGGAGCATTAGATGTTAATGTTAAATAGTTTAATTTTAGTATTTGTGTTAACTATGATCATACATACAGCAGAGACACTTTCTTATTCTTTAAGATACGCCGGGGTCAAAATAAATAAAATCGCTGTTGCGCTCTCTTTAACAGGCATTGTTGTACTAGTATCAAGGACAGCTAATCTCATTCAAGCGGCACCAATAGGAAGGTTTGTAGATTATGCAATGGTTGATTCAGATTTCAATTTATTGGAATATCTCAGAATAATAATGTTTGCTGCAACGATAGGAACATTAATTGCTATTATATTATTCCCGACCTTTGTGAATATTTGGAGTAGAGTCATATCCAAGCTGGAATTGACCGGTTCCTTGCCAAAGCTGATTTCCAGCGTAACGATTGCACAGTTGAAAAATACAAGGCACTATATTCGAAAGCCTTCTTTCCGCTTAGCTCAATATAGATATTTGGGCGTATCCAAACGGTTTATTTTTCTAAATATAGTCGTTACCGCGATTTATACAGTAGGGGTACTTTCTGCATTGTACGCCGCCTATTTGGTTCCAGAATTACAAATGACTGCTTCGCAATCGTCTGGATTGATCAACGGTATTGCCACTATTCTATTAACGATATTTATTGATCCGCAGGTTGGATTAATTACAGATAGAGCGATTAACAACGTAACGTATCGCGATCAGCTTGGCAAAATATATACTCTGCTTATGGTTTCACGTTTTCTAGGAACTTTGCTAGCGCAGGTGCTAATATTGCCTGCTGCTTACTTAATTACTATACTGATCAAGCTAATTTAAGCCTGGTTTATATTGTACAAAGATACAAATATCGCCTAATCAATTCTATGTTGGGGCAAGAGTATATTTTGTTTCCATATAACGATTGCTTTTGCCTATGATAATAAGAAGAAATGTGTAATTGATAATAGCTCATGACCTCCCCTATACTCAATATAAGTAGCGATGCTACATAAATTAGAGGGAGTGATGGTAATGTCTAAAGCGGTATTTTATCATGCTGGTTGTCCTGTTTGTGTTGATGCTGAGCAGGTGGTACTTCAGTACCTTGATCCGTCGAAGGTGAGTGTAGAAGTCGTACATTTTGGTACAGACAGAAGCCGTATCGGTGAAGCGGAAAGCGCTGGAGTAGTTTCCGTTCCGGCTTTGGTGCTCGATGGCAATGTGTATCATATTAACTTTGGTGCTAGCCTGGATGATGTTAAGAAGGGTTAGTAAATAAAGACTAAGAAGGCGCCTTGATGGGTGCCTTTTTTTGTTCCCCTATTCACAATGAATTTACTGCTTCCCTAGCTGGTCAGTCGTTCCGTTATTACTATAGAAATCGCAGTTTTGAGGAGGTAAAAGGACAGACGTTCCGTTATTAGCCATTAAATCACAGAAAAAGGGAGATTTGAAGTCATATAGCGGAATGAGTGTCCGCCAAATTTAAAAAATGGCGGTTTTAAAGCAAATAACGGAACGTGTGACCATGTCGATTCATTCAGAATAACCATTTGCGAGCAAAGAGGTAACGGAAGGTAAGGTTGGGACTGGAGAAGCACCAATCGATAGGATATTCCTATGAAAACCATATAATTTATTGAATTGATCAATTAATTTGTTCGCTCTATACTAAATCGAAATACGGATATCGCATTCTGAAAGGATTTGACCGCTATAATGGACCATCACCGCACCCCTTTGTTTACGGCTCTAACGGAGCATGCAAAACGCGATCCCATTCAATTTCATATACCCGGCCACAAAAAAGGGGCAGGAATGGAAAATGGATTTAAAACGTTTCTGGGCGGCAATGCCTTGTCCATCGACTTAATTAATATTGCGCCTCTGGACGATTTACACCAGCCTACCGGTGTAATTGATGAGGCGCAGCGCCTTGCTGCAGATGCGTTTGGCGCAGACTATACGCTGTTTTCTGTACAAGGTACAAGCAGCGCGATTATGACGATGATTATGGCCGTTTGCGGACCAGGTGACAAAATCATCGTGCCTCGCAATTTGCATAAATCCATTTTATCTGCGGTCATTTTTGCAGGCACGAAGCCTGTATTTATTACGCCTGAACGAGACACCCAATGGGGCGTTGATCATGGTATTTCTGTACGTTCAGTGAGAAAGGCTTTAGAGCGGCATCCGGATGCTAAAGCTGTGCTCGTTATTAATCCGACTTATTTTGGCGTATGCACGAATTTGAAGGCCATCGTGGATTTAGCTCATAGCTATGACATCCCTGTTTTAGTTGATGAAGCGCATGGCGCCTTGCTGCATTTCAACGATAAGCTTCCATTATCGGCGATGCAGGCCGGGGCCGATATGGCAGCGACAAGCATGCATAAGCTTGGCGGTTCCTTGACGCAAAGCTCGCTTCTGCAAATAAAAAAAGGGCTTATCCGCCCTCAAAAGGTGCAAACTATTTTCAGCATGCTGACCACAACCTCCACTTCTTACATTTTGTTGGCATCGCTGGATGCGGCCCGTAAGCATCTGGCTATCGAAGGACGGGAAATGTCCGAAAAAACGATTCGCTTGGCAGAATATGCGAGAGGCCGGATTAATGAAATTGACGGGCTTGCTTCCTTCGGCAGAGAAATATTATGGACGGATGCAGCATTTGACTTTGACCCGACAAAGCTTACCGTGCATGTTCGCGAGCTTGGCATCACCGGTTATGATGCGGAGAACTGGCTGCGGGAGCAATGCAATATCGAAGTGGAGCTGAGCGATTTGTACAATATATTGTGTTTAATCACACCGGGCGATTCGATTGAAGCAGTCGATAGTTTAGTCAATGCCTTAAAAGAGCTGGCCACGGAGAAGCGCAAGCAGCAAGCAGAGATTCATCCAGTGGATGTCGCGCTGCCAGATATTCCAGTGTTAGCTTTAACGCCAAGAGACGCATTCTATTGTGAAACAGAGCTGATTCCTTTCGAGCAGTCAGCCGGCAGAATTATTTCTGAATCTATTTATGTATATCCGCCAGGCATTCCTATATTGTTACCCGGTGAAGTCATCGCCAGGCAGCATATTCAATATATAATGGAGCATTTGAAGGTCGGACTGCCTGTCAAAGGTCCCGAGGATTTAACCGTTAAGCACGTCAAAGTTGCTATAGAAGAGAAAGCAATATTTTAGAGGAGGATACTGAAATGAATTACTTACTTAAACAAGATCCTGTAATTGCTGATGCGATTCAGCTGGAGCTGGGACGTCAGCGCGATAAAATCGAGCTGATCGCGTCTGAAAATTTTGTGAGCAGCGCCGTTTTGGAAGCGATGGGAACAGTTTTAACTAATAAGTATGCTGAAGGTTATCCGGGAAAAAGGTTTTATGGCGGCTGTGAGCACGTCGATGTCGTAGAAGATTTGGCGAGACAAAGAGTGAAGGATTTATTTGGAGCAGAGCATGCCAATGTGCAGCCCCACTCAGGCGCGCAAGCAAATATGGCCGTATACTTCGCCAGCGTGAAGCCGGGCGATACTATTCTTGGCATGAACTTGGCACATGGCGGACATTTGACGCATGGCAGCCCGGCGAATGCTGCGGCAAAATTGTATAACTTTGTCCCTTATGGCGTAAATAGCGAAACCTTCCGCATCGATTACGATGAAGTGCGCAAGCTGGCGCATAAACATAAACCGCGCATGATTGTCGTAGGAGCGAGTGCGTATCCGCGCACAATTGAATTTGAGCCTTTTGCCCAAATTGCAGAAGAGATCGGCGCCTTGTTCTTTGTTGATATGGCGCATATTGCTGGAATTATCGCTGCTGGCTTGCATCCCAATCCTGTCCCGCATGCACATTTTGTAACGACTACCACTCATAAAACGCTGCGCGGACCTAGAGGAGGCGTCATTTTATGCCGCAATTCATGGGCTCAAGCCATTGATAAAGCAGTCTTTCCTACTACGCAGGGCGGTCCGTTAATGCATGTGATTGCAGCTAAAGCGGTTGCATTTGGAGAAAATGCCAAGCCAGAATTTAGAGATTATATGGAGCGTGTCGTTCAGAACGCCAAAGTATTGGCGGAAGCTTTAATGGAACAAGGTTTCCATGTCGTATCTGGGGGAACGGATAATCATCTTGTGCTAATCGACCTTCGCAATATGGGCTTGAATGGAAAAGAAGCTCAGCTGCTTTTGGATAATATCGGCGTTACTGTGAACAAGAATACGATTCCTTTTGATACAGCTAGTCCTCTGATTACGAGCGGAATTCGGCTTGGAACGCCTGCTGCAACGACAAGAGGCATGGGAACCAATGAGATGAAAATGATCGCGGATATAATTGCACAAGCATTAAAAAGTCCAAATGATTCAACGATTCAGGAAAAGATGAGTCAAAGAGTGAAAGAGATAACTTCGCAATTCCCTTTGTATGATTAAAACAAAATAGCGTCTACGCCATAGGAAGCCGTACGCGCGTAATGTTCGGTGGGGAGTGAGATCATATGAATACTGTAGAGACGAGCAGCGCTTTGTTCCCGACGTATATGAAATATCCGATTACGCTTGTAAAAGGGGAAGGCAGCAAGGTCTGGGATGATGGGGGCAAGCAATATTTAGATTTTATGGCTGGGATTGCGGTTTGTAATCTGGGTCATGTGCCTGAAAAAGTAAAGAAAAAGGTGCAGGAGCAGCTTGATCAGCTTTGGCATGTTTCTAATTTGTTTCATATTCCTAATCAGGAAAGACTTGCTCAATTGCTTGCAGAAAACAGCTGTACAGATCTTGTTTTTTTCTGTAACAGCGGCGCTGAGGCGAATGAAGCTGCGATAAAATGTGCCAGAAGATATCATCAGCGGGTGCTGGGCAACGACAGATACGAAATTATCACTTTCGAGAAGTCGTTTCATGGCCGGACAATGGCGACGTTGACGGCTACCGGACAGGATAAAGTGAAGGACGGCTTTTATCCGCTGCCAGGCGGATTCTCATATGCGCCATATAATGATATTGCAGCTGTAAAAGAGAAAATTACCGATAAAACGGCTGCTATTATGCTGGAGCTCGTGCAAGGTGAGGGAGGCTTATACCCTGCGGAGCATGAATTTGTTCGCCAGCTTTCAGCCTTGTGCCAGCAGTATGGCCTGCTGCTTATTGTGGATGAGGTACAGACTGGGATAGGGCGAACGGGAAAATTATTTGCTTATGAGCATTATGGGATTGAGCCGGATATTATTACACTGGCCAAAGGGCTGGCAAGCGGCTTTCCGATAGGGGCAATGATGGGCAAGAAGAAGCTGCGCGAGGCATTTTCGGCAGGCAGTCATGCTTCCACCTTTGGAGGCGCTCCGCTCGCTGCAGCAGCAGGTATTGCTACACTAGAAACGATGGTCGAAGAGCGTTTGTATGATCGCGCGGATCAAGTTGGAGCATATGCCTTAGAGAGACTCAATAATCAGCTGCAGTCCTATTCGGCTGTGAAGTCGATAAGAGGTATCGGTCTATTGATTGGCATTGAATGTTACCAGCCCGTTGCGCCGATTATTCAGAAGCTTGTCCAGCACGGCTTGCTTGTGCTGGCAGCGGGGACGCATGTCATTCGGCTAGTACCGAATTTATATATAACGAATGAAGAAGTCGATCAAGCTGTAAATATTATTGCAAGCGTGCTGAAGGATGCCGAGTAATCGGCATCCCCTTAAGCATTCCTAGTCAAACTGATCACTTTTTACCGTTGTAATTAATTGCTCCATAAACACGCGGCTAGCTGCGCATAAATATTTGTTTTTTCGATAGGCAATACCGATTTGGGTGGTGAGCACTGGATTTTGAATCGGAATTGTCCGAATCTGCTTATTGTCGATGTAATCAAGATAAGCTTTAGGCAGGATAGTGACGCCAACCCCTTTGCAGACCATATTAACGATTGACTCCATCGTTGTCATTTCCATAATAGGCTGGGGTGCGAAGTCCTGCTCGCGGCACTTTTCATTTATTAACTGTCTCATAAAATAAGTGCTTGGCAATAAGACGGATGGAGTGTCCTTCAAAACGTCCAGCTTTACAAATGGCTTTTTAGCAATAGGATGATCAATCGGCGCCGCAAGAGCAAGATTTTGCTTGTAGAGCGGGATAGTCTCCAAATCGTCATGCTCCATAGGCAAAAATACAATGCCCAAATCAAGCTCATTTTGCAACAGGCCATTATAAATATCGCCTGTCCGCAGACCAAGTACGGATAGCTCTACATTCGGGTAGCTGCGATGGAATCCGATTACTGTAGGCGGAAGCAAGTAATTGACGACCGTAAGCAGAGCGCCGATTTTTAAAGTGCCGCGTTCTAAGCCTTGTATTTCACTAATCGCGGCTTTTGCCTGCGACAGCTCGTGAAAAACATTATAGCTATGATGGAGCAATGTTTTCCCCGCTTCGGTTATAATCGTTTTTTTGCCGACTCGATCAAATAGCGGTGTGCCGATTTCATGCTCCAAAAGACGAATTTGCTGGCTCAATGATGGCTGTG
Organism: Paenibacillus sp. IITD108; assembly: GCF_036541265.1. Taxonomy (NCBI): domain Bacteria; kingdom Bacillati; phylum Bacillota; class Bacilli; order Caryophanales; family Paenibacillaceae; genus Paenibacillus; species Paenibacillus sp. IITD108. The sequence continues at coordinate 54,082 of NZ_JAZHCT010000024.1, read as the reverse complement.
CGATGCCAAGCTTTTCAGCAGCACGTGTAAAATGCAGCTCTCGGCAAACGGCCATAAAGTACTCTAACTGCTTCAATTCCATTGGGTGTTCTCCTTTATCAAGCTATAAAATAATAGGTTATTACAATCATTGTAAGATAAATCATTCGAAATATCTATAGAATAGTAGGGGGATATGGAAATGAATCAAGTTTTTAACTTTAATGCAGGACCAGCTGGACTGCCTTCAGAAGTGATGCTTGAAGTGCAGGAGGAAATTTTGGACCTTCAAGGGACAGGATTATCCATACTCGAAATATCGCATCGAAGTAAGGAATATGAAGCGATCAACGATGAGTCTCAGCAGCTGCTCAAACAACTGCTGCAAATCTCATCTGAGTATGAGGTGCTATTCCTGCAAGGAGGCGCAAGCACGCAGTTTGCTATGGTGCCTATGAACTTCTTGACAGCTGGACGCGTAGGAAGCTATGTGCACAGCGGCACATGGTCGGGAAAAGCGATCGCCGAAGCGCTAAAGATTGGCGAGACTGCTATAGCGGCAAGCTCAGAGGAAGATCAATTTAAGAAAATGCCCGATTTACAGCATATGAAGCTTCATCCGAAAACTGCTTACGTTCACCTTACAACTAATGAGACGATTGCAGGCACCCAGTTCCAAAGCTTTACTAATACAGGAGAAATTCCGCTTATTGCGGATATGTCCAGTGATATTTTGTCCCGCTCTTTTGACGCTTCCAATTTCTCGCTGATTTATGCCGGCGCGCAAAAAAATTTAGGAGCTTCAGGTGTTGTCATTGTCATTGTGAAGCGGGATATGCTGAATCGTGTTTCTGCCCATATTCCTGATATTATGAACTATCGCGTACATGCCAATAGCGGTTCACTGTATAATACGCCGCCCGTATTTGGAGTATATCTTGTCAATCTTATGCTTAAATGGATCCGTAATAATGGAGGGGTGAAGGCCATTGAACGCCGCAACCAGCTTAAAGCTGATTTGCTGTATAGCACGATAGACGAGAGCGGCGGATTCTATATGGGACTTGCCGACCCGCAAAGCCGTTCGACAATGAATGTCACCTTCGGAATTAGCTCAGACGATTTAGAAAAAAAGTTTTTACAGGAAGCAGCACAGCATGGGTTTGTTGGGCTAAAGGGGCATCGGGATGCGGGGCATTTGCGAGCGTCGATTTATAATGCGGTAACGTTCGAACAATGTAAGGCGCTGACTGATTTTATGGCCGATTTTCAAAAAAGATTTGGCTGAGGAGGATTGAACATGTATCAGAACATTGTATTTGACGTGGATGGAACGCTTCTTGATTCAGATCAGGCCATTCTAATATCCTTGCACAAGGTTTTGCTTGAAGAGCTCGGCAGAGAGTTTTCTGCGGAAGAGCTGACGCCTGTATTAGGCATGCCGACTAAGAAAAGCTTGAAACTGCTCAAGGTTCCTGATGTTGATCGTGCAGATGCCAGACTGCTGCAATATTTGAAGGAGCATAACGATTTGATGACTCTCTATTCAGGCATTACAGATATGCTCGAAAAACTTGTGGAAGATAATATTCATATTGGAATTGTCACCTCTAAAACTCGGGAGGAGTTTCAGGTCGATTTTATACCGCTTGGCATTCACCATTATTTTTCCCATATTATTTGTGCAGATGATACAGCAAAGCATAAGCCAGAACCGGATCCTTTATTGAAATATGTAGAACAAACCGGTATAAATCCGGCAACAACGCTTTATGTTGGGGATACGGTATATGATCAGAAATGCGCGAACGGAGCTGGAATTGATTTTGCTCTCGCATTGTGGGGAGCCAAGCAGCCCGAAAGTACTGAAGCTCAACATAGATTGAGCATGCCGGAAGATATTCTTAAAATATAAGAAAGCATAAGTTTTTGCACCTTATATCTGTTCTTATATTTCATCGGTAAACGCGCCAGTCCAGAGGATGACGGAGCCGTTTATCCTTGGCCGAATAGGAAGCTGATTTTAGCATAATGAACGCAACCGGTTGATTGCGGCAATAGTCCACACCTACATGATTCGTCATTGCAGTTAGACTTCTCTTAAAAAGAAACGGTGCAATGACGAATAGAAAATGAAAGATTGATAGGCTAAACCAATCATTATTAGTAAAAAGTTGAAATTGATCATATTGATCAAAAAAAGTATTGTTAAAATATAGCTAGTTGATGTTCTTGTTAGGGAGTATAGCCAAATGGTAAGGCGAAGGCGTGCATAGCCTTAGGTTCTGGTTCAAGTCCAGATACTCCCTCCAATAAATTAGCTTGCATGCAATTCATAGGGGAGTATAGCCAAATGGCAAGGCGAAGGTGTGCATAACCTTAGGTTTTGGTTCGAATCCAGATACTCCCTCCAACAAAAAAACTATACTCATTTAGGTAGAGAGCAGGGGGGAGGCAACCCTGCTTGTCTTGTTTTATAGTTAGATATGTAGTTTTAGGTACAACAATAACGATAGAGGGTGGAATTACGATGAGAATTCACTATTTGCAGCATGTCCCTTTTGAAACGCCTGAGTATATAAGCGATTGGGCCAAAGAGAGAGGGTATATGCTGACAGGGTCTTTAACTTACGATAATCATCGATTTCCAGAACTATCTGAATTTGATATGCTCGTCATTATGGGCGGACCGATGGGTGTATACGATGAAGAGAAATATCCATGGCTTGCTCGTGAGAAGCAGTTTATAAAAAAATCCATACAACAGCGAAAGCTGGTGCTTGGCATATGCCTTGGGGCACAGCTCATTGCAGAGGCTATCGGCGGCAGGGTTTACAAAAACGAGCATAAGGAAATTGGCTGGTTTCCCATACAGTTGACGAATTGGTCTAAGCATACTGAGCTTTTCAAGGTGCTGCCCAAAGATTTTACGGCATTTCACTGGCATGGAGATACATTTGAGCTTCCACCTGCTGCCATGCGCATTGCATTTAGCAAAGGCTGCGCCAATCAAGCTTTCGAATACGATGACCACGTAGTTGGGCTCCAATTCCATTTGGAGAGCAGTAATGCGAGTATTCGAAGGCTGGTTGATCATTGCCCCGATGATTTGGAGCCAGGCATATATGTGCAGAAACCTAATGAAATGCTGGATCAAGACGAATATTTGGCTCAGTCAAATGCAATCCTCTTTACATTGCTCGATGCGATGGTAAGTAAGCATGCCAAAGGTAACTTCTAACGGTTGCCACAGGCGCTAATCATGCGAAAATGAAGCATTAAATTTTCTAACGGTTGCCATCGTGCTTAATATCGTAAAAACCGCTGATTTCTTAGGAAAATGGTCCAATAGCGCCCATGACAACCGTTAAAATATAAATTCGGTTAAAAACATCGAAATAGCCTCGTTGGCAACCGTTAGAGCGGTTTTGACGAGGAATGGGGTTGTCCGATCAACCTTAGTAAGGTATTGATTGAGAAAAGGGCTAGATTACCGTGAGATAGTTTGGAGGAAAGGTGTTGTTCAACTTTTACCTGCCTGCAAGTAAACGTCATTGAAGCTAAAAGTGTAAGTTCAAAGGGAATCTATCCCTGGAACTTACGCTTTTTTATTGAGCTGTTTCTGAGTAGTGAAGCTGCTGATGCGACAGCTTCTTTTTACTATTATTCTTGTCTCTAGTGGAGTTGTGAGCATTTCATTTTGGCGAATTCTATTGTTATCTTATGTATTACATGTATAATGAATAAATAATTTTCTGAGGCGCGTTGTCTATTAGACAATATTGGTTCGGCTAAAGTGATGGAGAAATCAGGCATGCAGTTAGAAGGTGTATTGCGGAAAGCAGTATACAATAAAGGAATCCATCAGGATTTGAAGTCTATTCTATTATATATAGTGCTGTCTAGAGAGTAAAACCATTCGATTTAAGCGCAAGGTAGCTCAAGTAAAACGTACTGTGGGTTTGCACGTTAAGGAAGCGTCCAGGGATGGACGGTTTTTCTTACGCTCACAAAAAGGACCTCATAGTGATTTTTGTGTTGAAGCCTCTCAGATATTTTAAGGGCACAAATTTCTTAAATGATGATATTATTTAGATAACTTACTTATTGCACTAATGTAGATTGGGGTCAGGTTCATAATGAGGGGTATTCTCCGATTAGGTTCTCGTACGATCTTGTTATATATAGCTGCAGCCGTTGTTGTCGGTTTGGTTGCAAGCTATGCTGTTATCCCTGCACCGGACTCCCCTAAACTCCAAAGTGAAAAAGGCGTTCTGGATTTAACGCAGGTTCATGTCAGTGAGAATCCGCTAAAGTTAAAAGGGGAGTGGGCGTTCTACTGGCAAGAGCTGCTGTCGCCGGAGGACATACAGATCCGCTTGGCAAGGGACGGAAATAATGACAGCTGGATCAGTATCCCGGGCTCCTGGCTAGGCTATTGGTTTGATGGTCAGCAACTGGACGGTACAGGCTTTGCAACCTTTCGGGTGGTCATCCAGCTTAGCGAGCAGGATCGAAATGAGAGGCTTGCTCTGAGGGTGCCGACTATTTTTCATGCGTATAAATTATGGGTGAATGGCGAGCTGCTGGCAGAAGTCGGTCTGGTTGGTCAGGACAAGAGCAGAGTGACACCTCATCTTGCAACAAAGCTGGTGTTCATCCAGCCCGAGAATGACACCGTGGAACTGGTTATACAAGCAGCCAACTTCCATCATAAGCGAGGCGGTATCACCAAGTATATCGAATTGGGCGGCAGTGATGTGTTAATGGTCAGGACAAATCTGAAAATTGCTGCTGAAATGTTCATAATCACAAGCCTGCTGGTAATTGGCATCTATCACCTGCTATTGTTCATACTGCGACGCAAAGACAGAGCCCCATTGTATTTTGGTCTGTTCACCTTGTTGTTCGGTATTCGATCCTTGCTGGTCGGCGAGCTCTTGATCACACAATTGTGGCCAGCTTTTCCATGGGAATTGCAGTTTAAGATCGAGTACCTGATTCTTTGCAGCAGTGGTTATATTATCACAAAGTACTCTAATTGCATTTTTCCGAATTATGTGTCGAGTTGGTTTCGTCTTGCCACGCGGATCGTAACCGGCGTACTCTGTCTAGTTGTTGTGGTGACCCCTGCACTAATATATTCAAAAATGTTACTGATAATCGGTGTAATCGTTGTTCTGCACATGGTGTATCTGATGGTTGGGCTGGTCCAATCGGCTGTGCGGCGTATGGAGGGAGCACTGATCTTCCTGCTGGTGTCGATGGTTGCTTTAGTGACGGTCATCAACGATTTTTTATATTACAACGAATGGTCACGAATCGGAAATACATCTCCGCTTGGTCTGTTGGTGTTTACGATCGCACAGATGATTCTGCTTTCTTCAAGATTTACGAGGGCTGCATCGAACGAAGAAAGGATTGCACGTGAACTGCAGGACGCTAACAACAAGCTGACCGAAATGAATATAAATTTGGAACGGACCGTGCAGGAACGCACGCAGGCCTTATCCGCAGCTCATGATGATCTCCGCACTTCGTATGACCGGTTGCTTCACTACGAGCAAGGGAGAAAAAAGCTTCTTGCCTATATTACGCATGATCTGCGTATGCCGCTGTCCAACATGCTTGGTTATGTAGAAGCTGTGCAGGACAAGGTCAAGCCAGAACATAATGAACAGTACCTGAAGTATATCCGGGATAACACTGTAAGGATTAACCGCATGATTGAGGAGTTATCCTTCTTGTCACATTTGGAGACGGGACAAGTCTCGTACCGAATGGAGCAGGTTCATGTGCATCACTTTTTACGTCGTTTTTTTGAACAATATGAGCTGGTTGTGCGTGATGCAGGGCTCAATTTCATGCTGGATACCAGAGATACGGAAGATCAAGGGACCAAATCACCTGTTGTCGAGATGGATGCGCAAAGACTGGAGCAGGCGTTGTTTAATCTAGTGTCGAACGCGATGAAGTTCACCTCTAGTGATGGGTTGGTGCGAATTGCGCTAGCTGTGAACGAGGTGAATCATACCCAATATGCGATTATTAGCGTACAAGATTCTGGCACGGGTATTCCTCCAGATCAGCTCGAGCAAATCTTCGATCGCAATTACAAGTATGATCGACCGGGCGTGGAGAAGAGCGTAGAAGGCAGCGGGCTCGGGCTGGCGATTTGCAGGGAAATCGTACAAGCGCATGGAGGGACGGTTCGAGCGGAGAGCGACGGCAAGACGGGGGCGATCTTCTATGTATCGATCCCTTGTATTGTAAATGAAGGAAGGTGACGATGTGGTGGCCACGCACAAAATAATGATCGTCGATGATGATCCCCATATATGTGAGATTGTTCAGGTGTATTGCGAGAGGGAGGGGTTTCTATCCTCCTACAGTCATAGCGGGACAGAAGCCATGAAGCTGCTTGAGTCTTTCGAGCCCGATTTGATTGTACTGGATGTCATGCTGGCTAATGAAAATGGTATAGATTGGTGCATGAACGCACGCTGCTACACGAATGCGCCGATTGTGTTTCTGAGCAGCCGTGAGGAAGACGAGGTGAAAATCAGCGCATTATCCTATGGCGGCGACGATTATGTAACCAAGCCGTTCAGTCCGGGAGTACTCATGGCCAAGATCAAGGCTCACCTTCGCAGAGTGTCGACGGGCAGAAAGGATCAACTGCTGGAGTTACCGGGTTTGACGCTGGATTTCTACGCTCAGTCCGTTAACATGGGGAGTGAAACCATCCTGTTAACGAAAAAAGAGTTCGGTTTAATGTCCTATATGGCACAAAACGTTAATCGTGTCGTCAGTGTCGATGCGTTGTTCCAGGTTACTTGGGGAATGGAGAGCTTGGAGGATATTAGAACGGTAGCTGTACATATCAGTAATTTACGTAAAAAGATCGAGACTGACCCTGCCAATCCTGAGAGAATTGTTACGATTCGGGGGACAGGATATATGCTGGTTGCCAGAAGTGCGTTGCAAGCGCGAACATTGCGTTAAGTTTGGTAGACTACCATATGTAGGGCGAAATATTCGTAAAATATTGGGGTTTACTTAGCCCGGCTCGGGTTGGGGATAGTTTTTATTCGTTGGAAAAAATGGGATCATGGCGTTGGGGCATTATTTGACGTTGTTGACCCATTTTTTGTTCTTTCCGCTAACTTTGCAATCGACTCTTATCCCAGTTCACGGATATGGCCAGATCCTGTAGATGAAGGCTGCCGTTATTCTAAGTGCGAACTTAAAGTTTTCTTTGTAATTCACCAGAGGTCCCATCTAGCATGATAAAATAAGTTTACAAAATTAGACATGAATTTTCCTGTCTGTTGGTCCAACGGGCGGGTTTTGAGATGTTAGTCCAACGGACTGGTTCTACGATGCGGTCGCCTATGTCCGAAAGAATGGCATATGCAGCGGAACGGGCGTTGACACCTTCTCGCCCAAGGGAACGATGACGCGTGTCATGTATGTGATGGCGCTTGCTTTTTTATTTTTTACATTTAAGAAGGAAATTTTCAAATAGAAAGGTCGGAATTTGATGAAAAATATCCGAAGTGTAATCATTTTTTTAATCTTTCTTCTTGCAATAACTCCAACAGCAGTGGCACAAAACTCAAGCTATGCAGAAGCTCTTAACCACTTGGGATTGTTCAAAGGAACGGGGAATGGATATGAACTTTCGCGGGTGCCTACCAGAGCAGAAGCCCTTGTGATGATGCTTCGACTGTGGGGGAAGGAAGGAGATATTCAGAAAAACACCTACAAAAATCCTTTTAAAGATACTGATTGGGAAAGTTCTTATGTATCGTTTGCATATACAAATGGTATAGTTAACGGAATTAATGAACATAGTTTTGGAGGTAAGCAACCAATCTCTCTCAAACAATATTGTGCAATGGTTTTAAGGGTTTTGGGATATTCAGAAACAAAAGGCGACTTTACATATGAATCCGCGGTTCCTTTTGCCTCAATAGTCTTGGGTCTAGACCTTACAAAAGAAGTCGCATTCAATCGGGGAACTCTTGCCAAAATAAGCAGCTATGCTTTAAACACAAGACCCAAAAACCAAATTGCAACATTAGGTCAAATCCTTCGCGAAACAGATGTTTTCACAACGCAACGTTTAAACGAGGCAAGATCACTTTGGGAGCAGGATAAAAAATTTGATTCCTCGACGATTTTAATATATGCCATTGGTTCTGACCTTGAATCACAACAAGGTCGGCTAACAAGTGATTTGGAAGAAATTTTTCGTGGTCAGCCTAATAAAAATACGAAAGTATTGCTTCAAACAGGTGGAACGCTTAAATATCACAACAACTACATGACTGATGGTGCAGCAGAACGTTTTGAAGTAAGCAATGGAAAACTTGAAAAGCATAAAAGTATCATCAAGACCGACGCATCAGATCCTAAAACCCTAAGGGATTTTCTTGTTTGGGGCAAAACCGTTGCACCAAATGATAGGTATATACTGATTTTATGGGACCATGGGTATGGTACAATGGGTGGATTTGGCGCAGACGAGCTAAACGACCGAAAAACGGTGAAAGTTTCGGAGCTTTCGAAAGCAATCGCTGCATCAGATATGTATTTCGACTTGATCGTCTTTGATGCCTGTCTTATGGGCACAGTTGAAACCGCCTATGCCCTTAGAAACCATGGCAAATATCTTATAGCTTCTGAAGATTTAACCCCCGCTGGAGGGTTGTATTATACGACGTGGATAAGTGCAATGGAGCGAAATCCACAAATTAGCACGGAAAGAGTGGGACGATTAATGTTAGATTCTTTTAACCTTCATTCAGGGATTGAATCTAATCTAGCAACAACAATGTCAATGATGAAGCTTTCTCAAGTAGAAGCGCTGGTTAAGGCAATAGAAGGTGCAAAATTTGATTCCTCACTAACAGACCTTGCAAACAACTCAGAGCTATTAGGCAAAACCGAAGGGATATTTGACCAATATGATCTTATAGATATAATGGGGAAATCATCAGAAATTACTGCTGCAGCCCAAGCACTTGCATTCGAAGTAAGAAATTCAGAAGGCAATAAAAATCGTAATGGCGTGGCTTTATACGTACCTAACAGGAAAATTGAACATGCACATGAAATGAAAGAAGAACTAGAAGCCATTGGTCTTAGCTCAAAGTATATAAAAACAATTTTTAATGAAAATTAGCTGTAAAGGATGATCGTTGTCCAGAATGAGGATGATGATGTCGGAATCGAATAAATATCCGGAATGAGGCTTCGCATGAGTTTACTAAACTTTTGCGAGCCTCTTTTTTGCGTGTCTTGGTCACATAAATGTAACCCTAATTAGTCAAAAAGTCCTGATTATACGGAACTATTGTTGGCTTCGTAGTCTAGTCTCTCTATGAAACTTAAAGATTTCTTTATAATCCATCATGACTACTATTAACGATGGTACTATAGGAGGAAAGTGCTGTCGAGTAGTGTCGCAATTTGGTTGTAAAGGTTCATAATTGCAGATGAACTTACTGTCGATGCAGCAGACGTAAGCGGCCGAATCAAGCCGATTTGAAAATGTTATTATACGAGGAGGTATTTTATGAAGAAGATTTTAAGCTTAGTATTAGCAATAGCTGTGCTGGCATCTGTGTTTCCGGTTTATGTTCATGCATCCACCATCTATAGATATGAGTCTGGTGTGAGCAATGGGTCAGAGCTATATCTCGATGAAAACTCGACAGGTATTGAAAAAATAGAGTGGGACGGGAAAGCTAGCGATAAAAATGGTACTTATCACGTTATGCAATTTGCAGACCCTCCTGTTATTTTCCCACCTACCGTTTCAGATGAAAGTTTTGGCGATGACTGGTATACATTCCAGCCGGCTACAAAAACGCAAAATTTAAAGTTGGAAATTGACCGGGAAAAACTTTACAATGCAATGATTGCTAAGGATAAAGCAGAGGTTTCGATCACTTATATGATTGCGTTTCCTGAAGCTACTACCGATTTGTCTAGCTTTGGTGGGACTTTTCATTATATATGGGCAGCACCTGGAATAAAAGCATGGGAAAGACTATTTATAGGGGTAGCGCCGGACATACGGTCGTACTGGAAAAAATATGTGACTACTACTTTTTATCGTAGTGTATATAACCTTGGCAATCCAAAAATAGATCAAACGACTACCTTTGCTCACAGTGATGACAATCGATATCTAAATCGAAAATTTTCAGATGTTAAGATCACAGTTGAAGTGGATTCCATTCATAAAAAAAATCCGTCAGCAGAAAATAAAGCCGAGCTTATTGAAAATTTACAAGCAACACCTTCGTTATATCTTGGAAATAGTACAGATACAAAGCTTACTACTCTTACCATGACAAAAATGCGAGGAACAGATGGAAAATACAACGGTATACTTCAGTTTACTGGAAAAGTGCCGATGGATATTAGTGGGGTTGACGGCGCGGGTATAAGACTTCAGCTTGATGATGTATCTACATACTTAACGAAGGAAAATGTAGTTCAATATTATGATTTGGAAAATCCATCAGATGGAATAAAAACATCCCAAGGCTTTTATTTTTCTACTCATAAAGTGGATACACAAACACCAACCATAAAAATTACCGATGGAAATGGACTGGATCTAACTGGACAAAATTCCATTCAAAATAACATTAAGAAAGAGCATAAGTTTTATACGGTCGCTAGCGAAACACTTTATCCAGAGGGAAGTGTCGCCCACACCAATGAAAATCAAAATTATTTTAAATACGAGTTATATAAGAAAAACGGCGATGTTTACGAACCGACAACGACTAGAATAACAAACTTTGACGGTACAGGAATTGCAAATACGGTTAAAGCACCTATTAGTACGCAAGTATTACCAGGAGTTAGTATTAACCTAAATCCTATTGATCCTACAGAAGGAGAATTTAAACTTCGTTTGTATGGATGGGACAAAGCTGACAATCCACTAGGCGGAGCTGCCGGATATACAGAAATCGACAATATTAAATTAGATAACCAGGCTCCACGTGTAACGATTGATGAAACTGTACAACCGCAAGATTCACAATCTCGTAAAAGAAATGATTATAGATTTGAAATGAACGATTATCAACAAACTAATAATGGGTGGTCTAAAACTTATTATACTTTTATGAACGGTACTGCATTGCCAGATGATACTCCAATTGATGAAATTAAGCTTGCATCAGAAGAAATATCTTCTATTCAAGGAAAGTGGGCATTTGTAGATTCAAAAGGGGAAAGTACTACTGCAATACTGTCTATTCCAAAAGGTGATAATTTTGATGGAACACTCTACTATTTCACAATGGATTCATTAGGTAACGATTCACGAGACGAGCAAGTATTAAAATATTACACAAGACCAGTACAGATTTTTAATGGTTCTGCTTCGGATACTATTGTTACAACAGAAACCAGTACCCCTAAGCAGCGTTTTGATATCAAATTTGATATTAGTAATTCAAATCTTGAAACGAGTTATAAATGGGTTTCCCATCCTAGCAATGGAATAAGTTTCACGCAAAACTACACGGTTTATGAAGCAGGCCATGATGTTGGTGCAGCCGAAAAAATTAATAGCAGCGGCACTAAAGTTACAATGGATGGAAAATATACACTTGAATATCGCGTTAGAGATAAACGTTCAGGTAACTCATTAGAGTTTTCCAGAGAGTTTACTTATGACAACAAAGCTCCAGTGATTAGCTATGTAGTTGGAAATCAACATCATCTTTTTAAGTCCACGCATCAATTTACAGTGAAAGTGAAAGATGCAAGTGGCCTTGCAAGTGCATATTACTATTTAGCTAGACCAGGAACAGATACAAGAATAGCAAATGCGGAAAACTTTCCTCTGCCACTGAAGTTAAACGGTGAAGGTATATTGGAAGTTGATCAAACTTTGACAATGACAGGAATTCCATCAGGTGCATATAGCATTGTTGTTGTGGCAACAGATCTTCATGGTAGAGAAAGCAAAGAGATTTCTCCCTATTTTGGAATGAGATCGGAAGCTGTAACGATAACGAAGTTACAACATGCTCAAACAAAGACCATTAACGGCATGGGGGCAACAACAGATGGGACATATCATGTTCTTACTTTATTGAATGAACCTCATGTTGCTTGGACTTCTGAGAGTGCAACAAAATATCAGCAGCCGATTTATTATGCATCTATAAATGGAGTGCCAACTGAAAATGGTGTTGCCGTTCAAAACTTCACAGCGAGTAATAATTCGGGTGGTCAGTATGAATTTACCCTAAATACACCTCTTCCACTGAAAGAAGGTGTCAACACCATTGATTTTCAATTTGGACTTCTAAATAATGCTGCCGACCAAAGACCAGAGTTTTTAACAGAAAGTAAATCTATCAAAATTTTATATGATAGCCAAGCACCAACTTTTGAATTGCCTGAATATAGCACAATTCAGCCAACAAACTCATCAGTAACTGTAAGAATAGAAGCAGAAGATGAGGGCACAGGAATTTGTAAATTGACAGTACCTACAGAACATGCAGACAAAATCACTATTTCTCCATATACGAACGGTGCATTTACAGTAACTGTGAGCGAGAATGTGACAACTAATCTAGTGCTTTCAGACGAACTTGGTCATAGTGTTTATGTTCCTATTACAGTTTCGAATATAGATAAAGCAGCTCCGATAGCAATTGCATCAAAAAGTGCAATCGTAAAAAATGGAGCAAGAAAAGATGGTACTGTTACGGTCGATGTCTCAGATAAGAGTGACACAACTGTTTCTTTCGCACTTGTTAAAGATCCTGCTGCAAACCATGTTCTAACCGAAGAAGACTATGAATGGTTTAGTGCAAGTGAATCAGTAACATTACAAAGTAGTCAGACTATTACTAATAGCCAAGGACACAAACAGAAAACGTATACTATTGACTTGAAAGGGCTTAATGGCATTCATGCGATTGGAATCAAAGCTACTGACAATGCAGGTAATATTACTGAAAAAGTATTCTATGACTCCAAGTTGGATTTGGTGGACGCAGAAGCAGCAATTGTAGGTGTTAGCGCCAACCCAGCAATAACAAAAACGACCTCAACGGTTACCGTTTCATTTAATGTCCCAGTAACGGTTATGCCAAATGCACCAATTGAGGGCAATAAGGTGAACGAAATGGCAGGGTCGAATCATCTATATAGAGGGCTGTTAACAACATCTGTTGATTATGTCATGAATTATGATATTGTCATTCAAAATAATAATGAAATTAGTCTATATATTCAGGATGAGGCGGGAAGGGATAGTATTGTAACGTTTACACCTGATGTTGAATTCATTGAGGGATTTGAGATTACAGGGAATGTACAAAGAAATGGAACTGCTGTGCAAAATGGTGGATTTATATCCTATAAGGAAAACGATACGCTTTATTATGTTATTGTTCCCAATCCTAAATACTCTGGGCAATATTTCTTTGTTGAAAATGCAGTGTTATCTGGATTAGAACTAAATACGGAACTAAGTGTGCTTGCTCCTTCATTTGAAGAGGTAGAAGGAAGAACGGCTTATTCCAAGCTTGTATTAGAGGCAGTAAGAGATGGCAAGACTACGAAATCAGCTTACTTCGAGGTTTATACAACTGAAGGTTTTGAAGCGGATCGGATGGAAGAAGCGTATGTCGCAATCTCAGTGGTTGATGAAACTGCACCTGTTGCTAGTGTGGAATTTTCGAATACTGAGCCAACAAATCAAAATGTGAATGCGAGGCTTTCAATATCTGACCCGGAAAGCGGAATATTAATGCTTGAACGTTCCTATGACGGAAAAAAGTTTGATAAAATCGAATCCATTGCATCTCATACTGAAAATTTTAGCCTCAATGCAACGGTATATTTTAGAGTAACTAACAAGGCGGGAATGATCACAACCCTCCCAGTTACAGTTTCAAATATTGATAAAACACCAATTACAGAAGGTGTACACTACACGGTAGATTACAGTTACGAAAATTATTTAGGAAATTGGGTTCCGATCCAAGAAGGAAAAGCTTATAGAAGAGTGATGGCAACTGTTAATTCTATCGGTGGCGGAAAAACATTATCTATGATTAACAATGCTTCCTTTTCAAAGACTCTAACGAAAGATGCTAATTCCTTTACCTTTGAATTTAAAGATCAATCAGGAAACACCCATTCTCAGAAAGTGAGTTATGATGACTTTGACAATACGATAGGTGAGACAACTTATGTATTATCAAACACTTCCAAGACGAATAAAAATATATTCGCAACAATCACTATAACGGATGACTCGGGTGAAATTTCATTCGCAGAGGTCAAGAAGGATGATGTAGTTTATCCATTCAAAGGTGAGCCGCTTGAGAATGAATATGTCGTTGAACTTGATAGCTCGGGAGTTTATTATGTGACAGCATATGATTACGCAGGAAATAAGTGGACTACTTCATTAACAGTTTCAAATATTAATAAAGTAGCACCCATTGCAACTGCAATGACGTACAGCACGCTGCCAACAGAGTTTACGACACAAAGTATCAATGTTGAGTTAACACAGTTCAGTAAAGATATTAAAACCATTAAGGTTACCAATGTTGAACCAGTGGGAAGCTTAACTTATTCCGACATCGTTCATATCCCTGGTAGTAAAGCGGTTCGTTTTAGAAAAAATGGTACTGTAGCAGTGACCTTTGTAGATGAGTACGGTAACGAAGGTAATGAAATTATTAATATTTCAAATATTGTATCTACACCACCACAAGTTAGTGCAACTGCAACATTAGCGAAGGATAAGTTGAGTGTTAATGTAACATTTGACCAAATTCGTGACCGTGATGGCGTTCCGCTAGACATTCTTAGAACGATGCAAGACCTTACCGTTTCTTATCGTGGATATGAATATGCACTTTCAACAGAGGTTAAAAATGAAGATGGTGATGTGGTGTCTTTTGAAGATACTGTTATCAACATTAAAACAAATGGGGAGCACGTATTTCAAGTTAGAGACCAAACAGGATTAACACAAAAAATTCTGTTAACGATCGAAGGAATTGAAGTTGGAGCACCAAAGATTAAAGAAATTCGTTGGTCGTATAAATATCTTGTGAAAAACGAATCTGGTCAGTGGATTGAACACGATTATCAAAACAAGATTAAAGTTGGAGTTGACACTTCAGGAAAAGAAGAAGGTTATGTTGTTGGAATTGATAAAAATCCAATAACCAATCAAGATGTCAACGTTACTGTAATCACGGATAAAGATGCTAAGTTCGTTGGAGGAAACGACGTTTGGGAACTCGATAAATCAATGAACTATAGCAATAATGGACTTTATGTATTTAATCTGCAAGGAAGAACAGGAGAGCATACTTCATACGGTGTTAACATTGGTCTCATTGATAAAACTCCTCCTGAATTAAAACTTAAAAACGGTGAGGAGCTAATCTTCATCGAGGGAATGACAGCTAAAAAAGATGCTTCAACTGCCTATGACAAATCAAAGCTATTTGATTTCGAAGCATGGGATATGGTTGCTAATAAAAAAGTTGATTTAACTAACCGAGTTAGCATTAACTATGGTGTAGGCGGGAGAGTATTTAATCCTGACAACATCTCAGCGAATGAATTTAATCGCTCAAACCCTTACTATATCGACTATACAGTAAGAGATGATGCAGGAAATCAAACTACAGTTCGTCGCACAGTTCGTCTTGTAGGTCTTTATGACACAGTAGCGCTTGTTAACGGAGCAATGCCAGACAGTTCGAATGTTGCAACGGTGAATGGAAACAAAATTGAAATTTCACTGAAAAACTTTGCAGGCATTTCGTATGCACGTTATGAAAAAGGCACCTTAACACAAGGTCAAATGAAAACAAAAGGAACTGTTATGCGGGAGAAAAACGGAGTGTATACAATTGATAATGTCTCAAATGGTTGGTATACCGTTTATATTCAAACGGATAAGCGAGACTATTTCAATATTTCTGTATATGTTTCAAACAAAGGAGGGAAATAAGCAATGACTATCTTTAGTAGATTAAAACGCGGCATAGCTATAACCACTTTTCTAGCGATGTTATTTACTTTTGCAAGTTTCCCAGTAAGTGCAGAAGCTAGCGGTGCGAATTATTCCATTGCTAATGATTTTATGAAATACTCCATTAATTCAAAAACAGGTGGATTTTCTATCGAAACCGTTGATGGTCATCCCCAAAAAGCTTTTGACAACAATATTCCGTTGCTCTATAAAGAAGATGCAGCAAGAAGCAATGGAACATCATTTACTACCGTACGTATTGACGGAAAAGATTATATTTTCGGTCAGGAATATGGATGGTTTGGAATAGATACTAAACTTCATGAGCCTGTCCTTTCTGATCAAAACAGACTAATGACGATCGCATGGGACATCAAGGGGTATACAATAACACAAAAAGTATCCATTTCAACGGATCCTAGCAACTCGTTAGTTGGAAATATTGGTATTTCATATGACGTGGTAAATAATAATTCCAAAGTGGGAACGGTAGGTATTCGTCTTCTTCTAGATAATGCCCTTGGTTCAGAAATTGATGCACCTCATGTTCTCGTTAACCGATCACAACCGACAATCGTGGAAACAGAATATAGTGGTGAGAACTTGCCGCAACAAATTAGATATTTAGATTCTCTTTCAGCTTCAGACAAAATGGGCTACGCCCTTTTGTCTGGCTGGAGTGGAAATAATGACGTAAGTGTTGATAAAGTCATTGTGGGGCACTGGGTTAATCTTGCAAATACAAGATATGATTATACACCGAATCCTAACGTTGACTTTACTAACTATTCGAATCCATATTTAACACCTGATACTGCAACAGCTTTTTATTGGAACGAAAAACCAATTGAACCAGGTAAAGTGCGAGTTTCTGAGATGCTTTATGGTATTGGTAACTTTTCAGATCAAACACAAGACAAAGATTTATCCATCGGTATCCAGACAGATAAAGTTCAATTGAACAAAGACAAAGATGGCTATCTAAACGATGGCAAATTTAAAGCAACTGTAACCATTGACAATAGTATTACTGGAGCTAAAGAGCTTATAGAACCAGTTGTTGTCCTTACTCTTGATGAGGGACTTACTTTTGCAGCAACGAATACAAGAGAATATACGGTTCAGATTTCAGGCGGGTTAAATGTGGGTACTGTATTTGATATTCCAAATATAGAAATTATTGCATCAAAGCAGTCTATGATTACCGCGAAGCGATTGATAGTATCGTTAAACGCAACAGAAATGAACGATGCAAACAAGCCCAAACTGGTTGAATATAGTGCGAATAAAAATATCTTACTTCCAGCAATTGAAGGAGAAATTCCTGATATCTCTTTAAAGCATATTTTTCCTGCAGCAGTTTATCATGAAGGAGAGAAAAATATCACCATTTCTGGAGATATGAAAGTTTTGGAAAAAGCCATTATAGGCATTGATGGATGGGATCTTTTTCTTGTCGCTAATGCAACTGGTGAGACGACGTTAATTGATAAAAGAAAAATTAGTTTTGTTGAAGAAGGTCAAGCGCTTTCGTTTTCAACTGATAGAAAGTTAGCAATTGGAAAATATAAAATTGAAATTAGATTTACAAATCAACAATTAATTGAAGCGTTTAAAGCTAAGATTATTTCGACATCGGAACTAGATGTAACAAATGACCCGAAAGATAAAAGTGCGAGTTATGGTATTGTTTCGTTAGTTAGAATTACAGACTCTTCTAATCATAGGCAGTTATACGATTATGTAAATTTTGAAAACGAAGATGTAATGAAGAAATTTATCTCTGGTGAAGTTAAAAGAAATGGTATCATTCATAAAGACATAACATATAAAGAAGGCGAAACAGAAGTACTATTGACAGTTCGTGGAAAAGTTAGATTAATGGGTTCTGGTAAAAGCAGTTATTACTCTGCTAGTAAAGCCGATGGTGATATTTCTATTAACAACATTTTGTCTTATGACAGCAACACTCCACTTACGATGACAGTTAAGGATATTGGAGCAAAATTAGAAGGCGATGGTACAGTAAAAGTAATAAACTCTATTAATATTTGGCATCATAAGTGGTTTTTTGAAGCCAAAAATGGAGTGAAATACAGCTTGGACCGGGAGGCTGTTTCCGAAAATGAGGCTAAAGCATTAGAACTGAAATTTGGAGATGCTGGTTCTATGCTGCAAAATATTGCTGGATTTTTAATCAATATTAAGTACGGTGTCATGACTCAAGATGAAGATGACTTCGGAATTAGCTTCGGCGGAAAGATTTCAATGCCTTTAAAAGCTGCAGATGAGAAAAAGAATGAATCGCATTATGACTACAAGGGTTCATTAACTGCAGAAATTAGTGATATCCAATATGGTATTAAAAACGAGAAACGTGGTTTTATTGGTATTAATACTACACTAGCTGTAGCACTGCCAGAAGATATTCTAGGTCCATTAGTAGGAAATAAATATGGTGCTATGGCAGAAGTAACGATAGACACGATTGGCGGCATCTATAAATTGGAGTATGGACTTTCTCTCTTAACAATGGAAGTGGAAGGTACGTTGGCATTTAAAGAGGTTCCAATGAACAATCTTCCAGATATCATGATTGACGAACTTACATTCTTTATAGCGAGTAAAACAAAGAAAGTTCCAATTGTTGCACCTTATGTATTTATGACGGGGCTAGGTGGAGGGGTTTCAAACCTAGCAGATACCATTTCTGGAACACCGGATGGCAAACTTCCACCTATTACACTTCATCTTCAAACAAGGTTATTAATTAATCTAGTTATTGTAGGTGACTTCAAGCTAAAAGCAAACCTATCTGGTCTTAGTCTTGAAGGTACTGCTAGATTGGAAAAAGACGATGAAGGAAGACTCTTCAATCTTAAAGCGGGAATGGATATTCAATGGATATCGCCATTTCAGTTAACTGGCTACGGTAATGTTAGCATTCATGCTGGGGCGGTTCGTGGTGGAATAACCATTAAAATTACAGAAGATTATTTTTATGGTTATGTTTATGCAGCAGTTTATATTCCAACTTCAGTTCCATTTATAGGCGGGAAGAGACTTGGTGGAATTGAGGCAGCAGTTTCATCTGACTTTATTGGTGCGAATTTTAGAGTCATTGGAATTAGAGTTGGCTTTATCTATTATTGGGATGGCGATTTTAGCTTTGGTGGTCCTGTCGATCTTTCATCTAGAGGAGGAGCTGTACACTATGTTCATTCGGAAGCGCTAGATGCGAATGGAAATCTTGTACCAACCACTGCGTTATATGGAACGAATATGCGAAGGCTCACTACAAAGGCAGTAGCTAAAACTCGAGCAGGAAAAGGAATTACAAAAGAAGTTAACCCAGCATCGAAAGATTCACTTCTCTTTGAAATCCCGCTTCGTGGCCATGTTAAACCTTCTGCATCTGAAATCATTATCACTAATCCTGCTGGGAAGCAACTGATAATGATGGAAGACGATAATAACGGAAATGGAAACTATCTTGTTCAATCTTTAGATGGTACAAATTATTTGTATATTACAATCACTGATCCCAATCTAATTGTTGCTGGTGAATGGTCAGTTTCTGTGACAACAAAAGATGTTTATATCGACAATTTTGAAGTAAACAGTGTTGAAGATTTGCCAGAGATGACAGGCATTAGTGCAACGCATAGCAAAAATACGAGCCGTGATATTAACCTTTCTTGGACAATTGACGGGCAAAGTGATTATTCAGGGGCAGTTAATGTTTATGTCACAAAAGACCCATCCATTATGCAAACCATAGAATCAGATAACACTCAAGATACTTCATCCTTAATTAGTATTGGTAATTTTGAGCTAGATAAAATTAAATCAGGCTCTCATGTATTTACACTGCCTGAGTCATTCCCTGAAGGGAATTATTATGTTGTTGCTATGCTTGTTAACCATCTAGGTGGAATGAGTAAGCAAATCACTTCAGCTCCATTCACATTTAAAAATCCATTGCTACCACAAAAACCAGAGTTAGTAGCTGCGGCCTACAATGGTGATGGCTATGTGAAGGTTGATATAACTGGAAGTGACAAAACGGCAACCCATTATTTTGTGGCAATAGAAGATGAGAACGGAGTTGAGGTTGATAGTTCCTTTGGTCAGTTTCCTGTAAATAGTGAAATTATTCTAAAACCGTTAGACCAAGCGAACAATCCTCTATTACAAGCAGGCAAGACTTATTCTATTAAAGCCAAAGCTGTTAGAATAGTCGAATCTGCACTTAATCATACGGAATATTATAGTTCTACCGAAGTTGCATCATCGGAAAGCTTTGTTATGCCTTCTATCAACAAACCTAAGCTTTTAAGTGTTGAAACAAATATCGACAAATCCAAAGAACATTATTATTTAAGGACTGATAAATTAGAGGTAAAGTACACTTTCGATACACCCGTTAAAATGACTTTGAATCTTAATAAAGAGGATAAGAACAAGCCTGAGGAATTTAAGGCGGAATGGTCATTTGAAGAAACACTTGAAGACGGCGCGCATTTGATTGACTTTACTGCAGTTAGTGAAAATCGTGACACCATTCAAGGTAGCCTGTCATCAGGGGCAATTGGTGTTACTGTCGATACAAGCGCACCTATATTACTTCTAGGTGAAGAAGTTCAACCAAGTCTAGATAAGGATCAAGTTGAAAATACAGTTAGCAATCAAGTTGTTTTTGTTAGTGCGAACGGGGGCTATAGCTTCTATGGCCTAACAGAAGCATCTGCATCATTGACTTTAGATGGTAGTTCAGAAGGTATTGTGGTGAATCCAGACGGAACATTCCAGGTTAACCGTAGGACTTCAAGTCAAGAACCAAACCAAACCTTACTGCTTAAAGCAGTTGATGAGGCTGGAAACGAAACGATTGTTCCCATTTATCTTGTGAATCGTGAATTGTCAGAGTTTGAGAGCATTAAATTAATATCTGACCTTGAAAACTCCGACCATCAACCTGATGCTATCGAGCTTGGAATAGGCGGAAAAACAAAGCTTTCTGTTAAGGCTCTTCGTAAAGTTGGCGAAACCGACTTAAAGGAAGAAGATATTGTATGGCATGTTCTATATAATCAGAACATTATCAAGCTCTCACAGGATGGTACCATTGAAGCTTTGGCTCCAGGTGAAACGGCAATCAAAGTTAGTTATAGACTTGCTGCTTTTGAAGGTGAAAATGGGAAAATAGTCTATAAAGAACTGTCAGACGTTATTAACATTAGTGTGAAAGATCTGGGATATCGTTATGAAGTTCGACAATCACAAGGATTCTCGTTGTTCACCATATACACGGAGATAAATATGGGTAAAGCAACAGTTGTGATTGGAGACAACCAACAAACACTCCTGTATGACAAACTTAAAAAAGCTTATATTGGTTCTTCAAGAGAACTTGTCACGGGTGAGCAATTAGTAGCCAAGCTTGTTTTTGAACCAACAGTGAAATCTCCTAATCTTCTTCGTGGAGACACCAATGGTAGTGGGGCTGTGGATCGAGCAGACGTTCTAGCGACAATAGATGCTCTATTAAATAATGTCTTCAACGGCTACAGTTCTTCTGAAAACTGGATGAGATCTGATTTAAATGGCGATGGCATTGTTGATATTGTAGACGCGCAACTCGCACTAATGGAGGCACTGAGAAGATGAGGAAACAATTGAAAATGATGTTGTGTATGCTGCTTCTAGTGGCTGTCTTACCATCCTATGCCTACGGCGCAAACGATGCTGCTGACCTTAGTTATCGTGTAGATATGAAAGTAACGGATCGCTCCGGTAACTCTAAATCGTCATTTGAAGTCGGAGAAGAAATTTTTGTTAAACTAAGTTTTGCCTATACTGGTGCTGGTAAAGCACCGGTATATGGCTTTCAAGGAAAGCTGCAGTTTGATTCTTATGTCTTGAAAAACACTAGTCTCAATATGGAAAAGGACATTTCAATGAAATATTCCGATGGTGTAATCAACTATGTCTATCTTGACATGACCGCGGGCGGAAAAGCTGATTCCATGCTGCAAAATATTGGAACTGCCGTATTTCAAGCTAGAAACAACGGAACCTTCAATTTTTCTTTAAGCAACTTCCTTATAACCAATAAAGATGCTACACTGCGGTATATTGAACCGTTTGAAGATGTGCAAATCATTGTTGGCAATGGAATAAAGGAAGCTTCTAAGTCTTCACTCTATGAAGACATTGAGGCTGCAAAAGCTTATCTAGCTTCAGTTACTATTGCGGATAATCCAAAAATGATATATTACCCTGATTTTTGGTATTCAACAACATCAGCTCAAAATCTTCGAAATGTTATTTCTAAAGTTGAGGCTGTTTTTGAGAATGAACACGCTCTAGATTCGGAAATTTCAGAAGCAATAGAGAAGCTGAGCATTGCCTTTTCCAATTTTGAGAATTCAAAAATAGTCGGTCCGAAACGTTGGGTTGTCACGGATATTGACTCCAAAAATAAGCTTAACTATTCTGTTAAAGCTTCTGTGCAAGGCGGAAATGGTAAAATTGCTGACGGGTTTGAAAATCAAACGATTCGTGCAACAACCTCTGCAACGATCAGAATGATTCCCGATGAAGGGTTTGAAACCGAATATATCATTATCAATGGTGAAAAATTTATAGGCCGTGACATTTATACCATTCCAGAGATTAGTCGTGACACAACTGTTGTGGTTACATTTGTGAGAAAACCTCCGTTTGCAGATATAGCACATGACGATTGGTTCTATTTTTCTGTAAGATACGCTTATAACGAAGGGCTATTCACGGGAACTTCTGAAACTAAATTTTCACCTTCTGGGAAAATGAGCCGTGCCATGCTTGCCACTGTATTATATCGTATGGAAAATCAACCAAATGTTAAGTTTTCAGATGTGTTCTCTGACGTTCAAAGCGGTCATTGGTATTCAGATCCTATTATTTGGGCCAACCAAAACCAAATTGTAAACGGATATGGTAAAGGTATATTTGCTCCCAATGCTTCAATCACTCGTGAGCAAATTGCTGTTATGCTCTATAGATACGCAAAGGGTAAAGGATTTGACCTTCGTAGCGACATTTCAAGCCTTAGCTTCAAAGATGCAAATAAAATTTCGGCCTTTGCCAAAGAGTCAGTTATTTGGGCTGTGTCAAAGGGGATTATGAAGGGCAACTCTGATTTGTCTCTGAATCCTTCTGGTCTTGCAACCAGAGCAGAGGTTGCCACTATGCTCCAAAGGTTTATCGAGTTGGAATAATCTGTGAATAATACCACAAGTAGGGTAAGTGTTCGTAAAATATTTGGGTTTACTTTGCACGGCTCTGGTTGGGGGAAGTTTTTATTCGTTGGAAAAATGGGATCATAGCGTCGGGCATTACTTGACGCTCTTGACCCATTTTTTTTCATTCCGCTAACTTTGCAATCGACTTAATTAAATGAATTCCTCAACGCAAATCTGTGCTTTTCCATTCTCGTCAAATGATGTGCCGACTCCTAGAAGGCTTAAACTATCCAATACCTCAAAATTGCCCCCGTATAGTCCGGTGTGCTCGGACGTCTCTTTACTTACGCGACGTTAGGTCTAATTGAATCCAAGTAAGCATAATTGATCAAAGCGTCTATTCTTTTCAAGAGACAGGGGGCCAGATATATGCTGTTTGCCAGCAATGCGTTGCAAGCACTAACTTAAAGTTTTCTTTAGGTTTCACAAGTAGGCTAATCCACCATGATAAAATAGAATCACTATGGTATTTAGTATCACTTTTTCGTCAGGTGCTACGAATGCAACAGCATCACTTTAAGGATCTCTACTGTGAAGCAGCCGATATAGTGGATACTACGAGAATGTCGATTAATTGTGGGAAAATTTTACCGTTAATTAAGTTGGCAGATTGAAAATAAAATGGGAGGACAAGGCATTCGCTTCTTTGGCTCATTTTTTGCTAATAACAAGATCACGAATAGTGGAGGTAAAAATATGAAAACAAGTAAGCGACAATTGAAACCGAAAGGATTTATTTGGATCTGGATGCTGATCGTCAGTATGGTTCCTCTGTTGTTGCTTGTGCAGCAGGCGACGGTTCATGCGGTTGGTTTTATGGAATGGCAAACCGTAGATAGTGCGGGTTTTCCGGGAGGTTGGGCTTATGAGTCATCGATAGCGCTAGACAGCAGCGGTACCCCTTATGTTGTCTATGCAGATGCTGGGAACGACAATAAAGTGACCGTAATAATATATAATGGAGGAAGTTGGGATCCTATAGGCGGTGCGGGTTTCTCGGCAGGTTCGGCTCATGCTCCATCGATAGCGCTAGACAGCAGCGGCACCCCTTATGTTGTCTATGCAGATGCTGGGAACGACAATAAAGCGACCGTGATGAAATACAACGGAAGCAGTTGGGTAACTGTGGGCAGTGCTGGCTTTTCGGCAGGTTCGGCTGAATATACATCGATAGTGCTAGTCAGCAACGGCACCCCTTATGTTGTCTATACAGATGCTGGGAACGACAATAAAGCGACCGTGATGAAATATAACGGAAGCAGTTGGGTAACTGTGGGCTGTGCGGATTTTTCAGCAGATTGGACTGAATATATATCGATAGTGATAGACAGCAGCGGCACCCCTTATATTGTTTATAGAGATGGCGAGAACGCCTATAAAGCGACCGTGATAAATACAACGGAGCACTGACGACAGACATTACAGATCCCGTCTGCAATGGGGGGGCGTTCGCCTAGCAGATATGCTGAACTGTATCACTGCCATACTCATCGGCTACATATCTGTAAATAAGCGACGTGAAGCAAGAAGCGTAAGTTCTAAGGGAATCATTTCCTAGAACTTACGCTTTTTTTGCATAGAGGAGCTGCTGAAGAGACAGCCTCTTCTTACTCTCTATTTTGTCTGAAGCAGCGATGTGCTCATTCATTTCTCGCGGTTACTATTGCCATCCTGTGTATTACATGTATAATGAGTAAATAATTTTCTGAAATTTCTGATAGGAATAAAGGGGGAAAGTTCAATGAAAATTAGAATGAAGCCACTAAGTTTAACCGATGGACGGGATGTTTTCGAAATGCTGCAAGAGATCGGGCTAGGGGAGAATGGTTTTAAAACAAACTTCGCCGAGCAGGATTTTGAGCAATTTAAGGACAGCTTGCCGAGGTTAGTCGAAATATCAAGTGGCATTAATCTTGCAGAGGGTAATGTCCCTCAAACGATTTATTGGATGTACGTGAACGATCAGCCGGTTGCCTACGGGAAGCTAAGACATAGATTAACAGATCAGTTAATGAAATATGGCGGACATGTTGGATATATCATTAGACCGAGTGAACGCGGGAAAGGTTATGGGAAGCTTTTTCTTAGTGAGTTAACGAAAGAAGCTAGGAAACTAGGTTTGGACAAAATACTGCTCACCTGCGACGAGGAAAATTTGCGCTCTCGAAAAGTAATTGAAAGAAACAATGGGGTAATAGACACGATCCATGATGGCATATGCCGATATTGGATACAGCTTTAAGCGGTGGACACCGCGTATTGGTATATAGTAAGTTGGTGGAAACTGGCTTAAGCAAAGCGAAAATAACTAAAGCAAAGCAGGTGCTACAAATGAAACTGGAGTCCATATTTTCTGACCTACCTACTCTTGAAACAGACAGAACTATCCTTCGCAAAATTCGCTTGGAAGACGCCCAGGATATGTTTGCTTATTGTTCCGATGATGATGTGGCGAAATATACGACATGGTATAAACACCTTTCGATCGAAGATACGAAATCATTTATTAATCATCTGCTGGGGAGATATGAGCTTGCAAAGGTTTCCCCTTGGGGCATACAAGATAAATTAACTGGCAGGCTTATTGGGACATGCGGCTTTGTACAATGGAACTCGGAACATGCAAGCGCTGAACTTGGATATGCATTATCGAAAACATATTGGAATCAAGGCTATATGACGGAGATTGTTAAAAAAATAATAGACTTCGGATTTACTGCGACTGGCTTGATAAGGATTGAGGCGAGATGCCTTGTAGACAATATCGGTTCGGCTATGGTGATGGAAAAATCGGGCATGCGGTTGGAAGGTGTATTTAGAAAGGTAGTATACACAAAAGGAATCCATCAGGATTTGAAGGTTTATTCTATTATAAAGCCCGAGTTGCTATAAACATGAATAAGTAGCTAAAATGCCAATGAAATCTCACGAGAATACTCTCGATACATAGTAGGCATGCAACAGCCCCTTTACTATTGCATGCTGCCATGTCCTCACATGCATCGATAGTCTCTCTAGCTGGTCAGTCGTTCCGTTATTACGCCCAAAGTGGCAGTTTTGAGGTAATAAGGTGACAGACGTTCCGCTATTGGTCAATAAATCGCAGAAAAAGTATCAATTAGGGCCGAATAGCGGAACGTGTGACCGCGAAAATAAAAAAATGGCGATTTTAAGGCAAATAACGGAACGTGTGACCAACAAATGCTGAAAATTTTAGTGGCACCAGCAGCCTATAAGCTAGACTCGATTGAGGCAGTAGTACGCACCGGCCAGACTCAATCGCATCAGCAGCACTCAACCATACCCAACTCAGACTCAATCGCATCAGCAGCTTTCCGCCTCAGACTAGAACGCAGCATAACCTTCTCTAGGCTGATTTTGCTAGGACGGCTTCACCAGGCTGACATTCAGCATACGGGTTCAAGAAAGCTGCCGCTTCCTGTACTCACCCGGCGTAACGCCCGCATATCGCTTGAACATGCGGATAAAGGAATTGACGCTCTGGTAGCCTAGCCGCGCCGAAATGTCATTGATTTTTAGATCGACTTCAGACAGCATTTCCTTGGCTTTAGAAATACGTACACGATTTAAGTATTCGCTGAAGCTTTCGCCTGTCTTCTCTTTAAAATAAGTAGACAAATAGCTACGCGAAATATTGAGCTTATCTGCAACCAAATCAAGCGAAATATCCTGCTCCAAATGCTCGTTCACATATTGCTGTACAAAGCTGGTGACCGGGTCTTTTTCCTCGATTTTCTCCTTCAGTAAATGCACGGTGTCCATGGCCATCCTCTCGAACAAAGCAGCGAATTGCTCTGTCGTAAAGCAGGCTTGCAGCTGCTCCCGCCATCCGACCTCAAGCGAGCTTCTATCTTTGGAAAGTCTGCGCGCATCAAGCGAATGCTTACTAACCTTCATAACTAGCTCTCCAAGCTCTGCATAAGCAGAATGAGGAGCGGCGTTTTGCTTCAGCTGCTCCAGTTGTTTATCGGTCCACTCCAATATAGCGCGGCTGTCGCCGGAGCTTATTCTCGTTGCAAGCTCATCCTCTTGCTTTGCACTTATAGCAAGTGAATAGGCAGCCCTTTTCTCAACAATAATTTGTGTATCATCGCCTGGTAGACGCTGTTTTAACATAGCTAAGGCTAACTCGTAAGCGTCAGTAAATTCAGAGGATTGCTTGAATACAGGTGTGACTGCAATGGTAAACAAAGCGAGGTCTTTATCCTGATCCAGCACCTCCTTCAAGCTCTGCAGCACATCCGGCTGTGCGTGCAGCCCGGTTTCACCAAATTCGATCACTAATATTTGATCTTGGTCAATTTGAAAGATAACACTGTCGCTTGATAGCTGAGAGAAATGATAGTTAATATATTCACGTATAAAATAAGTCGTACGCTCCGAGTCCAGCTCAGCCGCTTCAGAGGAATGAGGCAGAAAATGAACGTGGACGAGCATGAGCGAAAATGGTTTGTTCTCGTATGCGGTATCCTTCAGATCGTGAAACTGGGTATGAATTCGCTTAAATTTATTCGTATAGGCGTAGTAGCGCAGCAACGAATTTTTCTTCGATAAATCATCATTCAGATCGGTGTTAGAGTCTATAAGCTGCTTCAGCTTTTCCTGAATCACTACAAATTCACGAATGCCGCTGTCGGCCTGCGGCTCTTGATTATAATGCTGAATGGACTCCATTAACCGCTTGACGGGATGATGGAGGCGAACGCTGAACCAAAGGGATACGATAGTGCCGATAACGATCGTGGCGCCTAGAAGTGTAAGCAGCACGATATTCAGCTTGAGCAGCTGAGCAGAAATATTCGTAATCGGAACCTTGGTCAAATAAGTAAAACCGGTCTCTATTCCTTTTATATAGAAATAATAATAGCCATTCGAGGTAAAATTGCCGCCCTTGCCTGTCAAAGCGTGAAGCGGGATCGTTTCATCTGCTGCAGATGTACTGAACAGAGGTGAGCCTGTTTCATCCAGTATAAAAAACGGATGGTCCTCAGTATAATGCAGCGTACGGAACAAAGACCTGGCATCCAGCAGCACGATGAAATACATATCGTTGTATAGATTGCTTTTGACGATAATAGGCAGCAAATAGCCAAGTGATTTGGCCGTATGCATATAGATCTCTTTGAATTCAGCAGCAGGATACGTATGGAAAAAATCGCCTGAATCGAATAAGTCCTCCCAAAAGCTCAGCGGGTACTGGGGGCTTACCAAAAACTTGTCGAACATATCCTTGCTGCGGCTTGACCCTTCTTTCTCGAGTACATAGGCACCTTCCTTGAAATGAACCATCACATTCATATAATGAAGAAACGGATTCAACTGCAGCGCTTTCAATTCCTTCTGCACGCTTACCATACGGTCATAGCCGACCCCTTCGGGCAATTTCCGCAGGAAATTCAAATTCATCATCAGCTCTTCCTTCTGATAAATTCCAAGCATTAAATTTTTCGTCAAGTCGATATGGCGCTCATAGCCCTCCATCGTATGCTGCATATTCAAGTCATTGTATTTAATAATTTCTTTATGAATTTTATTTTTCAAATAAAAGAATGACAAAAAATTGAATGCAACCAAAAGCACAATTACCGCCAGAAAGCTGAGCATTAAACGAACGAATAATGAATGATTTCGCAGTGGATTACGAAATAAGCTGCGCATGACTTCCCCTCTTTCTATATCGCTTATGCACGCCTCGCTTTATGCCCTGCTTAGTACGCGATCTGTCTTTCTTCATTATAAGGAATCGATACCGTTATCCCAATACTCATTTGGTTTTATTCATGCACATTACGTTAGGTATGGTATGAAAAGGCGATTGATCGAAAACATTGCGCATTTTCTGCGCCGTTTTGCTTTGTTATGATGCAGGCAACGACAAGCAAAGAGACGGAGGATCGGTATGGAAGGAAGCTTGCTGAAGAAAGTGAACAAGACGAAATATTTGTGGCTGATGTTTTTGCCCTGCTTGCTGTATTTCATTATTTTTCGTTATGCGCCTATGTTTGGGCTGGTCATTACCTTCAAAAACTACAATTTGTTTAAAGGCGTGTTCGCGAGTGAATGGGTGAGCTTCAAATATTACATCACATTTATTCAAAATCCTGATTTCTTTATTTTGATGAAAAATACGTTTTTGCTGGGGCTGTATAAGCTGGTGTTTGGTTTTCCGGCCCCGATTATTTTAGCCATTTTGCTAAACGAGATGAGGCTTCAAGTATTTAAAAGATTTGTGCAGACGGTCAGCTATTTGCCGCATTTCATATCAAACGTTATTGTGGCGAGCATGGTCATTATGTTTTTGTCGCCGAGCGGCGGCATGATTAATCAAATGATTCAGAAGCTTGGCTTCGAGCCGATCAACTTTATGATGGAGCCGGGCATGTTCCGGGGCATCTACGTCTTGTCTGAAATATGGCAGCATCTGGGCTGGGAAACGATTATTTACTTGGCGGCGTTAACCGCGATCGCCCCCGATCTTTATGAAGCAGCCAGTATAGACGGCGCCAATCGCTGGCGCAAAATATGGCATGTTACTTTGCCGGGCATCGCTCCAGCTATCGTTATTATTTTTATTCTTAACGTCGGCAAGGTGCTGGAAATCGGCTTTGAAAAAGTATTTCTCATGTACAATCCGGCCATTTATTCTACAGCGGATATTATAAGCACCTATGTTTATCGAACCGGATTAATAGGCGGCAATTTCAGCTATGCTGCAGCGATTGATCTGTTTATGGGCATTATCAGTTTATTTTTTATCGTTATGGCCAATACAATCAGCCGAAGAATAAGCGAGAACAGCTTGTGGTAAGGAGGAAGGTTTATGCGAACTAGAATTGGACTATTTCCAATTATTAATGCGATTGTCATGCTTTTTATTGTAATCGTTACGCTATACCCGTTTGTGTATATGGCAGCTGTATCGCTGAGCAAGGATATTTATGTGTTGAAAAATGAAGTCACACTATGGCCAAAGGGCTTCAATCTTAAAATGTACGAATTGGTTTTCAGTAATAACCAAGTATGGATTGCTTACAAAAATACGATTATCTATGTTGTGCTCGGAACGGCAATCGCTCTCATTATAACCGCGCTCGGCTCATACGCCTTATCGCGCAAGGATATGATGTTCAGCCGCACCTTTACGCTGCTTATTATATTTACGATGTTTTTCAGCGGCGGCATGATACCGACCTTTCTCGTCGTTCGCGAGCTTGGGCTTGTCGATACGATTTGGGGGATGGTGCTGCCCGGTGCCGTAAGCACATGGAATCTCATTATAATGCGCACCTTCTTCAGCGGCATCCCGCAGGAGCTGGAGGAATCGGGCCGTATGGATGGCCTTACAGATCTAGGTGTTTTCTTTCGCATTGTTGCGCCGCTGTCCAAGCCGGTGTTTGCAACAATCGGATTATTTTATGCGGTAGGGCTTTGGAATAACTTTTACTTTCCGCTGCTTTATTTGCGCAATCCCGATTTGTTTCCGCTGCAGGTTTATTTACGCAATTTGATTCTTGCTGGCAGTGTGTCATCGGGCCAAGTAACTTCGATAGGAGGTGATAATCTCGTCGTTGAGGACTCGCTGAAATTCGCTACAATAATGGTTTCAACGCTTCCAATACTGCTCGTATATCCGTTTATTCAGAAGTATTTCGTAAAAGGGGTCATGATTGGGGCCATTAAAGGGTAGGCAGGAAGGCTTAAGGCTATGACTTAAAAAAGGAAAGCCAAAGGTTTAGTCGAAAACATTAGAATGAGTGAGAAGGAGCTGGCAAGAAGATGAAAAGAACGAAATGGATTGCTTTCGCAATAGCTTTAATCATGCTGTTTGCTGCAGCATGCTCGGGAGGAAATACGAACAAGCCTGATCCGAGCCCATCGAATACGTCTGGAGGCAACCAGCAGTCGGATGCGCCGTCTGCGACACCGGATGATACACCTGCGAAGAAAACCTTTACTGCGCTGCTGGACAACAATGCTACCTTCCCGTATACAAAGGAATGGCCGGTATGGGACATGATTGAGAAGAAAACAGGTGTTACGCTTGATGTGCAAATTCCTTCCGGCAAGCTGTCGGAAACGCTTAGTCTGGTTATTGCATCAGGAAGCCTGCCGGACCTTATGTATATGCACAGCCGCAAGAACGATTCCAATAAATACGGCCAGCAGGGAGCGCTAGCTAATATTCTTGACTATTTGGACATTATGCCTAATCTCAAGGCCTGGATCGAGAAATATCCGGAGGAAGCAAAGGCTGCTTTGGCTGCGGACGGCAAAATGTATATGTTCCCGAATGAAGGCTTCGGCGAAACGAACCGTATGATATGGATGTACCGCGAGGATATATTCAAAAAACATAATTTGACGCCGCCGACGACGTATGATGAGCTTTATACCGTATTGAAAGAGCTGAAGCAGCTGTACCCTGACAGCTATCCGCTTGCCATGCGCTTCGGACAAATACCGGAAGAGATGCTGGCGCATTTCACAAGCAATTTTGAAACAAGCGGCGACGTGTATTTCGATTTTGACACCAATACATGGAAGTATGGCGCTACAGAAGAGAACTATCGCGAGATGATGGTGAGCTTGAAGAAGCTGTTTGATGAAAAGCTGATTCCTTCCGATTTCCTTACGATGCAAACGAAGCAGTGGCAGGATATGGTATCGACCAGCGGCGCATTTATTACAATAGACTATATTACTCGTATCGACTTCTTCAACAATGCGATGCGTCAGGAAAATCCAGAGTACAATATGCAGTTTATGGCTCCTCCGGCTGGTCTGAGCGGCGGTAAACAGCAAAATCCTTATATGCATTTTCTTGAAGGCGGATTAACTGTACATTCCAAATCCAAGCAAATCGAGGACGTTATGAAGTATATGGATTTCTTCTATAGCGAGGAAGGCCGTACGCTTGCAAGCTGGGGAGTAGAAGGTGAAACCTACACAGACAATGGCGGCACAAAGCAATTCCTGCCTCAGTTTACCGATGTTACAGAGATGCGCAAGCAGACTGGGCTGGCAACTAGCGGAACCTATACCTGGATTGATTACAATGCACATTTGGCGCTGTTCTCAGAGGATTTGCGCAATGCTTATATTGAGGCAAGAAAATATGATATGCCGGCTATGCAGCCGCGTCCGGCTTTCCTGGAAGCAGAGAATGAATTGCTGTCCATGACAGGCCAGGCGGTCATGAAGCATCGTGAAGAAAACTTTGCGAAGTTCGTAACGGGCTCCCGCAGTCTGTCGGAGTGGGATAAATATGTTGAAGAGATCAACGGCTTAGGCGTTCAGAAGCTGCTGGATACGTATACAGAAGCACATAAGCGTCAAGCATCGATTTCTTTCAAATAAGGATAAACGGCTTCCGCTGTCCTTTGGAAGAGCGCGTTTACCGATCAAATATAGGAACAGGTATAAGATGAAACTTATACTTTCTATTATTTTAAAATGGGGCTGCATCTTGTTAAATACGCAAGGAGACAGCCCCTTCTTTTCTATGCTTCGAAACCTTCTGAAAGGGGATTAGATCTGTGATTAGAAAATTGTTCGGAAAAAAAGCAAAAATGCTTATGGCGGCAGCGCTCGTTCTTACGATGACGATATCCGGCCTGCTGCTGGAGCCGCCAAGGGCAAGCGCAGCATCGATGATTACAATAGACTCGCCGTCAAACGGGGCATCGGTTGAAAGCGGAACGGTTCGTATTTCCGGAACTTATGCAGGCTTATATGATATCAAGCTGTTCATTAACGGGACGAGACAGGTTGATGCCTTTACTTACGATCCGACTGGCAGTGACTCCGGCACTTGGCATTACGACCTGGATACCTCTATTTATAACGGGACGATTCAGCTGCGTGCGAGGGGACTTGATACGACGACCAGGTATGGCATCTGGAGCTCTGATATGCAGATCCATATTAGCAACGATGAGGCTGCCGCTCCGATTGTGACGATAGAAAGCCCGCTAGAAGGAATGCCGCTGAGCGGGATTGTGCCGATTCAGGTACAGGTGCAATCAGCCGCAGCAATTAATCGCGTGGAAGTGCGTGTTAACGGCGGACAGTGGCAAGCAGCTGCTCTGGATGGGCAGGGCTATGCATGGAGCTGGGATACAAGTGGTCTCTCTGATCAGATCGTAAGCATAGAAGCTCGTGCTTTTAATGAAAATGAGGTAAGGGGCAGAAGCTTGACTACCTATGCGCAGATTGGCGAAGGTTTATATGAGGATGTAATCGTTAATACACAGGACCGGTCCATGTGGATATGGGAAGGAGCTTCCTATAATATGCTGCTCAATCCCGGCTCACGAAACGTGCTGCTTTCCATGGGCAAGGATACGGACACCTTCGATTCTGAGCCTGTAAAGGTGCTGTACTTTGCTGTCGGGCCTTTTGCCGGCATGGATGTGATGGAGGATAGACCGGACTTGCTGCGCGACTTTATCGCTTGGGCGCATGAGCATGGCTTTGAGGTTCAAGCCTGTATTGCGGGAGGAACTTCCCCGCCATATATGGGGGCTTATCGCGCCTTTCATGATGTGGCGGTCCGTCATTTTGAGCAGGTGCTGAACTACAATCTTTCCTCTGATTCCAATGAGCGCTTTGATGGCGTGAACGTAGATATCGAGCCTTATATTTCACCAGACTTTGCAGATGAAAGCAAGTTTTTGCAGGTGGAGTATTTGGAGCTGATTGAAAAAATGATTGAACGACGCGATGCTTCCGGCTTGAATTTATCGTTTGGACCTGCCATTCCTAGATGGTACGATTCATCGGACCGCGCCAAAGATATTACATTCAATGGGCAGACAAAATGGTTATCCGAGCATATTCAAGATATGGTCGATTATATTTCGATTATGAATTACCGTGATCAGGCGGATGGCTCGGTTGGGCTTATTGCGCAGGCGCAGGGGGAGATGGATTATGCCAATCTCATCGGCAAGCCGAATTCGGTTATTATCGGTGTAGAGACGCTGGATATTGCCAATAGCGGCGATCCGGAGACGATAACGTTCCGCGAAGAAGGCAGAACGTATATGGAGGCGGAGCTTGATAAAGTGTACACAGCCTTTGCGAATGACCCAGCCTTCGGCGGTATAGCGATGCATCATTATGATTCGATCCGCTGGCTGCCTTCGCACTGGGGGCCGGATGGCGTGCTATGGCTGCCGCCAGAAGATCATGAGCCGCCTACAGCTGTAAGCAGCAATCCGTCTGCGCAGGCTGTCGACTATCAGACGATAACTCTATCCTACGGGCGGGCTTATGATAACACGGAGGTAGAAAACTATGTCATCTATCGGAGCACCGAGGCTGGTTTTACAGCAAGTGCTGAGCACGCAGTAGGCACTTCCCGAACATTGACGTACAAGGATACAGGCTTGCTGCCGGCAACAACGTATTATTATAAGGTCGCGGCAGTAGATCTGAGCGGTAATATCGGTCCTGTTTCCGAACAGACTGCAGCGACGACGGGAAATACCTCGCTCAAGCCGATGATTGTGTCATCGATGAAAGTAGAGCGGGCAGGTACAGCTTCTTCTGCTGCCATTCGAATTTCCGAATATTTGACCGGCATGCCGATTGAGGCTAATGTGGAAGGAAGATTTACGTATGCTGGAGGCCGTTATGTATCGGGTCAAACGGATGGAGGGCAAGTCTCTTTCACTTCAGAAAACATACCTGATCAATATCTGATCGGTTTTATGCCAAGGCGCGTAGTGGCAAGCGGCTATTATTGGGCGCAAGCTTATGATACGCCTAAAGCGGCTAATGTGTATCCGCGTGTAAGGCTGCAGAGCCTGGCTGTCAGCGGGGGACAGTTATCGGAAGTATTTGCGCCAGACAAAGCTCACTATAAAGTGCTGATTGAAAACCAGGCTGCTTCTATTCAAGTTACGCCAACTGCGGAGGAAGCGGGCACAGCGATACTGGTCAATGGCGTTCCCGTTGCGAGCGGCACAGCTTCCCAGCCTATACCGCTTGGAGATGAGGATACGATTATTGTCGTGCAGACGATAGCGCCTAATGCAGCGATGGACAGCTATACGATTACCGTTCAGCGCTCTGCGCCGCCTGTAGATAATGTATTTGTCGCTGTAGAGGATGCGCATGTGCATCAGAATAATCCTTCCACCAACTATGGAGCTTCTGAATATTTAAATGTGATGGATATATTGAATGCAGATGGCGGAGGCGATCAGCTCGCATATTTGAAATTCGATCTGGCAGATTATACGCTTCCTGTGGAGAAGGCAGAGCTTTTTGTTTACGCTACTGAAACCGTTTCCAAAAAGGTGAAAATCGATGTAATCGGCTATCCGGACAGCAGCTGGAAGGAAAGCACGATCGTATTCAACAACAGGCCGCTGCAAAATCCGCAAGCACTAGGCACGTTTGAGGTGCAGGAAGCTGGCTGGTATTCCATCGATGTTACGCCTTTTGTGCAAAGCAGAATGGGAGCAGGCGGTGATCAGAAGGCAACCATTCGCTTTATTATTAACGATATTCCGAATTCGTCGGGAACGTTGGTACAGTTTCATTCTCGCGAGCATGCGCTTAACCAGCCATATTTGCTAATTAATCCATCTTCAGATGCGACGCTGGCGAATTTGACGTTAAGCAGCGGCAGCTTGGAGCCGGCATTTGATCCTGGACAGCTGGAATATAGCGCGGTTGTAAGCGGTGAATCCATTACCTTGACGCCTGCAGTGTCTGAAAGTCACGCTGTCGTTACGGTAAATGGAGAGACTGTAACAAGCGGGATGCCATCACAGGAAATACCGCTTGTTGTTGGCGAGAATCCGCCGATTGCAATAGAAGTTACCGCGCAGGATGGCAGTAAAACGATGTATCAAGTAATCGTAACTTCAGTGCTGTCCAGCAATGCTGATCTGGACTCCCTTGTCTTGCGGGGGGCACAGCTGCAGCAGCCGTTTGATGCCAATGTAACGCAATATACAGGCACGGCAGCCAGCAGCGCACAATCCGTTCAAGTGGAAGCTTTTGCAAGTGATTTGCAGGCAAAAGTATACGTCAATGATCAATTGACAGCTGACGGACTTTCTGATGCTATTACATTGAATTATGGTAAAAATACGATTACAGTACGAGTAGAAGCACAGGATGGCACCGAAAAAACTTATACAGTGGATGTTACAAGACAGTCTGTTTGGTATGGTGATTCAGGAGGAAGCAGCGGCGGAACCTCTACATCGTTCATGGAGATCGATGTCAGTGAGCAGCAAATTATCGCAAAGCCGCGTACGGAGCTGATCAAAGCAGCTGATGGCAGCATGATCGGAAAGGTTCAAATCGTTGGCGACGCTGTAAGCAAGGCGCTTGAGAAAGCGAAAGCGGCAGCCCAGGAGAATGCTGATTTGCAAAGTATGATCATTTCTATTGGCAAGGATGACGAGGAGCAAGCAGCGGGATGGGAGCTGAGCATTGAGCCTCAGGCATTGACAAAGCTGCAATCTGCCGGACTTGACCTGGAGCTGCTGGGACCTGGATGGAGCTTGACGATGCCACAGCAAGCGATGGCGGGCTTAGCGCAGCATGACGAGCTTTTAACTATTCGCATTATGCAGCTGACGGATACAGCAAGTCAGAAAGCTATTGCTGAACGCCTTTCCGCCTCACCATTAGTATTATCAGAAACAAACGGAAGAAAGCCATTGTGGCATTCTGCGCCGCTGCTTGTAGAAACGAACTTTAGCGGTGAGCAGCTTGTACTGGCATTGCTGTCGAGCACGGATAATGAGAGTCTTCAATATGAGCAAATAGAAGCGGGATTAGGTGTTTATATCGAGCACAGCGATGGAGACGTATCATTCCAGAGGGGCAAAATTGTGAATGGCCCGTCAGGCAAGCCAGCAGGGGTGCAAATAACGGTCGATAAATTCAGCACCTTCACCGTTGTCGCTCTTCCGCAGAAGCTTGGCGCTTATATTAATGGCTATACGGATGGGACGTTCCGCCCCGATCACTCTATTACAAGGGCAGAGCTGGCTACACTGCTAGATAGGTTGACGACAGATACCTCTGTTTCTGCTAACAAGCAGACAGCAGACTTAGCAGCTGCTGCAGGAAAACAGACAGCGGATACCTCTTCTTCCTCTGGCAACCAGACCGGGGAACATGGGGCTAATCTATGGCGGGATGTCCAGCAGCATTGGGCAAAGAATTCAATTGAGCACTGGACTGCAAATGGAGTATTCAATGGCTATCCAAACCAAACCTTCATGCCTGGCCGGGCTGTTACAAGAGCGGAATTGGCGGCCATCGTGACGCGATGGAAAAATGTATCACTGGTGAATGCGTCTGCTGCAGGCTTGTTTACCGATACAGATGGACATTGGGCGCAAGATGCGATTGCAGCGGGGCATGCTGAAGGCTGGTGGAACGGCTACAGCGATCACAGCTTCCGTCCAGATCAAGCTGTTACAAGAGCAGAAGCGATAGCTGTGCTGAACCGGGTGACAGAACGAATTCCTTATGATGTACCAGGCAAGCTTCCTTGGAAGGATGTAGAGCTGGATCATCCGTTTGCAGGCGATATTTACATTGCTGCTTCATCAGATGAAAAGTAAACGAAATTAAGAAATAATACGACTAAATACCATGTGAAAGCCCGTCGAGCTTATTAGCTTAGACGGGCTCAACGTGTTGAAAAGCCCCCAAAGGTTACTTAATGGCGCGCGTAGCAGCGGAGTTTGGCAAGCACTTTATTTTGTAACGAATCTGAGAGGCGTTATTTTGTAAAAAATGCACCTTTTGAAATTCTAACGCTTTGTAGAAACGCTATCTGTGAACAAACGCTCATTTGGGCTGCGTTTCAGCCCTAATAAGCTCGCTCAGATTCGTTACAACTTTAAAAATAGTTTTTTCGGCATAATAGCGCTTCTTGCATTCGTTAGAGCTCCAATATATAAAAAAACGGAGCAAGCTCATCGTGTATTTCTTTTTAACAGGAAAAGCTTATCAAAACATAGAAGTAGTGGAAACAAATTTCGTCGGGTTGCGTCTAATTTTTAAACGAAATAGAAAGGGTGTATATTTTGAAAAAATTTTTGCTTGGTCTATTTCTTGGAATGGCGTTAACGATAGCTACCGCTGCATCATTGCCGGAGGTTAGGGCGGTATTATTTCCAGTTTTTATTTCCTTTGAAGAAAACGGCAAGTCTTCATCATTTGAAGGAGAGGTATTGAACTACAAAAAACATTTATATGTTCCAGTTCGTTCTTTTGCAGAGCATATGGGCAGTACGGTGGAATATGTTGCTCCGAACAGCGGCAGCAAAGCGCAAGTACATATTTTGAAGCTGAATGATCAAGATTTTACGGTGAGCGACACGTCTAAAAATGTTTCAATCGGTTTAATAGAGGAGATAGATGTTGGCAAAGGCGAGCCATTATTTATTAGGGGAGCAATCAAGTTTCACAAGTCCATTTCAGATAAGGAACAGCTTGTCATCACGCTGCTGGACAAAGACGGCAATGAAGTAGCGGCTTCAAACCCCATCAAGCTGAAATACCGGGAACCTCATGAAATGCTTGCAGGTGAATTTACCTATTTTGATACAACCTTCCCTCATATCCAACTGCCAGAGTCTTATAGCTACGGCATTAGAATTGAACAAAAGCAGGCTTGGACGATTAGACAATATCATACGGAATACGGAGCGCTAGGAGCAGGCGGATTAAATGGTTTTCCGCTTAATGCTTATATTAACGGTGGAAGTTATGTTCCCAATAAATACTTTGATATTGAACTTATATTGTTAAATTTGCATGACACGGAGAAGGTTGTTATCACAGAACCGCTTATTATAGAAGCAGAAATTTACAAGGAAGAGGTTAATGAGGAGTCGAAAATTTTAACCATTACGTCAGAGCCTTTTACCGGAACCGTGAATCAGAAAAGAGGAAGTTATATAACGAACTTGACTTGGGATTTGAAGGATTCGGCAGGCAACCCTGTTCCAAAAGGAACATATATCGTTAAGTTGAATCTGCCTGTTAAAGCTTACGGACATATGTCTGGTGATCCGAAGCAGCAGGTAGAATTTATGCTTGAACAGTCGATGCAAGCTTACAATGGTGTTGAGATTAAGTAATAATGGCAAGTCTAGCAGCACTATTTTCGAAATATTGCTTGTGTGTAGAGCTCTGGAACAGTTGGACAGCGCGCCGCATGCGAAGCTGCGAAAATTCAGAGCAACCGGTCAGACGTTCCGCTATTATGCGAAAAATCGCCGTTTTAGAGGGTGATTGTGACAGACGTTCCGCTATTGATCAAAAAAACGTTGAAAAACCACTTGTTGAAGCCAAATAGCGGAACCAGTGACCGCGAAACTCTAAAAATAGCATTTTTGAGGCAAATAGCGGAATGTGTGTCCAGTAAAACTCGCCACGTCGGGTGCTGTTGAGCAGAAGTAGAACTATCCAGTAAACTCGATACGGCGGGTGCTATTGAGCAAAAGGTTTCTGCATACTAGGCATGATGGTGCTGCTGAGTAACCAGCCAGCTGTTTATTCTTGTTTCTGATTAAAACTTTTGCCGATGACTGTTTTCTTATCCAAACTAATAAAGACGGCTAGGTCTCCATTTACATCAGTTGCAGTACGATTAAACGTGACAGAGTAAATCTCTTCCCGTCCATAAGCTTGATCTATGTAAGGTTTTATTTTTTCATGTACAGTTACTTTTTGCACGATAGAGTCTTTAGGGCTTACCGGAATTAACCCTTTTTCTTCCTCCGAAAGACTGGAAAATGCCACCATTTCAATCGGCGTTTCTAATTTAGTATTTAAACTACAGCCTGTTGAAACTGTTGCTAGCAGCAGTATCAACAGTGGCATTAGCAGCAGTATCAACAGTGGCATTAGCAGGGGGATGAACACGAGCTTTTTCAAATCATATCACCTCATTTATAAAAGACGTGTAACTTCAGCTAAAGTTTCATTCTGGATTAAGTTTAATGCTTTTCATTCACCCTTACCGTATGTATAATTACGGAATAATTGGATAATGATTGTTGCATCGTTCTAATTCGAAGGAGAGGAAATGAATAGAATGAAAGAAACAAGAGTATATAAGCAAGTAAATGGCTGTTCGATTCATGCGGATATTTACGATCAAGGTGCAGGGTCGCCAGTCGTTATATATATTCACGGCGGTGCGCTTATTTTTGGCTCCAGAGTGTGGTTTCCTGCAGAGCAAATTAAGCTTTTTAATGATGCCGGCTTCAGTGTTGTCAATATTGATTACCGCCTGGCGCCGGAAACAGCATTTGAACAAATTATTGAAGATATAAAGGATGCTTTAACATGGGTTAGAACGGAAGCTAAGCAGTGGTATGATTTCGATAGCGATAATATTGCTGTAATGGGAGGCTCAGCGGGCGGATTTCTAAGTCTATTAACAGGAACAATGGACGTCAAGCCTAAAGCGATTGTTTCCTTTTATGGGTACGGAGATATATTAGGAGATTGGCTCGCGAAGTCAAGTGATTTTTATTGCAGAAAGCCTTTGATTAATAAAATGAAAGCTCTGGCTGCTGTTAGCCATACAGAGACGACAAACGGCGAGTGGGAACGGTACAGTTATTATCTTTATTGCCGCCAGCAGGGCGTGTGGCTGCAAGAAGTAGCAGGCCTCGATCACAAAATGGATCGTCAGGCATTGAGTCCATATATTCCAATCCTTAATGTTTCGGAAGATTTCCCGCCTACATTATTGCTGCATGGCGATCAAGATACTGATGTTCCGTATGAGCAATCTGTCCTTATGCATGAGAAGCTTAAGGAGGAGGGCGTTTACTCGAAATTGATTACGATCGAAGGGGCAGACCATGTTTTTGATCAGCATTTTCATAACCCTGCCGTGCAGCAAGCTTTTACGGAAGTTGTGCATTTTTTGAAAAAACACCTTTGCTAATGGCGAAAGAAGCAATGGCAAGTGTTCAGTATGTCAAAACTTCGCTAACCGCGAAAGAAGCAATGGCGAGCATTCAGTGCGTCGAATCTTTTTCAGGTTCTATGTTATACAGTACGTAACGCTTCTTCCTGGTCTGTGCAAATACGCAGTAAATTCGTGAGCCCTACCATGCGGAGCAGCTTGGCGTAATGGTAGGTCAATCCGTAGGCGGTTATCGGGCAGCCGCCCTTGGCGCATGCCCGCGCCAGCCGGATAAGGATCGCAATACCGTAGCTGTTTATATATTGCACATCAGTAAAATTAAGCAGCAGATGATTTTTGCCGGGCACGAGTCCTTTTTCCCAGTCACGCAGCCGAAGCAGCTTTTCCTCGGCTTGGATATTCAAATCGCCTTGCAGATCCAATATGATGCATCGCTCTAATTCACGAATCGAAATTTGCAAATTGTTTTCAAGCATGATGAACTCGCTCCCTTAACAAAAAGTGCATTTCCATAAAGAATCTATCGTTTTCAAATCCTGTACGTACGGAGTCGGCCAAATTGTTTATTAGCATGACGCCCCAGCCTCGATCGGCTGAATCGTTTTTAGCTGCTGGAACCGCGGCGCGCTCTCTAGCCATAGCCGGGCTATAAGGGAAGCCTGTGCCTTCATCAGTGACGCGAAAGAGGATTTTGTCGTTCTGACCAGTCATCTCGACGAGTACATGAGCTTCAGCTCTCATCCGGTTGCCATGCTCGAATGCATTCAGGCATGCTTCCGCCACTGCCGTCATCATATCGTCTACCCGTTCATTAAAAGGCGCAGAGGCTGAAAACAGCTGCTTGATATCGTCCATTACTATTTTCTCTTGTCCAAATTGAGTGTCCAGCCGCCACCGTTTATGCATCCTCAGTCCACCTCACCATAATCAACGTACGATCGTCCTCGTATTTGGCCGTAGAACCTTCCCCAAGCCATGTTCGAAGCTCTTGGAATTGCAGCTCCAAATGCGCGTTATAATCCACTCTTTGCAAAAACTGCTCGAAGCGGTCGAAGCCGATAAACTGGCCCTGCTCATCCAGCTTTTCAATTAGACCGTCTGTATAAAGAATGAGCTGATCGCCTGGTGAAAAGGGGAAAATTGTTTCATGATATACTTCATCCTTGGCAATGCCAGCCGGCAGAGAAGAGATAACAATCTGCTCGACTTTTCCACTGCGAATGCTGTACGGAGCTACATGTCCTGCACTCGCATAGCTTGCTGACATTTGCCGCACATCTATAATAGCAAGCCCTAGTGTAATATATCTTTCCCCGCGCAGCGTTTCAACCATAAGCTGGTTCAGCCGCGTCAAGATTTGTCCAGCAGAGCCGCCGCGGCTCATTTCCATTTTGAATAAATGGATAACAGCAGACATCAATAGAGCTGCTGAAATCCCTTTGCCGGATACGTCGCCGATAATAACAGCAAAACGGTCCTTATCTATAATATAGGTGTCATAAAGATCGCCGCCAACTTCTTTCATCGATTGACAGCTCGCGTAGATATGGCAAGGGCCTATCCTCTGGCTTTCTTGCGGCAGCAGACTGCGTTGAACCTGATAAGCCAAATGCAGCTCATATTCTAAATCCGCATACTCCTTGGCAGCATAGTCTTGCAGCTCATTGAAGGCATGAGCAAGCTGGCCGACCTCGTCCTTTGATATAATGGGTATTTTTCGATGCAGCTTAATACGTTCTCCACCGATTAAGGAATGGATGCCTCTAATCATCACTTGCAGTTCATGCATAAATTCTTTGGCTGAAAACAGAAATAGAAACAAGCCAAACGCAAAGCTGACAAAGGCGATGCTGAATAAAATGGTTAAATGAATCGCCTTGTCAAAAGCAATTGCGTTGATGATATATCCGGCAATGCTGAAAATGGTAATAAGGAAAATACTAATAAAAGTAAGCAGCAGCGGGCGTAGAAAGCTTGCTTTCCATTGGATGAGCTGTAATTTTATAACCGATAGTTGTATTAAAAATGAGCGCAGATTGTACCGGAGCAAGCTGTACAGCAGCACGGCCAATGTTAGGGTTAGCGATTGATCGAATAAGAAGTCGCGCAAAAAAATTAAAATATCTTCTTTGCCCCATAAAAACAGGGGGCGCCCTAGCATCCACAAATCGATGATATGATAGGCAGGGGAGACGAATACCCCAAAAATGAGCATCGATGCAAAAACTTCATGCGGCAGCAGCAGCAGCTTGCTCCAAATGAGCTCGACATCTTTATTTTTGCCGCCGTCATCGATGATGTGCAGGATGCTCTTTAATCTTAAGTAGGAAAAAAGCATAAAGGAAATGATCATTAGAAGAGCGATGAACAGCTTTGCTTTCAAATTGAAGCGAATAAGCTCCTCCCACGAAAATCCATTAATAAACAGATTGTTGAGGGAAATGAGCAGCGTTCCGAATAAAGCGACTCCCGCATAAATCCAAAACAAGCGCAGCATGAACGAAAACCCCGTCTTTTTCATGAGTATCTCTCCGATAAAATGATAGTTGTATCGCTCATGGGTGCGGTATCAAGCTCCTGACGGAACAATTGCTCCATACGGGAATACCATTGCTTGGCGGTGTCTTTTTTATTTGCCTTCATGTATAACTTGAGCAGCTCCTGGTAAGCTCCTCCTCGTAAGGAGACAGATGAACCCATTCCAAAAAATAGGGCTCGGCTTTTTCGAAGCTTCCTGCTGCTGCGTAATAAGAGCCCAGCCGTTTTAATATACCTGTTTGCTTGAGCAGCATGTCCTTTCTATACTGATCAAGCCAATCCAAATAATGCAGCGCAGGCGCCAGTACCCCATATAATTGCTGTGCTTCATCATACAGTGTAACAGACAAGTCCGGATAGGCTGCCCATAGCTGGTTGCCTACTCTTACCAGCGTAATATATTTCTCAGCGTCTACATAATCGATCATATCTTCATCCAATTGGATCATGCCATTTTTAATGGCAATGCCTTTTGGAATATGCAAATATTTATGCAG
The DNA here is from genome assembly GCF_036541265.1 of Paenibacillus sp. IITD108. Taxonomy (NCBI): domain Bacteria; kingdom Bacillati; phylum Bacillota; class Bacilli; order Caryophanales; family Paenibacillaceae; genus Paenibacillus; species Paenibacillus sp. IITD108. The sequence goes on along the minus strand of NZ_JAZHCT010000024.1, from coordinate 9,763 downwards.
CGTTTGTTTAACATGATGGATGATCACATATAATTGATTTGATATTTGACCGGTATCGTCGCAATAAAAGAGTATTTCGGCAACAGCTTCCTTCGTGGCGCGATAGTTCGGCTGCAGCAGCAAAAACAGGAACAGCTCCTCTGCTTTTTTGCGCTTCCACTGCATGCTGTCAATCTCTTTGCCATGCCGGATAAATGTGAAATGGTTAAAGCATTCGACTCGCCACCGGCCGATCGCTTGCTCAGGTTTTCCTTCCAGCAAAAAATGCTCGCCCAGCTTTTTTAATAAGGCGGGTGCCTTGTTTTTTTGATGAGCAGGAAGCTGCGCTTCGAGCTGCTCTTTCAAGCCTTTTGCCACTTCCTCATATTTGCCTTCAAGGATTAATGCCGCAAGCTCCCTGTACAAGCGTACCACCCGTTCTTGATTGATTTTAAAATAAAATACAGCGATTAATCTTGTATATCAATATTCTACTTGCATAGGTCATTATCCTACTAGAAAAGAGGGCAGGTTATGCCCCATTTATTATAATTCAACGGGTGTGCCAAGCTGGTAGGCGGCTGGCGGCGATGAAATTTTGATGCCATCTTTAGTTGCGGTTACATACCAATCCCAATTGAACATATAATGGAGCAAAATAACCTGACCTTCTTCATTGATTTCAATATCTCCGGTCGTTACTTTATTGTTAAAATAATTTTCCCAGGTCAAATCATCATAAATGATCAATATTCCGCCAGATGCTCCCGGAACCTGAGGATTGGCTGATGGAATCCACATATCCCAAGCCCCGGCCAGATCATTTAAAGCATAATTAATTGCAGCATCCTGTCCGCCAGACGGAGCCGGGGAATTGTCTTTGCTCATAATCGTGATTTCGCGGGTATCGTTATTGAACTTAACATCGAGATCAAGGCTTTCGCTTACAAAGCGGATCGGAACCATCGTTCTGCCTTTCATCGTCGTTGCAGGAACATCCATCACGATCTTTTTGCCGTTGACGATAGCAGTAGAGCTGTCCAGCGGCAGCTCGATTTTTTTGTCGCCGAGTGCAATAGTTGCTGTTCTAGTCGCCCCGTCCCAGCCGACTTCGGCGCCAAGTGCTTCAGATATGAAACGGACAGGGACCAGCGTACGCCCATTCACAATAACTGGGGCAACATCAAGCGTTACTTTTTTGCCGTCTACAAGCGCAGTCGTGCTCTCCAGCTTCATCGTAATTAGCCTTGTTCCTGCAATGGGATCGGTTGAGCCGGCTGGCACGATGTTAACCTTAATCGGCAAATCGATCTCCGATACGCCATACTTATCATACGCTACAAAAATATACAAGTAGGTATGGCCCGCGAAAGCGTAATGATCCGTATATTCAGGCTCCTCCAAAATAAAATCACTAACCGGCACATAAGGACCGCCATTGTCGGAACGGTACAGGTCAAAAGCAAGCTGATCCTTTAAGGCTGGAAATGATATCGTAATCGGACCTTCCTCAAATGTGTACTCCGCTCCAGGGTGACGCAAGTCGTATGCTGGATCAGCAAACGGATTTTCATCATACAGCCCTTTTTCCACATCCTCGGCAAATTGTCCCGGCTTCAAGCCTGGATTCGGCTGTTGGCTGTCTGGTTGTTTATCTTCTATAATTTGCTCTTCAATGACGTAGGAGAAGGTTACTTTGGAAAGATAGTCCATATAGCTTTTTACAACGGTATCGATTTTTATTTTTGCCCATGTGCCATCATTCAAAATAATGAGATAAACCGCTCCCTGGGAGACACTCTCATACGTTTTGAAGCTGGAGATGGAGGCGTCTGTTAAATCCTCCAGCTGCTCATTTACTTTAATAATGCCATTAGCAGCTATATAGCCTGATTGTGTAATGACAAAATCTGCTTCCTTGCTGCTTGCTGTAACATCCATAGCCGCCAGGCTGTACCCGCCCAAGCTCAGTACATCTCCTGACCAATTGAGCGTGTAGGGGGAAAGGGCGTTGTAGCTGCCTTTTTTTATTTGGCTCCACTGGACTTTTGCAGCAGCGTCAGCTGACCCAGCTGTTAAGGCTATCGAAAATAATTGAAGGAAACAAATGACTGCCATCACAATCCAACGTTTTTTTGCCTTCATGAATGTACACCAACCCTTTACTAGGAAATATGCTTCGAGCATATCGTAGCAAACAGGACTTACAAAAAACTTGCAAAAGAGTACAATGTAGTAAAGAGGAGGCGGAGCCATGATAATAAGAGAGACAGAGCACCATTTTGTGATGACGACTCAGCATGAGCATGCCAGCTTTTCAGGCAAAGTTGCCAGCTGCTTCAAGGAAAATCTATTTCTGGACAGCAGCTACATGAGCGATGTGCTAATTGCGATCAAAGAGCATGATAGAGGCTGGATTCGCTTGGATGATACGCCAGTTTGGAATGATCGTCATATGGCTCCATGTTCTTTTGGCGAATATCCGCTGCTGCCCAAGCTGGTATTGTATCGTAAAGGTTTGGATGAGATAGAGCAAATCAACCAATATGCCGCCTTGATCTGCAGCATGCATTTTTCATCCTTTAAGCACCTACAGCAATCGAAACAGACAGAATGTATCGATTTCATTCATCATGAGACGGAAAGACAAAAGCGGATAAAAGCAGGCTTGGCGCATCCCGGCGAAAACATCGTGGAACGGCATTTTAAATTGTTGCAATTATCTGACGAAATATCTCTGTACGTTTGTTTTAACCGTCCTGGCGCCGCCAAAGAGGAGGAGCATCCCTGGTATCGGGCAGGCTTTGAAACAATTATCGATGGCCAAAAAATAAACGCCCGCTGGGCGAACAGCAAGGAAATAGTGATCAGCCCCTTTTTATTTGAAAAGGAGTTTACTGCTTCTATTAAAATCAAATATGTAGCAAAGGATTTCATTAATCAGATCGGCCTTAGCGCAGCCTATAAGGAAACAGATTTGACGGAGCAGGTCGTGACATTCAGAGCCGGGGAAAATAATAGGAAGCTTAATCAATAGAAGGAGGTCGATCGCGTGGCTTATTTGAAGTCGGAGCGGATTGTGCTTAGAGAATATCGTATGGAAGATTTACCTTATATGCGGAAATGGGTGAACAACTTTGATATAACGAACAATTTGCATGATATATTTATTTATCCTCAAACGATGTACGATACGGAAAGCTTTTTGAAGATGATGGCAGAAGGAAAGGGGGAAAGCAAAGGGTTTATTATAGCTGCTCCCGATACGCTGGAATACATTGGACAAATTGATTTGCATCGGATCGATTGGAAAAATAGATCAGCCATTCTAGGCATCGTTATTGGCCGCGAGGAATATTTGAGCAAAGGGATCGGCAAGGAAGCCATTGAGCTTATACAGGAATTCGTGTTCAACACCTTAAATCTTAACCGTTTGGAGCTGGAGGTGTATGAGTTTAACGCAAGAGCGTATAAATGCTATATCAAATGCGGTTTTGTGGAAGAGGGAAGGCTAAGGAAGAAGCTGTTCAGACAAGGGAAGTATTGGGATGTGATTCAAATGGGAATTTTGAAGGAAGAGTATGAGCAGAAACGGGAAAACGCAGAGGTTTGATGTTTGTAAATTAGAAGGATTTAGACTGAGGTGTCATATGCCGCTCGAAAAAAAACTGATCGATATAATATTGACCAACGAACATGTAATAGAGGATTTAAAGCTTGTAAGAGGCTTGGAACTGCCCGATTGCTGGATAGCTGCAGGATATGTAAGAAATTATGTTTGGGATGCTGCACATGGTTATAAGGAGAGAACGCTCCTTAACGACGTCGATATTATTTATTTTGATTCAAGCGATCTTTCGGTTACTATAGAAGTGGAAGCAGAAAAGAAACTGCAGGAGCAGAAGCCGCACTATAATTGGTCAGTCAAAAATCAAGCCAGGATGCATATTAGAAACGAGTCCTTGCCTTATACGAGCACCATGGATGCCATGAGATATTGGCCTGAAACAGCGACGGCAGCAGCCATTTGCATGGATGGGGACGATCACATACATATATTGGCGCCGCAGGGGCTGGAAGATTTATTAGAATTGAAAATAAGAAAAAGCAAGTTTTTTAAGGATAAGAGCTACTTCTTAAAGAGAATTAAATCAAAAAAATGGCTGGAGATCTGGCCTATGCTGCAGCTTTTGGAAGATGAGTAAAAGATGGAATTGCGTGTTTTTTAAAAATATAAGAAAGTATAAGTTTTTTCCTTATACCTATTCTTATAATTCATCGGTAAACGCGCTCGTCCAAAGGACGGCGATAGCCGTTTATCCTTGGATTAGATCATAATGTAAGGGATTAGGCAGGAGGATTTATATGTTGCTGAAGGATAAAACGATAGTCGTTATGGGCGTCGCCAATGAAAGAAGTATTGCCTGGGGAATAACCAAATCATTGCACCAGCAAGGCGCGGGTTTAATCTTTACTTATCGGAAGGAAAGATCGCTGGAGAAGCTGACAAAATTGCTGGATGCTCATAATATTCAGCCCTTGGGTACAGTATCGTGTGATGTATTGGATGATGAAAGCTTGCGTGCTGCATTTGCAGAAATTGAAGGCAAGGTCGGAACCATTCATGGTGTCGTTCACTCTGTTGCATTTGCGGAAAAGGATGAATTGCAGGGCGAGTATGTGAATACAACTAGAGAAGGCTATATGCTGGCACAAAATTCAAGCTCGTATTCCTTGGTGGCTGTTGCCAGAGAAGCAAAGCGATTAATGAGCGAGGGCGGAAGCATCGTTACTCAATCCTATATTGGAGCAGAGCGTGTCGTTAAAAATTACAATGTGATGGGTGTGGCAAAAGCAGCCTTGGAAGCTAGCGTGAGATACTTGGCAGAGGATCTGGGCAAATACGGCATTAGAGTCAATGCAATTTCAGCGGGTCCTATTCGCACCTTGGCCGCAAAAGGCGTTTCTGGCTTCAACGACATTATGTCCACGCTTGAAGAGCGGGCTCCACTGCGCAGAAATATTGATCAGGACGAAGTCGGCGATGCGACGATGTTCCTTTTAAGCAGCCTTTCCAGAGGCATAACTGGTGAAGTTATCCATGTAGATGCCGGTTATCATATTTTAGGCATGTAATAATGTACAATCAATGACCCGGCCAAGATAGCAATATCTAGGGCTGGGTCTTGCTTTTGATCGCAGTGCCACCTTTTTCTATTGCTTGTTGCATCATTCACAATGATTATCATTCGACAGCCTGAAATATGAATCCAATTGAACGGAACGGCGTAATACACTTATCAAAAGTAAAGCTGCGCATGAATACGATTAAGTATGATCCAAAAAGGGGGGAGCTTTATGATTCATTTGGAAAAAACAAACAGACTGGCTAATTGGTTCATTGCTATTGGTGTTTTGTTTGCTCTTTTTACTTTTTTTTCTTTTTTAAATGGCGGCTTCTTTGAAGTGATGCAGTATAATTTTGTAAATGATTTAAGAGGTACACTGTTTACAGTCCTTTTCTTTATCATTTCTTTTTTCTCAATTGTAATAGCTATCGTATTGAAATGTATTGTCAAAGAAGTGAATGACGAATTAACAATGCTGGCAGAGCGTATAAAGAATGATTAAAAGTGAATCATTCAGACTGTTGAGAAAGGGGAACGAAAGAGCAAGATTGGGAATGGATAAGTGAAAGCGCCCGCCCAAACTTGATCGCAGTGTCATCTCTTTCAGTGAAAATTACTAGTATATGTTATACTATTTTTGATTCTACTAAGCTATCATACAACTACTGTGACGGCTGACAGGAAGCCGGAACTTCGAGTGGAGCAAAGATATGGGGACATCGTATTCCGCAATAATAACTCTAATTGTGACAGCAGGAGTCATTAATGTAATAATGGGCATCTACGTGCTGGCTAACCGCTCTAAACAGATGATGTCTAATATTTTTATTATTTTTTGTATGCTTGCGGCGATCTATACGTTTGGCTCAGCATTGGAGCTTGCGGCAGGATCGCTTGACGAAATAAAATTTTGGATCAAGTTTGAATATTTGGGCATGCCCTTTCTTCCTCCGCTTAATTTGCTGCTTATTATGCATTTCCTCGGTATGGACCGCTACTTTAAGCGGTTCTGGTATGTTGTATTGTTTATTATTCCGGTTATTACGGTGGCGCTCGTATTTACTAACGAATGGCATCATTTCTATTACCAGTCCGTAGAGCTAAGGACGGATACCGCGATTCTTAAGGCTAATTTGGAGATAGGCCCTTGGTACATTATTCAAGGCGGCTACACATTCGGATGCATGACGGGCGGTGTTGTGCTGCTACTGTTGAATTGGAATCGTATGAAAGCTTCCTATCGCATTCAGTTTTTCACGATGCTGTTCGGGTTATTGCTGCCGCTTGCAGGAGATTATGCATATCTCAGCCATCTTACTCCTTACGGGCTTGATCCTATTCCCGTTATGATGGCGCTTACTTCTGCGATGTATATGTGGGCGCTCACTTCAAAAGGGCTGATGAATGTCGCGCCGATTGCCAGAGACCGTTTATTTGAGAGTATGAGCGACGGTGTTTTGGTGCTGGATATGAACAACCGGCTTGTCGATTACAATCCGTCTGCCGCAAATGTAATGCCTGAATTATCGCCAGACCTTATTGGTCAAGCAATAGAGCCTTTTTGGAAAGCCCATACCGATGAGCCCTTGGTTGACTCGTTTATTTTAGAGAGAAGGCAGGACGCGGGAGAAACTGGCACGCAGCAGGAGATTTTATGGCTTCTGCAAGGGGAGAAATTTTACTACCATATCCGGTCTTCCATTGTGCGGAAGAGGAATGGCCAGCAGTCAGGCAAGCTTATTGTTATGATCGACGTCACTGAGCGGACTCGATTGCAGCAGCGACTTCGCGATATGGCCTATTATGATGGACTGACGGGTATTTTTAACCGGAGCTATTTCGTACAAACAGGCCAGACGTTACTATCGAAAACCGTTTTTCTTGGAGAACCTTTAGCCTTGGTATTGTTTGATGTGGATTATTTCAAGCGCATCAACGATACATTTGGGCATAGCGTCGGAGATGAGGCGCTGATCCACGTTGTGCAAATATGCCAAAGGGTGCTGCGTCACGAGGATGTATTCGCGCGTTACGGCGGAGAAGAATTCGTTGTGGCGATGCCAGGAGTGACGGCGGCCGAAGCCTGGGAGGCTGCAGATCAAATGCGCCGCGGACTTGCAGAGCAGCCGTTGGAGCTGACGCAAGGCCCGCCGCTGACGATAACGGCAAGCTTTGGCGTTGCCGCTGTAAATGAGGTTGACGCGGATAGTGAGGAGGACGGGCTGAATAGCCTGTTGATTGCCGCTGACCGGGCGCTTTATGAGGCTAAACGTGCCGGCCGCAATACAGTGAAGTTGGCGGACGGCGTGGAAACAGCATCTATAAGCGGAACATAGAATAGAGAGCCGGCTCGAAAGAGCTGGCTCTTATATTTAATTATAAGAATTTATGAGTTATTCCTATAAACTTGTTCTTATCATTCATCGGTAAACGCGCCTGTCCAAAGGAAGGCGGAGCCGTTTATCCTTGTAGGGATAGACTATAACCTATTTGCCATGAACGCTTGAAATTTTTAAGTGATGACTATTTTGTATTTGTTGAAATGTAGTAAAATTGTATAATTATTGAAATTGAAAATGGGCTGATGTTGGAAATCTATAAAAGCGGGACTACAATAGGGAACGAAGAGCAAGGCTGAAGCTAGAGTAGTGTAACCGGAGCCTTTTTCGACATTTTCAGGTAGGAGTGTTAACGTATGCATGCAATAACGATATTAATAGCCGATGATGATAAGGAAATAGCAAATCTGGTTGAGCTGCATTTGATGAAGGAAGGGTATCATTGCATGAAGGTATCTGATGGGCAGAAGGCGATCGAAGCTGTACGCTCATATCGAATTGACTTGGTAATTTTGGATATAATGATGCCGGAAATAGACGGCTATGAAGTGACGAGGCAAATACGCGAGCAGCATTTTATGCCGATTATTTTTCTAAGCGCCAAGGCAAGTGATCTCGACAAAATTGCTGGACTTGTCCGTGGAGCGGATGACTATGTGACAAAGCCCTTTAATCCGATGGAGCTCGTAGCTCGTGTCAATGCCCATATTAGAAGATCCAAACAATTCCATCAAGCTTCAAAAGAGACCTTATCTATAGTAGAAGCAGGAGGAATAATCATTCATCCTGAAGAGAGAGCTGTCTTGCTTTACGGTCAGCCGATTGAGCTTACGCCGAAGGAATTTGATATTTTGTATTTGTTGATGAGATACCCCAAGAAGGTTTTTAGTACGGAAAATATCTTTCAGCAGGTATGGGGGGAGGAATATTACGAGGGCAGCAATACAGTGATGGTCCATATTCGCACTCTGCGCAAAAAACTTGGCGATGACAGGCAAAAGACGAAGCTGATCAAAACAGTCTGGGGGGTCGGATATTCTTTCAATGGCTAATATAATCCGAAGCTTTAGATTCAGGATGATATTGTTGTTTGGGCTGAGCATGGCCTTCGCCGGTATTTTAACCTTTTGGCTGTACAAAGCGCTTCAGCTCTATTACTATACGACTAAATTCGAAGATCCGCTGACGAAGGTCCGCTATTTTATGAGAGAGGTTGGCGATATTAATTTCTTCCTTACGATTTTTATTCCGCTGTCCGTAATCTTCTTTTTCCTCCTTACTAGACGGTACGCTACTTATTTTCATACAATTTCTATCGGAATCAATCAGTTGGCAAGCGGCAATTTTGAGAATCATGTAGCGATTAATTCGAAGGACGAATTTGGCGATATTGCAAGAGATATCAATTTGGCGAGCAAAAAATTGCAGCAGGCTGTAGAACGAAGTAATTTTGCCGAGAACACCAAAGAGCAGCTGGTGCTGAATCTGGCGCATGATTTGCGCACACCGCTTACGTCCATATTAGGCTATCTGGATTTCATCCTTAAGGATCAACAGCTTACTCCGGAGCAAATAAGGCAGTATACACAAATTGCCTACTCGAAGTCCCAGCGTTTGGAACAGCTGATAGAGGAGCTATTTGAAATTACTAGAATGAACTATGGCAAGCTTGATATGGAGAAAAAAACGATTGTGCTGAGCGAGCTGTTAATTCAACTGAATGAGGAGCTTTATCCTGCTTTTGAAAAAAGCGGGCTTACATCAAGACTGCATGTGCAGCCAGGCGTTATGATGCAAGGGGACGGTGAAATGCTGGCGCGCGTATTCGAAAATTTACTTACGAATGCGGCGCATTATGGGAAAGCGGGCAAGTACATTGATATATTTTGTCGGACGACTGGCAGAGAAATCACGGTACAGGTAATGAACTATGGCGCTAGAATCCCCACCGAAGAGCTCCCACATATTTTTGAAATGTTTTATACAGGAGACCAGTCGAGGTCCCATCATGAGGGCAGCACAGGACTGGGACTATTCATTGCTAAAAAAATAGTAGAGCAGCATCAAGGGACAATTACTGCGTTTAGCGATGATGCTTCTACGATGTTTGAGGTTTGTTTTTCCAATGAAAAAGGATGACTAGATGCCGAAACTTGATCGCAGTGCCATCTTCTTTCGGCTGCATGTTGTCCTATTCACAATGAAGCGATAGCTTTCCTAGTTGGTCAGTCGTTCCGTTATTACGCCATAAATAGCAGTTTTGAGTCGATAAAGTGACAGACGTTCCGCTATTGATCCATAAATCGCAGAAAAAGC
>NZ_JAZHCT010000023.1:0-117465 GCF_036541265.1 Paenibacillus sp. IITD108 | reverse complement strand
TACATTACGCAGAAATGCCTCAAAAAACACAATTGTATATGAAAAATCATATACATTACGCTGAAATGCCTCAAAAAACACAAATGTATATGAAAAATCATACACATTACGCTGAAATGCCTCAAAAAGTCCAATTGTATATGAAAAATCATACACATTGCGCAAAAATGCCTCAAATAACACAATTGTATATGAAAAATCATATACAATCGGTCAGCGCTTTTCCACACTACAGTTAGTTTGGCTCATTTCTCGAAATAAAGGGTGTTTTCGGGCGTTTCAATGAATCTAGATACACAAAATGTACTTAGCTACCACGAGTATTTGCCAATCTTCATTGTATACTTTTCAACTGTCTGATGATTTCCGTTTAGGTTCCAATTACAAAAAAACACCTCCTTCAACAGATGGGAGGTGTTTCGTACTATATACGGCAAATTTCGATCGGGCAAGCAGGGCATTCCGGGCAGCCTGCTACTTTTCTAAGCTCGCCGTGCTTAAGAATTTTTATGAGTCCATCGCTGCTTTGCTCCAATATTTCTTCTTTCTTCATGCTGCTGAGCATACGGTTGATGCCTTCTCTAGTCGTTCCGGCAAGCTCGGCGAGGTCGCTGTTCGTCAGCTTGATATCAATAAGAATATGGTCGCTATGCATAACGCCAAAGCTGTTGCAAAGCCGGATAAGTGTTGAAGCAAGCGCGCCGTGCTTGCCGCCCATCAGCAAATCACGCAGCTTCGATTCGGTTTGGCGCTGCATCAGACTCATCCACATAGCGAAGCGGTAAGAAAATTCGCCGCTCTTGCTCATCAGCAGCTCCAGCTGCAGCTTGGAAATAACGCCCACCTCAACATCCTCTATCGCTTCTGCACTGTAACGGTGCATAGTGTCCCAAGCATCGATATCAGCAATCAGATCATTCGCCTGAACGATCGATAGCAGCAAATCTTTTCCTTCACTTGTTGATTTGCGAAGCTTTAACCTTCCGCTGCGAATCCAGTAGATCGAATTGGCTTCATCGCCCTCCCAGAACAGGTATGAACCGGCAGGTATTTTTTTTATATGCATAATAGAAGCCAGCTGATCGAGCTGCCCCTCCGTGAAAAACGAAGCATTACCTTTATATCCGCTGTCAGTAGCAGGAACTGACCTATCCGGTGTGCTGGTGAAATAGATGCTCATTGTCTCAACCCCTCACTCTTGTTACTTTTATCATACTATCGCAGCTATTAGGGTGAAATCAGGGAGTTCACTGATTATGATCGGTAATTACCCTGACATACAGAATGCTGCACAACCCTTATACTAATAATAAGTAAGAAAGTATCCTGGGGAGAAATGTGCTGTAAAGGGGTGCAGGGATAATGGCTGTTAATGAAGTAGTAATAGAAAGCTCGCTCGAGCAGCTGAGGCAGGAATCAAGCAGTGATTTTGCCGCAATTGGCGTTATTGACATAGAAAACCGCAAGCTGTGCTGGCATTATGCCAGAGGAAGTGTAAGCGCTAGAACTTTGCTCATCGTTCAAAAAACATCTAGCGGACTTACAGGAACGGCGATCCGTTCGGGCAGGCCGGCCAAATCGAATATAACAGCTACGGAGTCCGAGCGCTTCAAGCTGGGTGAGCCGCTTGTGCTGACGGAGCGACTTGATGCAGCAGTTTCCTTGCCGCTTTATTATTCGAATGAAGTAGCGGGAATTGTACTGCTTGGCAGAAGATCTCAACAAAATTACAGCGTGAATGAGCTTGATGCGGCAAGCAGCGGGGCAGACGAGCTGGTAGGCTTATTGTTCGAAAAGTAAAAAATAACAAGGATATTAATGGATAAACATAAAGAAATGTGCTGATATGCGTCTCTTTCACTGGTATAATGGTACCAGTATCGCAGCGAGGAGAGGACGAAATGATCAGACTATTGATTTGTGACGATCATGCCGTAGTAAGGTCAGGCTTGTCGATGTTGTTGCATGGACGCAATGATATAGAGGTAATTGGTGAGGCGTCTGAGGGAGATGAAGCGATTGAGCTGTCTCAAAAGCTTAAGCCCGATGTCGTACTCATGGATTTAAGCATGCCGCACGGCAAGGATGGTATGACGGCAACGACGGAATTGAAAAAATTAATGCCTGACGTGGCTATACTTATATTAACGATGCATGATGATGATGAGTATTTATTTCGAGCAATTCAGATTGGAGCCTCTGGCTATATTTTGAAAAATGCTCCGCATGATGAGCTGCTGCAGGCGATTCAATCAGTCGCCAAGGGCGACGCATACCTGTATCCAACCGCTACTAAACGGTTGATGGGCGAATATTTGGAGAAACTGCGCACTGGCGGTGACGCAGCTACGCCTTACGATACGCTGTCCGATCGGGAAAGGGAAATTTTAAGCTGGCTGGCTAAAGGCTATTCCAACAAGGAGATTGCGGAAAGCTTGTTTATCAGTGTGAAAACGGTGGAGTCGCATCGCAGCAAGCTGATGGAGAAGCTGGGACTGAAAACGCGACCGGAGCTTATTAAATTTGCCTTGAAGAAAGGACTGTTGAGCTTTGAATAATGATGCGGGCGAGCAAGTTATTGGCGAGCATGTAGAACTGCTCATTAATGAACTGTCCAAGCATATTGCAGACGACGAAGTGCTGGAACGAGTTAAAGCTTCCTTGAAGCAACTAACCGATGTGAAATTTGCGCTCGATGAGTCATCCATAGTGGCGATTACTGATGCCAAAGGAAAAATTCAATATGTAAACGATAAGTTTTGCCAAATATCGAAATATGACAGAAGCGAGCTGCTGGGGCAGGATCATCGGATTATTAATTCGGGGCACCATAGCAAGCTGTTTTTCCGCGATTTATGGCGCACCATTTCCTCTGGAGAGGTATGGCGCGGCGAAATCAAAAATCGAGCGAAGGACAGCAGCTATTATTGGGTAAGCACGACAATTGTCCCTTTTCTAAATAGTATAGGAAAGCCTTATCAGTATTTGGCGATTCGTACGGAAGTTACTGATCGCAAGCTTGCTGAGCAGAAGCTGAAGGAAGCGATGGTAAAGGTAATAGAAATTCAAGAAGAGGAGCGCAAGCGCATATCTCGCGAGCTGCACGACGGCATAGGGCAAAGTTTGTTCTCGCTACTGATCAGATTGGACCGTCTGATAGAGGATCATCGCGAGATTACCGATCTTAAGCTATTGCGCGGCGACGTATCCACCATGATGGAGGATATCCGAGGTATTGCCTTTGAGCTTCGCCCGTCGGTGCTGGACGATTTGGGCGTTGTGCCAGCTATTCGCACCTACATAGACAATTTTTCCCAGCATTTTGCTATTGATGTGAAGCTGACAACGAGCTTGAAGAGCAGGCTGAATACGGCTAAAGAAACGGCGATTTATCGAGTCATCCAGGAATCATTAACGAATATCGCCAAGTATGCCGAAATAGGCGAAACTGAGGTTAGCATTGAGGAATGCTCTAATGAAATTGTTGTTACGATTGCTGACAAGGGGCAGGGCTTTTCAATTCAGGAATGTGATCGCGGCGTCGGCCTATTTAGTATGGAGGAAAGGGCAAGAAGCGTAGGAGGCACGCTCGATATTTGCTCGGCTCCAGGCAACGGTACAACTGTTAAGCTGATGATTCCCTCTGTGTAATTTAATAGTTGAAAACAGTGCCAGTGAGAAATGTCACACCGCTGCGCAACATGCTGGTTTATAATGAATATAACAACAAGAAAAGTGACATCATCAATAGATGATTCCACATAAAGTATGACTTGAAGGGAGCAAGCTGACGATGAGAGAGTGTATCTTCCACTTTAAACTAATCCGCGATAATCATACGGAGCTGCTTCGTGCATTAATTATTCTTGGAGCAGGCAAGCAACCGCAGCTGCAAGATTTTTTAAACGCCTTTAAAGGCATGGGCTATCATGTTGCGCTAGAGAACGAGCGTGAGCTGATCTTTGCATCTGTAGATCCGAAGGATCCATATAAGCTTGATGTGACCAAACTTGAAATTAAAGGCGAAACCGAGGATAAGGCGGCTCAGGACGCAGAGCTTCGCGCTATTCTTGAAAATTTAATTAAGCCTAGCTGGTAACTTTATGACCATTAACAAGACCGGGATAGCTGAATGAATCAGCTGTTCCGGTTTTTTTACGTGCCCCGCGCTTCTGAGCTTTATTCGGATTAGGGATTTGCCAGCATTTGTTGATCCTGCTATGTTAATACTAGTTCATATTGAATGCGGAGGTTGTAACCGTGTATCGGATTTTTATTGTTGAGGACGATTTGAAAATAGCTGATATATTAAAAAGAAAGCTGGAGCAATACGGTTATATCGTAGAAGCAGCAGCGCAGTTTCGCGATTTGCTGCCAGAAGTAACAAATTTCAACCCGCATCTTGTCCTGTTGGATATTACCCTGCCTTATTATGACGGCTATTACTGGTGCAGGCAGCTGCGTATTCGGTCCAGCGTTCCAATTATATTTTTATCCGCTCGATCAGGAGAAATGGATCAGGTTATGGCCATTGAAAACGGCGGCGATGATTATTTGACGAAGCCGATACAGCTCGAACTGCTGCTTGCCAAAGTGAAAAGTGTGCTGCGGCGCACGTATGGTGAATATGCTGCGCTTGCCGATGAGCATAGCGATCAAGGCAGCATATCGGAAGGCGAGGAGAAGCAGGCGCATTATTCGTCCAATATAGTTGGCATAGGCGGGCTGCAATTATTTTTGGGGCGCAATGAGCTGTTCTGGAATGATAAGTCGATGGAGCTGACGAAAAATGAACTGCTGCTTGCTCAATGCTTGCTCGAGGACTATGGTCATGTCGTGTCGAGAGAAAAGCTGCTTGAAGCGTTATGGGACGATGTTAGCTTTGTAGATGACAACACATTAACAGTCAACGTGACCCGATTGCGAAAAAAACTGGAGGAGCTTGGGCTGCCTAAAGCGATTGAGACAGTTAGAGGAACGGGCTATAAGCTTAAATTGCCTGAAAGCTGATAATAAGCGATAGGAGACTGCAATGAAAAAAGAATGGATGACGCTGCGTGTTTTTTTGAATGACCGAATTTCTTATTTGGCTGCAATGCTGCTAATGATCGTTATTTTTGTCGTAATGATGCTGCTGGAGCTTAATTTATATAAAGGATATGTACATCCAAATACGATTATTTATTATGTGCTTCTGGCCTTATTATGCATGATTGGATGGCTGGTATTCGATTATGTTCGGCAAAGGGATTTTTACAAAGAGTTGCTGGCAGCAGTTGAAAATATGTCGGAACTGCGTGATACGCTATCGCTGCACACTATTGTAACTAGTGAACAAAAGCTGTTTTTCAGATTGCTGCAAAAAATGCATACGGCCTATTTGAACGAGTTAGGCAAATATCGCAGGCAGCAGGAGAGACATAATCATTTTGTGCTGCAATGGGTGCATCATATGAAAACGCCTGTCTCCGTAATAGATCTTTTGACGCAGGAGGATAAAGTGGACAAGAGGACTGTTCATCCTGCGGAACTCACGGGCAGCATTCGTGAGGAAAATGAAAGATTGGCCAGAGGCTTGGAAATGATGCTATACACAGCGCGGCTGGATAAATTTGAAATAGATCTGCATATCCGCAGAGTAGCACTACATGAGGTGGCGCGAAGCGCAATCAATTCATTTAAAAAAATGTGTATACGGCATGCTATCTTTCCCAAAATAGTTGGAGAAGCATATGGAGAAACCGATGAAAAATGGATGACTTTTATGCTGAATCAGTTGCTGAGCAATGCGATTAAATATAGCAAGCATAAACCGGGGACGAAGCAGCTTATCGTTACTTTGCGCAAGGATAAGGACAAAGACAGCATAACGGTATCTGATCAGGGAGTGGGTATTGCCGATCATGATTTGCGGCGCATCTATGATCCTTTTTTCACAGGTGACAATGGACGTACGGAGGGAGAATCGACCGGTATGGGGCTTTATTTAACAAAACAGGTTTGTGACAAATTAGGACATGAACTAATCGTACAATCGGTCGTCGGCGAGGGGACTAGTGTGACGATTGTTTGCCAATCAGGCGGTATTCATAAATTAACTTCCTGACCGTTCAGTGCGAAAGGTGACAACATTGTAAGGTAGCAGAAGGACGAATGAAAGGAAAATCGATGGGTGCTTTTTCTTATAATCGTTATACTGAGACTAAATCATATAAGTGTAAGGTTTAAGGAGGAGTACGGTAATGAGTGTACTAAAAGCACAGGGGCTAGGCAAAATATATGGCGGTAAAAAAAACGTAACGTATAAAGCGCTGGAGGATATTGAGCTGCAAATCGAAGCGGGTGAATTTGTCGGTATAATGGGCCCTTCGGGGAGTGGAAAAACGACTTTGCTTAATTTGCTTGCAACGATCGATCGTCCAACATCCGGCACGATGGAGATCAACGGCATCAATCCGGCTAAATTAAATGAGAAAAAGCTTGCCTTGTTTAGAAGACGGGAGCTTGGCTTCGTATTTCAGGACTTTAATTTGCTTGATACCCTTTCCATTCAAGATAATATTGTACTGCCTCTAGTATTGGAAGGTGTTCCGCCAAGAGCGATCAAGGAACGTCTAAAGCCGATCGTAGAGCTGCTGCAAATTGAGCAAATATTGGATAAGCGCACGTACGAGGTATCGGGCGGCCAAAAGCAGCGTGCGGCTATTGCCCGGGCAATTATTCACCAGCCTTCGCTTGTGCTCGCGGATGAGCTGACGGGTAATCTGGATTCCAAGTCGGCTAAAGATGTCATGGATTCCTTGAAGGAAATGAATGAGCGTTTCAAAGCTACAGTGCTTATGGTTACGCATGATCCTTTTTCAGCCAGCTATTGCGAGCGGATTGTTTTTATTAAAGACGGCAAATTTTATACGGAAATACGCCGCGGTACGAATAGACAAGCTTTTTTCCAACAAATACTTGATGTATTAAGCGTGCTAGGGGGTAATTTTGATGACGTTTCGTTCACTCGCGCTTAGTAACATTAGAGGAAATTGGAGATCATACAGCGCTTTTTTTCTTAGCAGCGTATTTTCAGTTTTTATTTTCTATATTTATGCTTCTGTTCTGATGCATCCAGATATAGCAAACGGTAAAATAATGGCTGCATCTATGGTTCGTGAAGGCATGAAATTTTGCTTATATTTAATCGTTATCTTTTCATTTTTATTTATTCTGTACTCTAACTCTGCATTTTTGAAGACACGCAAAAAAGAATTTGGGTTGTATTCCTTGTTTGGGATGACACGCTCTCAACTGAGGAAAATGGTCATTCTTGAAAATACGGCTATTTCATTGTTTGCAATTACAGTAGGTATTGCAGTTGGAATTGTGTTAAGTAAGCTGTTTTTTATGGCGCTTGCGGTTTTGCTGGGGTTGGATGAAACGATACCGTTTATTGTTCCAGTTAAAGCGGTGGCTTTAACGGCTGGTGGTTTTTTTGCACTATTTTTTGTCTTGTCGATCTGGTCGTCTCTTCGTATTGGCAAATCTCAAATTATTGATCTGTTAAAAGCAGGGCAGAAGCCAAAGGGTAAGCTGATCTACTCGAAATGGCTGGTAGCCGTATCTCTGCTTAGTCTTGCTGGCTGTTATACAATGGCTACGATTATGGACGGCAATTCTTTTATTTTACTGGCGATGCCGATATTAATAACTGCAGTTGTCGGAACATATTTTTTATTTACTCAATTCAGTGTCTTGCTGCTTAAACTATTACAGAAACGTAAGAAGACCTATTACAATCGCACCAATATGCTTATCATTTCACAGCTGGGCTATAAAATTCGCGATAATGCGCGTGTGTTATTTACGGTTTCTATATTAAGCGCAGTTATTTTGACCGCGATGGGCAGTGTATATATTTTGCAAGTACAGTTAAAAGATGATGCTTTTAAAAACTTTCCGCATGCTCTTGCTTTTGTGGAAGAAGGAGAAGCTAGCCATAATATTGTACAGCTTGACCAACTAGAGAAGCAGTTAGATGATGCTGGCCTGAAGATCAAATTTAAGGATCAATTTATTGGTGTGAAAATTACCGATTACGAAGCTTCCATTCAAACGTCTGATGGCAATAGAGGAGTTGGGTTTCATGGTACTGATGAGCGCCATGGCATGATTATTTCAGAATCTGCTTATAATGATTCCGCGGGCAGGCTAGGCTTGAAAAAATTGAAGATCGAGTCGGGCAAGCTTGCCCTTGTAAAGAATGCTTATCAGGAAGATTTATACGAGGGTAAGCTATCTGCAAAATTTATGGGAGACCCGATCAGCTTTGAGATTTCAGAGTGGGTGGATGGTCAGGCAATGAACAACTGGATGGATTCAAGCTCGATTACTTTCGTCGCAGATGATGCCACCTATAACAGTATGCTGGAAAGATCACCTGTTGAAGAACGGGCAGTCTATTACGGTTATGAGCTGAAAAACTGGGAGAAATCCGCCCCGTTTTTGAAGCAATTCTCAGAAGACGTACCTTCGGAGCACCGCAACAATATAAGCATTAACCGTATACTGCAATACAATAGCGCACAGGAATCTGCTGGCTTAACGTTATTTATCGGGTTATTTATTAGCTTATTGTTTTTTGTATCCGCAGGCAGCATGATTTACTTTAAGCTGTTTACCGAAATGCAAGAGGATAAGTCTCAATTCAATTCGCTTACCCGAATTGGCATGACACGGGCAGAAATTCGCAAAATTGTAGTGAGCCAAATAGCGATAGTATTTTTTATACCGTGTATTGTTGGCGTTGTTCACGCTCTGTTCGCTATGAAGTCTTTGGAAAATATAATCAATTCATCGACCTGGCTGTACTCCTTCGTCGTTTTTGGAATATTTCTAGTCATGCAATTTATTTATTTCTTGCTGGCGAGCAGCAGTTATATGAAAGGATTGACTGGCAAGCAAGCTTAACAGGCATATAGCAAACTTTTGCCATTAATTAATCGACACATTCCCAGCTGGCATTAATGAATAGACATTAATAAGATCGCTATAGGATCGCTTCCCCCTCGATAAGCAGGAAAGGGAGGCGATCTTATTTGTTTTTTGAACTGGCGTATGCTTAGAACTCACGTATGGATTGGCCTCATGTGTGCTTTGAACGCGCAAATGCTTGGAACTCATATGCTTTGGCCTCATGTGCGCACGTAGACTAACTGTAATTTCTGTGCTTAGTTTAGAGGAAAATTACTTATTTGTGAATCTAAGGGGAAAAACTGCATTTAGTTTGGAGCTTTTTTCAAAAAAACGGGTACTTTAAGCAAACTAGATGGAGGAAATGTATCTAGACTCTTTTTTTCGGCGAAAAAGGAGAAACTAGATACATAAAATGCATTTAGCAGCTTGGCGTGCGTCCTTCTACTTTGGAAAATTCCGATATTTACTTTGAAACTGCCAATTTATTGATTTCGCGGTCACACGTTCTGCTATTTGCTCTAAAACTGTCATTTTTTTAATTTCGCGGTCACACGTTCCGCTATTCGGCTCAATATGGAGCTTTTTCTACGATTTATTGACCAATAGCGGAACGTGTGTCACTTTGCCCCCTCAAACCTGTGCTTTTGGGCGTAATAACGGAACGACTGACCAGCTAGTTAAGCAATGGCCCATTGTGGAGGGGCATCAGACAACTGAAAGGAGATGGCAATAGGCCCGCCACGCTAAGCTTAAACTACTGCTCCTATACAAGAACCCTTCACACAAAGCGCAAACTACTGCTCCTATACAAGAACCCTTCACACAAAGCGCAAACTACTGCTCCTATACAAGACCCCGTCACACAATGCGCAAACTACTGCTCCTCAAACTAGGCCCCCCACACAGAAAGCTGCCTATTCAAAGGTAACATGTATTTGTACAATTTCTGAGCGGCTGCCGATCCGTATCGGCGGTCCCCAGAAGCCGTAGCCGGACGAAACGATAGAGTGCATATCATTTTTGCGCAAATATCCCCAATCATTTTCGAAAAGACGCTGCGTGATCAAATGCGCCGGCGCAATTTGCCCGCGGTGCGTGTGGCCTGATAAGATCAGATCAATGCCATGATCTGCGGCGATGCCTAAATCCTTCGGCTGGTGATCCATCGCAATAATTGGTTTGGTATGATCTAATCCTTCGGTGAGCTCGGAAAGCTCAATACGTGCTTTGTCGGAATGATCTTTTCTTCCAATAATATAAAATTGATCCTCGATTAGCGTGACCTCATCGTACAGAACATTAATATTGCTGCTTTCAATTACGCTGATCAGCTCAGCCAGCCCTTCGCGCGTTTTGTCATGATTGCCTAGCGAAGCATATACGCCGTAGGTAGACTCAATGTTTGCAAGAATGGCAGGTATGTCTTGATCGATGACAGGAGCCAGCTGATCGTCGATAATATCGCCAGGAAACAGAACGAGATCAGGCTTAAGCTCATTAATCATATTGACCATGCGCTGAGCATGATTTTTGCCGGATAATATGCCGAAATGCATGTCCGAGGCTACGACGATATTAAGCGGCTGCTCTACTTGGGCAGGCTTGTTAATCATAATTGCATAGGGCCTTACGACAGGACTGTAAGCAGAGAAAGAACCGAATCCGATAATGCCAATTAAAGCGGTTAGCAGCAAAATGCCAATCGTTTTTTTAATGCCTTGACGCGGCAGCCTTGTTAAGCTGAATAGCCAAATGATGAGATGAGCTACTGGCAGCAGCAAGAGCAGCAGGGAGAATAAAGCGAGCCAATATGCGCCTATAATTTGCAAAATAATTTGTGTGCTGAAAAAACGTCCGAGTATAAATGAAATGGCGAGAAAGATGATCAGCAGGATGTATAAGAGCTTGAACCGTTTTGAAATTGCCGGCTTTAAAAAGCTCCATCCGCTCCAGCCTATGTAAAAAACAAGTGCAGCATAAATAAGTAAAAAGACAATGCCAATCGCAATAAACATAGCAGACTCCTTTCTTCACTCAATTATAGCAATGAACACGGGGACAATGCCAATTTCTCAAAGAAGCGATCAGATTTAGCGGCTCATACAGAAAGGAGCTGGCATGCAGTAAGGAGCTAGCTTATAGAAAGAGCTGGCATGCAGAAAGGAGCTGGCTTATAGAAAGAGCTGGCATGCAGAAAGCAGCTGGCTTATAGAAGAGCTGGCATGCAGAAAGCAGCAACTAGCTTGTCTAAAGCTATGGATCAAGAAAAATGTTATACTAAATGTGTGAATTTGGATATTCATCAAGGTTTTTATAAAATTTTTTTGGGAGAGCTATGAATGAAATCATTAGTATTAGCTGAAAAGCCAAGCGTAGCCAAAGAAATTGCACGAGTGCTAGGCTGCAATCAGAAGCATAAAAGCTACATTGAAGGTCCTAAATATGTGGTGACATGGGCATTAGGACATTTGGTAACACTCGCTGAGCCGGAGGATTACGATAAAAAATATCGCACCTGGTCGCTAGAGGATTTGCCTATTTTGCCGCAAAGAATGAATCTGAAGGTTATGAAGGAAACCTCGCATCAATACAAAGCGGTTGCGCAGCTATGCAAACGGCCGGATATTCATGAGCTTGTTATTGCAACGGATGCAGGGAGAGAAGGAGAGCTGGTAGCCCGCTGGATTATGGAGCTGGTGCATTGGAAGAAGCCGTTTAAGAGACTTTGGATATCGTCGCAAACGGATCAAGCGATCAAGGAAGGATTCAGCCGCCTGAAGGATGGCAGAGCTTATGATTCGTTATATGCCTCGGCAGTATGCCGCGCGGAAGCGGATTGGCTGATCGGGCTTAATGTTACGCGTGCATTAACCTGCAAGTACAATGCTCAGCTGGCAGCAGGGCGCGTGCAGACGCCTACGCTTGCTATGCTGATGGACAGGGAGCAAGCGATTTCTGAGTTCCAATCCCAGCCTTACTGGACGATTACAGCCCAGTTCGAAGGCTTTCAAGCGGTATGGCGCCCGCAAGACGAGCAGGACGGAAGGCTTTGGAGCCGTGAAGAGGTCGATGCTGTTGTTAAACGGATTCAGCAATCCAGCAGCAGTGCAGCAGTAGAGAAGCTGCGCGTCAATGAAAAATCGCAGCCCCATCCGCAAGCCTATGATTTGACAGAATTGCAGCGCGATGCGAACAAAAAGCTCGGATTTTCGGCCAAGCAAACGTCCAATGTGCTGCAAAAGCTGTATGAGCAGCATAAGCTGGTTACCTATCCGCGCACCGATTCTCGCTATCTTTCCAGCGATATCGTGCCGACGCTGAAGGGCAGGCTGGAAAGCATTGCGACCGGTCCTTATACAGCGCTTGCTCGGAAAGCGCTCAAAGGGAACCTGAAGCTGAATAAGCGGGTTGTCGATAACGATAAGGTATCGGATCACCATGCCATTATTCCAACCGATCAATACGTTCAGCTTGGAGCGCTGTCGAATGATGAGCGAAAACTGTATGACTTGATTGTAAAGCGTTTTATTTCGCTGTTCCTCAATCCTTACCGTTATGATGAGACTACTGTAATTGTACAAGCTGGCCAGGACCGATTCTTTGCAAAAGGGCGTGTGGAGAAGGAGCTAGGATGGCGGGAAGCTTATGCAAGCGGAACAGCGTCAAGCTGGAATGATACGGATGATGAGCAGGAGGATGAGGCTGGGGAAGACAGCATGAAGGAAGCCTCGCAGCGGCTCCCTGCTTTAAAATCCGGCCAGAAGCTTGCCCTGAAGCAAGTAGTCTTCAAGGAATTGCGTACATTGCCTCCGCCTCGATTTACCGAAGCTGCTTTACTATCCCGAATGGAGAAATATGGACTTGGCACGCCTGCGACAAGAGCGGATATTATTGAGAAGCTGCTGCAAACCGATACGATTGATCGCTCAGGCAACAAATTGCATCCTACGGGCAAAGGAAAGCAGCTGATTGAGCTCGTTGTTCGTGAATTGCGCAGTCCTGAATTAACGGCCAAGTGGGAGTCGGAGCTGGAAAGTATTGCAAAAGGGAAAGGAAATGCCAAGCAATTTATGCAGGGCATCCGCCAGCAAGCATCCAAATGGGTAGGCGAGGTCATTAGCGAGACTAAAGAATATAAGCCGCATAATACGACAGGCAGCTATTGCCCGGAATGCTCCAAGCCGATGCTGGAGGTTAAAGGGAAGCGAGGCAAGTCCTATGTCTGCTCAGACCGCGAATGCGGCTATCGCCGGGCAAGCGGACCGGTGCTGCTTAACAAGCGCTGCCCGCAATGCCATAAGAAGATGGAGCTCCATGACGGCAAAGCAGGCAAATATGCGCAGTGCAGGCCGTGCAACGTTATTGAAATGCTGGGAGACAAAGGCGATGGCCGTATGAATCGCCGCGAGGAGCAAAAGCTTATTCATAAATATAGCGACAATGCTCCGCTAACGAACAGCTTGGCCGATAAATTGAAAGCTGCTTTGGAGAAAAAGTCTGATTAATACAAATAGCTTGCAGGAACCGGCAGGGTTAAGCCCTCCGGTTCTTTTATTTGGATTCAATTTTGGATGGATAGGTGCGTTTCTCTCTGGCTACTAAACTCTATATTACGGCTATTAACCAGTGACAATAATCCAAGAGAATTATAGAAGTTGGACATATTGTATATAGAACAGAAGTTTAAGGGAGAGTGAAGTCAATGGCAGTAGTACGCGGCAGCGGGCGTATGCTAGCAAATAAAATGTCGAAAACTAATATTTTGCTGACCAATAGCGAAATTGCGGAGCATATACCGCCGACAAGATTATTTTCAGCAGACAATTTAAGCGAAATGCTCAATCAGCATGGAATGGTTGTTATTAAACCGCTAGTTGGCTCGGGCGGTGCAGGCGTTATCAAGGTGAAGAAGAAACACGAAAGCCGTTATACTTTCACATATTATACGAGTACGTATAAATTTGAGTCTTTTGACAGCATGTTTTCTAAGATTCGAAAATATATGAAAAAAAAGAAGTATTTAATTCAAAAGGGCATACATCTGGCAAAAGTCAACGGCAGACCGATTGATTATCGCGTGAAATATGTAAAAGAGCATGGAAGATGGCGCTACGCTGCGATTGTAGGAAGGATCGCCAGAGCAGGGCTTTTTGTTACTAATTTGCAAAGAGGAGGCAGATTAGTTTCAGGATCTAAAGGGATATCAATGTCGATTGGAGCATCCTATGTGCGGGATAAGAAAAAGCAGATGCGCAGATTGACAGAGCTGTCCACAAGAGTGCTTGAAAGCAGGTACCATGGCATGAATCAGCTTGGTTATGATTTTGGAATAGATACGAACGGAAAAATCTGGATGTTTGAAGTGAACACAAGGCCTCAATAACAGGCGGAGCTGGGAGCAATTCTCTATTATTCTACTAAACAATAAGATTGATAGTTTTTCCCATTGTGATTAAAGTTTTTTATGTGTTTTCATCATGTTTATGTTGTGGATAACATTATCCACATTATCCCCATTGAAACATCACATAATTCGACTATTGTTCACAATTTGCGCACAGTATATCCACAGAGTTATGTGGACATTGTGGGTTGTTCTCACTTAAATTGTTACATGATACTATGAATCTATAACTTATTCTGGCAAAAAGGAGGTACTTCAATGAGGCAGCTTTCTGATGAACTTCTCATAGACGCTTATTACGCCGCTATTGAGCATCAGTTAGAGCATGATTTTATTATGATGTTATTTGCCGAAATTAAGCGAAGAAAAGTAGATTTCACGAAAAACAATCGCTCCCTGGTTATTGTGTAGCATAGCAGTAATTAATTATCCTCACAGGCTTTAACAGCCCTAATGCACATGATGCTTGATTCTTTCTACATTCGATAAATATTCTATTCCAACGAGAAAAGTAGCCACAGTAGAATGCCATCCAAATAATTTAAAACAATAAGGGTATCCTACTTATATATAAGAGGGTACCCTTTATCTTTGAAAGATTCGAATTCATACGTATTAAGCATTCGCGATAGTTCTACAGCTTGCCGGCTATAATTTCATATTGCTGCTATGTCCGGGTGAAAGCTTGGCTGCTGGATCTATATATACCTTCGCATTGTTTACAGCTATGGGCGCTTCGCCAAAGCCGACAGCAATAAGCTTTACTTTTCCTGGATAGGTCGTTATATCGCCTGCAGCAAAAATGCCGGCAATGCTCGTTTCCATCCGTGAGTCTACCGTTATGGAGCCTTTCGCAATATCGATGCCCCAATCTGCAATAGGTCCGAGCGAGGACAGGAAACCAAAATTAATGATGACATCATCTATATCCAGTTTAGAACATTCGTTTGTTTTGACATGCTGCAGTGTTACCTTGGACAGCTGCATTGGAGTGTTGCCGGAACTATTATCGGCACTATGCAAGCCTGTAATCTCCACCGGAGTGATCACCTTCACTGACGATTGCATCAGCCGTTCTACACTATGCTCATGGGCGCGAAACTGGTCACGCCGATGGACAAGCGTTACAGTGCTGGCTATTGGCTCCAGCATAAGCGACCAGTCTACAGCGGAGTCGCCGCCGCCGCTAATCAGCACATTTCTTCCGCGGAACCGTTCTAGATCATTTACGAAATAATGCAGGCTGCCTCCCTCGTACGCAGCTGCTTCTGGCAAAGCCAGTCTTTTTGGCTCAAAGGCGCCTACACCTGCTGTGATGATAATTGCTCTGGCATAATGTGTATTGATTGTCGTTTTTATTTCGAACAATCTTTCCTCATGTTTAATAACGTCGACAACCTTTTCCTCCAGGCACACTGTAGGCTTGAAAAGCTCAAGCTGCTCGATTAAACGATCAACAAGCTCTTGAGCTGTAATTTTTGGAAAACCAGCAACATCATAAATATATTTTTCAGGATAAAGCGCCGCCAGCTGACCTCCAAGCTGAGGCATGCTTTCGATGATTTTAACTGAAGCCTGTCTCATGCCGCCATAAAAAGCAGCAAAAAGCCCTGCAGGCCCGCCGCCAATAACGATCAGATCAAAAGTTCGCATGGTGTTTTCATCATTTGACAACACAATCACCTCCAATTTATACACATTTCATACCTATTATACTATTATGCTGTGAACGAACAATTTCATTCGCGGCTGCCTAATTGGCAATTTGTATACTGTTCTAAACATTTTCGTATAAAAATACTCTTGAATTTTATGTGAAAACTATGTAATATGTCTGATGTATGTTGTGATTAGTCGGTGATTTTTTTGACGAATTTTGTCACTATCGATTGTTATCATAAATCACAGCATGTTTAGATGAAAAAGTTAGTGAAAAACGACAAGCCATAATCTTAATTTTATGATTGAGTTTGTGTAATATTTCACAATCTTTATAAAGAAAATTTAGGGAATGGAAGGGATCATACGATGAGTAGCATACCAAAGATTGTCATTCTCGGCGCTGGGTATGGTGGTGTCCTGACTGCACTTCGTTTACAAAAAGAATTAAATTACAACGAGGCAGATGTGACGCTTGTAAACAAGCATGATTATCATTACTTTACAACGCATTTGCACATGCCTGCAGCAGGTACGGACAATCCAGAAAATGCTCGTGTCAGCATTTCAAAATTAATTGATGAATTTAAAATTGATTTCGTGAAATCTACTGTAGTACAAATTCGCCCGCAAGACAAGAAAGTGATTTTGGAGGATGGTACGCTTTCCTATGATTACTTGGTAGTCGGTCTTGGCGGCGAGCCGGAAACTTTCGGAATTCCAGGGCTTGCTGAGCATGCTATGAATATTCGAAGCATTAACTCTGTCCGTTTAATTCGCGAGCATATCGAATATCAATTCGCTCGCTTCAAGCGTGAGCCGCATCGCACTGATTATTTGACCTTTGTTGTCGGCGGTGCCGGCTTCACAGGCATCGAGTTTGTCGGTGAGCTTTCTGATCGAATTCCAGAGCTTTGCAAGCAGTATGATGTAGATCCTACTCTTGTGAAAATCTACAATATTGAGGCTGCTCCTACTGCGCTTCCGGGCTTTGATCCGGAGCTGGTTGAGTATGCGATGGAAGTGCTCGCTAAGAAAGGAGTTACATTCCGCATCGGTACTGCCATTAAAGAATGTACACCTGAAGGTGTTGTTGTCGGCGAAGGCGAGGAGATTAAATCCGCAACTGTTATTTGGACAGGAGGCGTTCGCGGCAATCGCTTGATTGAAGAAGCAGGCTTCGAAACCATGAGAGGCCGTGTTAAAGTTGACGAGTTTTTACGTGCGCCAGGCAGCGATCATGTGTATATTATTGGCGATAACTCGCTTATGTTTAATCCTGAAGGACGCCCGTATCCTCCAACCGCTCAAATTGCGATGCAGCAGGGCGTAGTTTGTGCACATAATTTGGTGGCGTCGATCCGCAACCAATCGCCGAAAACATTCGTATTCAGCAACAAGGGTACGGTTGCTTCCCTGGGCAAAGGTGAAGCTATCGGTATTGCATTTGGCAAGAAATACAAAGGCCGTGTTGCATCCTGGCTAAAAAAAGCGATCGATCTTCGCTATCTGTTCATTATTGGCGGAATTCAGCTAGTATTGCGTAAAGGTAAATTTCTATAATGAGACACTGCAGCGTTCAAGTACGCGGATTGCTGACGAGAGATGAGCTGGACCGATACAATGCTTTAATTGAGGTAGGTTCGTATTTGGAATCGCAAACTCGTTATGACCTGGCTTATACGGTGCAAAAGGAAATAGATTTGTTAATTATGCCGGCCATAGAACGGCTTAAGGAAAAAGGGCGGCAGCGTGACCGGGCGACAGAGGAATATTTGGCGTCCAAGCAAACACAAACAGATGAAGAGGAATAGTATTACCATATTAAGGCTTTCACTTGGCTGCAGTAACCTGTTGCTAGGTGAGAGCCTTTTGTGTCATGATAGATGCAATATCGCTAGAAGGTGGAACCTATGATAACAAGCAGACAGCAGCGAATACTGAATCAGCTTATGGAAGCGCTTGATTATATTCCTTTAAAGCAATTAACAGAGCAGTATGAAATATCCGACCGCACATTGCGCCATGATTTGCTGCAGCTGGAGGATTGGCTAAGAGAGCATGACGTCGTGCTTGAACGCCACCGATCAAACGGAGTTAAACTGCGTCATGATTTAGAGCAGCTGCGAAAAATTGAACAGCAGCTGAATTATAGGCAGGTTATCATGGATTCCAAGCAGCGAATGAATGTGCTGCTCAAGCTGCTGCTGCAGCAGAGCACACTATCCATGGAGCAGGTGATGGAGGACTTTGTTATTAGCCATAGCACGCTGCTCGTTGATTTGCATGAAATCAAGCTGTGGCTGGACAGCCGCAAGCTAAAGCTCGTGAAGTCAAAGGGGATGCTGTCGGTTGATGGCAAGGAAGGCGCGAAGCGCAGTGCCTATCTTGAGCTTCTTCGAGCCGAGATAACTGAGGACAGGCTATTAAAATATATGTTTGATCAAAACGATGAAGCCGGCAATAAGCTTTCTTTTTTAAACAAATGGTTCAAAGCCGAGGATGTGCAGATTATTTTTGATTTGCTGCAGCAAATCGAAAAGCTGCTTAATATGCAATTTGCCGATGCGGGCTATACGACAATAACTTTGCATTTGCTTATGGCAACACAGCGGCTTAAGCAGGAGCATACGATTACGATGGACAGCAAGCTGCTCAAGGAACTGGAAAAGACAGAAGTGTTTCGAATAATCAGCAGCGACATTGTTCCGCAAATTAACGGGCATTTTCAGGTTACACTTCCGGTATCAGAAATTGGTTATATTACACAGCATGTACTGGGAGCGCAGAAGCAGCATATCGAATCGAAGGATACAGCATATATACCGTTGGCAAAAGATATTGTCAGCCGAACAGAAGCGGCGCTGGGCTATCGCCTGCAAATGTCCGAGCAAGCGATCAAAGGCTTGGCGATCCATCTAAAGCCTGCTATTTACCGGGCTAAATTTAATTTGCAGCTTAGAAATCCGTTGATGGAGCAGCTGGAGGAGCAATACGGCTCCTTGCTCAAGCTGCTCGAAAAGCTGGTAAATGAAGCGATAGCCGAGCTGAATATCACTTTTGACCGCGATGAGATCGGTTATATTATGCTTCATATTGCCAGCGGCATCGTTCCTCATGTGTTGAATACAAGCAAGCGTGTTGCTATCGTTTGCGCATCTGGCATAGGGACGTCTGCCATTATAAAAAGACGGTTAGCTTTTATATTCCCGCAGCTTGATGTCGTTAAAATTTGCTCCTACAAAGAATCGGCATTGCTTACCGGCAAGGATGCTGACGCCGTGCTTACTACCATTAATATCGGCCATTCGCTGCCAATTCCTTGGCTGAAGGTATCTCCGCTTCTTACAGAGCAGGATCAGCAAAAAATTTCGCAGTTTTTTCAAATTGCTTCCAAAGAGGATACAGCAGCTGAAACGATCCAGACGGTCAATGACATTATGAAAATTATTGAACGAAATGCAATTGTCGAGCATCGCAGCCGCTTGCTTGAAGAGCTGTTGCAAATGCTGCAAGGTGCAAGCGTGCCGCCATCCAAAGAATTGTCGCTGACGGATTTGCTGCCTGCTTCATCGATCAGCTTGCTGCAGGAACCGCTACAATGGGAGGATGCTATCCGTTTTGGCAATGGTTTTCTTATTGCCCAAGGATCCTCAAACGAAAGGTATGAGGAAAAGCTGATCGAAATGATTCAATCTGGCAATCATTCCTTTCTCATTTCGAACGGAATTTATTTTCCGCATGCCTATATGCCTGAGGATGTTACGCAGACGATGTTCAGCTTGGTTACGTTTCAAGAGCCCGTTCTATTCGGGCCGTCCAAGCATCCGGTATGGCTGATGATCACACTCGCTGCAGTGGATAAGGAAGGGCATATTGGACCGCTCAGCACGCTGCTGAACGCGCTGAATGACAATGACTTTGTAGCGCGCTTGAAAACCTCGGCTGATCGTTTGCAGATTTGGCAGCTGCTTCGGGAAAAGGAGGGCCTATGAATAAAATATTAGTCGCCTGCAATAGCGGACTTGGTACAAGCTTAATGATTCGAATTAATCTGGAAGCTATTTTACGTGAATTGGGCTGCTCTATTGCTGTTGAGCATACCGATGTAACTTCATTGCGGACCTTTCAGGCAAAGCTTGTAGTCTGCTCCTCGTACATCGTTGATTATTTGGAGGAAAGTGGAGATATGGAGGTAATAGCGCTTGAGGATATTATGGATCGCCAATATTTATATGAGTCGCTAATGAAGAGCCCAACCTTTCAACAATGGATGCTTGAAATGAGGTAATCGCATGACAGCAAATGCAGTTCAGTGGCTGAACAAAGGATTAATAGGCGAGCCGGCCTTAATGCTCGGACTAATAGCCTTGATTGGCTTGTTGCTGCAGAAGCAGCCTCTGCAAAAGCTGCTGAGCGGCACGATTAAGACGATGCTGGGCGTAAAGCTTGTGCAAATTGGCGCCAATGAAACGGGCGCTTCACTTTCTAATATGTCAGCCGTTATTCAAAACGGATTTCAAATTATCGGCATTATTCCGCATAGTGAAACGACAACGGCGATGACTCAAATTAATTTTGGCGAGGAAATGGCTCTCATTATGCTGATCGGGATGATTGTGCATCTCGCAATCGCCAGATTTACTCCTGCCAAATATATTTTTATGGCCGGGCACCACATGCTGTTTATGTCCGCACTCCTTGCAGCTCTTTTAATGTCCAGCAATTTCAGCACGCTGCAAACGATGCTTATCGGAGGGACTGTGCTCGCTGTCTGCATGTCCAGCGCGCCGCTTATTGCACAGCCGTATGCGCGCAAAGTAATTGGCAATAACAGCTTTGGCCTCGGTCACTTCAACAGTTTGGGCTATTTGCTCAGCGGGCTTATCGCATCTCTATTCAAACCGGGCGAACGGCAGCAAAAAGAAGTGAAGAAGAACAAGCTTATCGTTTTGTTTCAAGACCATATGGTCGTTATCTTTATATTTACCTTTGTGCTGTTTATGATTGCCAGCCTGTTCGTGCCTAAGGGCAGCATTGAAAATATGTTCGCCGGACAGCATTTCATTATCGTATCGCTTATTCAGGCAACCTGGTTCGCAGCCGGCTGTTATATCGTATTGGCAGGAGTCCGCATGATGCTGGCCGAAATTGTACCCGCTTTCAAAGGTATAGCGGATCGGATCGTCCCGGGAGCTATCCCGGCGCTGGATTGTCCTGTTCTGTTCAGCTATGCGCCGCTAGCGGCAGTAACCGGTTTTCTGCTCAGCTTTATCGGGGGGTTACTGGCTATGGCGATGATGATGCAGCTTCAATATACCGTTATTATTCCCGGGGTAATCCCTAACTTTTTCTCTGGCGGCGCAGCAGGAGTGATCGCATACAAAATCGGCGGCAGAAAAGGATTAGTAGTGGCATCGATCATACATGGTTTCGTATTAACGCTGCTGCCAGTCTTCTTAGTTCCGCTGTTGTCTAACATAGGGTATCTTCGCACTACGTTTGCCGATATCGATTATTCTGCAGTTGGAATTATCGTTAATGCCGTGCTGGATTGGCTTCAACATTTTTAAACGGTTATTTCACGCAAACAATTGCGGATGCGCTGACTCTCTTTCAGAAAGTGTCAAGGCTGCCTCTTACGAGGCAGCTTTTTTTAATATAATTTTCTGCCGCAGCAAACGGCAGAACGTTAATCTTTAAAGTTTGTAAGCGCATCCAATATAATTGGACTTGTCCCACAAATAAGGAGGTCGTACAGATGAATAAATCTTTGTTAGGCAAAATGGCAGCTGTAGTGCTGGCTGCAACCGTATTTGCAGGCTGCAGCTCTAATGGAGGAACAACAAATGCAGGCACCGGATCAACAGGCAAAACCGATCCATCTCCTACAGCGCAGCAATCTGAACCACCAGCAAAACCACAAGGCAAATTGACCGTATACATTGGATTCCAAGAGGATCATGCGGTAAAAGCGATCGAGCAATTCAAGAAGGATACGGGTATCGATGCAGAAATGATTCGTATGTCAGCCGGTGAAATTTTGGCAAAGGTACGTGCTGAGAAAGATAACCCGCAAGCAAGCGTTTGGTATGGCGGCCCGGCCGATACATTCGTGCAAGCTACGAAAGAAAATTTGCTTCAGCCGTATGTTTCTCCAGTTGCCGAAAAGATTGATGCAAAATATAAAGATCCGAACGGCTATTGGACAGGCGTATATGTAGGTGCGGTCGGCTTTGCTTCCAACAAAGAGTTTTTGAAGAAAAAAGGGCTGGAGGCTCCTACGAAATGGGAGGATCTGCTTGATCCGAAGCTGAAAGGCGAAATCGTTATGGCTTCTCCTGCATCCTCCGGTACGGCGTACACCGCAATTTACAGCATACTTAAAGTGTTTGGCGACGAAGAAAAAGGCTTTGACTATTTGAAAAAGCTTCATCCGCAAGTTCAGCAGTATACGACAAGCGGAGCGGCACCGGGCCGTATGGTCGGTATGGGCGAAGCAGGCGTAGGCGTATTGTTCGCACACGATATTATCAAATATCAAGAAGAAGGCTTCGACAGCCTGGTTATGTCTTTCCCTGAGGATGGAACCGGTTATGAAACAGGCTCTATCGCGATTATCAACAATGCGAAAAATATCGATGCTGCTAAAGCGTTTGTAGATTGGGCTCTATCTCCAAAAGGTCAGGAAATAGGCAAAACAGTCGGTAGCTTCCAAAACATTACTAACGTTGATGCAGTAGGTCCTGAGCAAGCAGTTGATATGAGCAAGCTGAATTTAATTGATTACAACATTGAAGAAGCGGGGTCGCAGCGCCAGCATATTATCGATAAATGGAATTCTGACGTTAGTAAATAAGCTTTATTAAATATATTCATCCTGAGAGGAGAGAGCTTGAATGAGCGCGATGTTCAAGAGATTCAAGCGCGAGCCGCTCCTGCCGATTCTTATCGTGTTGGTCATGGCCTGCTTAGTTGTTTTCATCTTGTTTCCCCTGTATCAAATATTGAAATCAAGCTTTACGGCAAGCAATGGGCAATTCGGGATGGAAGGTTACGGGAGAGTTCTATCAGGGGGAGGGCTCTTCCGCTCCCTAACCAACTCATTGGTACTTGCCTTCATCACATCCACATTGTCAACAGCTATTGCTTATATGTTTGCTTACACCTTTGCTTATGTAAATGTGCCATTCAAACGGTTATTTAATGGAATTGCTATATTGCCAGTAATATCTCCGCCATTCGTAATTGCGTTGTCCGCCATGCTTTTGCTCGGCAAGCAAGGTCTTATTACGAAGCATTTGCTAGGCTTGGAAAATGCCAATATTTATGGGCTGCACGGCCTCGTGCTCGTACAGACCTTATCATTTTTCCCAATTGCGTTTTTAACCTTGTCAGGACTATTAAGATCGATAAGCCCGTCGCTTGAAGAAGCGAGTCAAAATATGGGGGCAGGCAAGTGGAAAACGTTCGTGTCGGTGACGCTTCCGCTTTCTGTTCCAGGCATTGCCAATGCCTTCCTGCTAGTGTTCGTTCAATCGCTTGCCGATTTCGGCAATCCGATGACGATTGGGGGCAACTATTCCACGGTTGCTCGTGAAATTTATTTGCAGGCTGTAGGCAGCTACAACATGCAGGCCGGAGCTGCGCTTGCTATGCTGTTGCTTACCATTACAATTATCGTATACATTTTGCAAAATTTCTGGGTCGGCAAAAAGAGCTATGTCACCGTTACCGGCAAACCTACCGGTATTCGAAGAATGATCGATAGCGGGCCGATTAAAACGATTTTGTTCATCATTTGTCTAGCCATTACTGTTATCGTTATAGCTTTTTATGCGCTGGTTCCGATCGGTTCATTTATCAAGCTATGGGGAATTAATAACAGCTTTACACTTGATCACTACAAATACGTATTTTCCTTAGGGCAAAAAGCTATTAAAGATACGTTGAAGCTGGCAGTTATTGCAACGCCAATTGCGGGCTTGCTTGGCATGATTATGGCTTATCTTATCGTTCGAAAGCGCTTTGTCGGTAAAAAAGCTTTGGAGGCCGTAAGCATGCTGTCCATTGCAGTGCCGGGAACCGTTATTGGTATCGGGTATATTCTAGCCTTTAACAAGGCGCCGCTTGCTTTGACAGGCACTGGAATTATTATCGTTGCCGCCTTTATAGTAAGAGCGCTTCCTGTAGGCATACGGTCAGGTGTGGCAGCACTGCAGCAAATTGATCCAAGCATTGAAGAGGCTGCGACGAATCTTGGCGCCGGGCAGACAAAGGTATTTACTAGCATCGTGCTGCCGCTTATCAAATCAGCGTTTTTCAGCGGTTTGGTCAACAGCTTTGTTAAAAGCATGACAGCGATGAGCGCCGTTATTTTCCTTATTTCCGCAAAATATAACCTTATTACAGCATCCATTCTGTCTCAGGTCGAGGCAGGCCGTATCGGCGCTGCAAGCGCATACTGCACCATACTTATTATTATTATGGTCATCGCTCTCTTTATTTTGAATTCTTTAGTGAAATGGTTGAGCGGTTCGAACAGGGGGAAATCATATGGCTAAGTCAGTTAGCTTGAAAAATATTTATAAAGCATACGAGAACGATGAAGGTAAAGTTAACTATGCGGTTGATGATGTAAGCCTGGATATTCCTGCTGGCAAGTTCATAACGCTGCTAGGGCCTTCAGGCTGTGGCAAAACAACGACACTAAGAATGGTAGCCGGCTTTGAGGAAATTTCAAAAGGCGATATTTATTTCGGGGAAGATAAAGTAAATCTAATACCACCGAATAAGAGAGACTGTACGATGGTGTTCCAGTCCTACGCCTTGTTTCCGCATATGAATATATTTGATAACATTGCATACGGCCTGCGCGTCAAAAAAATGTCGAAGGATATGATTTTGTCGAAAGTGGAAAGCATTTTGGATATAATGAATTTACGAGACTATAAAAATCGCATGCCTTCACAGCTGTCTGGCGGTCAGCAGCAAAGGGTTGCACTGGCAAGAGCGCTTGTGATGGAGCCAGGAGTTTTGTTGTTTGATGAGCCTTTATCCAATTTGGACGCCAAGCTGCGCATTGTAATGCGCGATGAAATCCGCCGCTTGCAGCAGCGTCTAGGCATTACAGCAATTTATGTTACCCATGATCAGAGCGAGGCTATGAGCATGAGTGATTTGATTATCGTTATGAATAAAGGGAAAATCGAGCAGGTTGGAAGTCCAATGGAAATATATCAGCGTCCCACAACCAGATTTGTTGCAGACTTTATCGGTACAGCCAATTTTGTAAAAGGCACAGTCAAGTCAGCCGCACACGATCATATGATTGTAGCTACCAAATCAGGTGAGCTGCGCATCAATCGCACCGGTCATGCAGTTAACAGCGAAGTGACTGTCGTTATTCGCCCAGAGGCTGTAACGCTAACGAAAGGCAATACACATGTCGGCCATGTAGTAAAAAGTGTTTTTATGGGTCAGACTCAAGAGTATGAGATAGAATACGATGGTGAGATTATGCACATTACAGAGCATAATCCGATTGCCGAGAACGTATTCCCGGAAGGGGCGTTTGTATCGCTTTCGTTTGCTGAGCAATCCCTGCATGTTATTTAATTATGGCGAATAGCTGAATAGAAGGATAGATCGGAGGAGCAAGCGATGAGAACGGTCAGGTTAATATTGCTTGCTCTTTTTCTTATGGTATTAACCTCCTGCGGGATGAAGGAAAAGGGCACGCTCGTCATATATGCCGGGTTGTATGAGGATCACGCCATTAAAGCGATTGAAACGTTCGAGAAGCAAACAGGCATTAAAGTTTCTTATGTCAGATTGTCGGCTGGAGAGGTTTTGGATCGCATACGAGCTGAGAAAGATAATCCGGCGGCAAGCGTATGGTTTGGCGGAACAGGAGATACTTTTGTGCAGGCAAAGGCTGAAGGGCTGTTGGAGCCCTATCAATCGCTAAATGCACAAATGATTGATGAGCAATATAAAGATTCTGAAGGGTATTGGACCGGTATTTATGTAGGATCAATTGCTTTTATATCAAATAAATCTTGGCTGCAGCAAACGGGACGCCAAGCGCCGCAATCCTGGGATGATCTGCTGGAGCCGGAATATCGGGGAATGCTTGCCATGGGCTCGCCATCAACCTCGGGCACAGGCTATACGACCATGGCAACGATCATTCAGCTGTATGGAGAGGACAAAGGCTTTGATTATTTGAAAAAGCTCGATGATCAAAATATATCCTATACAAGCTCAGGAAGCCTGTCCGGCAGGGCGGCCGGCAACGGCATCGTAGGCACCGCTTTAGCGTTCTCTCATGATGCGATCAAGTTTTATAAGGAAGGCTTTCATAATATCGTCATTTCCTTTCCGAAGGAAGGAACGGGCTATGAAATTGGGGCAGTTGCTATTATAAAGAACGGACCGAACCAGGAGGAGGCCAAAAAGTTCGTGGATTGGGCGCTTACGAAGCAAGCGCAGGAGTTGGGGAAGCAAGTGGGCAATTATCAGCTGCTTACGCATCGCGATGCGCAATCTCCGCAGGAGGCTTTTCGATTGGAGTCGCTTAATGTCATACCCTATGATGTGAATTGGGCTGGGAAAAATCGGGAACGTCTTATTTCGAAATGGAAGCAGCTCACATACAATTAATGGTAGCGTCCCGTATGGAATACTTCGCCTTCTTTTCTACAAGCAAAAGGCTATTCTGCCAGGTTTTGAAAACCTGTTAGAATAGCCTTTAGATTTTGCTGCAGCCATCTCTGTTAAATGCTGAGCAGTTTGGCAAATTTGTCACTGTCGAGCAAATTGCCTACGTAGAAATCTCCGAATTCCGCATAGCGGGCGCTGACTTCATCGAATCTCATTTCGTAGATCAGCTTTTTGAATTGCAGCGCATCGTCCGCAAATAAAGTGACACCCCATTCCCAGTTGTCAAATCCGACAGAACCGGTAATGATCTGCTTTACTTTACCCGCATAAGAGCGGCCAATCAGCCCGTGGCTGCGCATCAAACCGCGGCGATCATCCATGCTGAGCATATACCAGTTGTCATTGCCTTCGCGGCGCTTGTTCATCGGGTAGAAGCAAATATGCTTAGCTTTTGGCAGGGTTGGCTTAAGTCTCGCTACGACATCCGGATTTTCCATCGGATCAGAGCCTGGCTTCGCCATATAATTGCTTAGCTCAACGATGCTTACATAAGAATAAACAGGATATGTAAAGCTTGCAAAAGTAGTTTTATTGAAGGCCGTTTCAATTTCATTCAGCTCTTCCAGCGTTTCGCGCAGATGCATGAATACGAAGTCGGCTTTTTGGCCTACAATGGAATATACCGCTGTGCTGCCAAGCTTTTGCTCCTCATTATTCGCCCAATCTTTTAGAAATGTATTCAACTCATCCAGTGCTTTGGCACGCTCGCTTTCGTCAGCCAGACGCCATGCTGTCCAATCGATGCTGCGAAAGTCATGAAGCGCATACCAGCCTTCCAATGTCAAAGCTGCTTCACTCATCTGATTTAAGCTCCTTTCATGCTACAGTTGAGATTATCAATTCATTGTGGATAAACAGCAAGCAAAGAAAAGGGGCACTACGATTAAGCTTGGGCTTCCGACCGCTGCCGCTTCTCCAGTCCCAATCTTGCTCTCCGTTATCCTCCTTATTGCTTGCCAAAGGTTGTCACAGTGAATTGACAGTCTCCAGTTGTATCCTATTCATTGTATCAAAGTGCCTGCTGCATGAGCAAATGGCGGTACTGTGACATTTGCATCAAGCCAATTGACTTCATACATCCGATTCATTAAACTTATATACTAGATATCGAAAGGGGAAGTTTGCATGATCGTTGAAGTCGTCCAGATTATTATCGCCACCGTACTCTTCTTTGTGATGATGTTCGGCATAGGCTTTATTCTTAATATGCTGCTCAAAACAACCTGGTTTCCAATTGGACTGTTTGTTGTCGTCCTTATTGTATTGGCGATTTGGTCGCCATGGGATGATTCAGCCAAGCCAACCCTTGAAAACTTCGGAACATACACCCTTGTTTACTACATCCCTATTACTGGCGCGTTAATTGGCGCTTATGTAAGCGGATGGGCGATTCGAGCGCTGCGCAGGGGCGGCTACAAAATGTTTTAATATACTTACCAATTTGCTAATAAGCAGCCTCTGATTTAATCGGAGGCTGTTTTTTTGATAAATTAGATATTATAAGTTTCTCGGGATCCGAAGGCTTTACCATAGAAAAATACATATTTCAGTTGCCCGCCATTAATCAATCCGGACATAAATGTCCCTTAGCCGACGAAAAATGGCATGAAAAAATAGTAATGGTCACTTGTGACCGTTACACGGCCAAAACAGCAATATAAGGGCGAAATTATACGGTAAGGGACTTTTTTGACCGTATACAATCCCAAAAACAGAAAATAATGCTTTAACGGTCATTTATGACCGCAACAGTCTATAGGCAGCTTGTCAGCCGCAGCCGCAATTCCGGATTCATGCCTCTTTATTATTCTCTCATGAAGAGTTTGCCAATCGATTCTACTAATTTTCGAATGCGATATTCATTCAGATTTATGCTAAAATAATAGAAAGTAAGTTGAGGATGGAGTAGCTGTATATATGCGAATTCATAATTTATTATATTTTACCGAGCATCATCGTTTTTACATATTTCGAGATTTTTCCTTAAGCAGCATCGATAGCAAAATGCTTGTGCAAATTTATCAGCCAATGGTGGGTGCATTTGCCATTGCGATGTATCAGCAGCTGTATCATTATATTAACGATGGCCGAACAGGCTATTCGAAGCTTGAGCCGCTTAGAAAGCTGCTGCTGGGCAGCGGGCTTGAGATGAATGAGCAGAGCCGCAAGTATTTAATGGATCAAATGTCGAAGCTTGAAGCAGT
Organism: Paenibacillus sp. IITD108; assembly: GCF_036541265.1. NCBI lineage: Bacteria > Bacillati > Bacillota > Bacilli > Caryophanales > Paenibacillaceae > Paenibacillus > Paenibacillus sp. IITD108. The sequence continues at coordinate 88,512 of NZ_JAZHCT010000023.1, read as the reverse complement.
TGGACTATTGCAAACGTCAAGACTGGCTATAGCTGACAGCACGGAGGTCGTTTACGAATTTGAACTGGCGCGGCCATTATCGCCTGCTGAGTTTTTCAGCACGGTTCATTTGGCAATGCTGCTTCGCGATAAAGTCGGCAAGTACGCTGTTATAGAGCTAAGAGAGTCACTAGCCAGCAGCGAGCCGGATGAGCTGGCCCACGCGCAGCTGGAGAAAGAAAATATATCTGTTCCTTTCTATGATTTGTTTAAATTGAACGTGCAATCCTTTGACAGCGAGCTTGAACAGGCTTTAATGGAAGTTGCGCCTGCAAGAGCATCAGCTAAGCTGCAATCCGCTGAAGCGATCATTACATTTGGCGAGCTGATACTGCGCTTTCCTCGCAACTCCGGCAACCGCAGCAGCGTTGAGCGGCTGCGCCTGCAGCCAGACCAGCTTGAGGAACTGAACTATGTTGCTTACAAATATCATTTGAGCGTGGCAGATATTTGCAGGCTGCTGGATGAAGACGGCGTATTCAATGAGCTGGGCAAGCTGCAAATCGATGAGCTGCAGCAGCGCGCGGCGCAAATGTACAGGCAGGATAAGAAGCGTGATGAGCAGAAGGAAAGGCTGCTTGCTCATACGCAAATATTTGCAGGAGAGTCCGCGCAAGCCGAACCATCCGAGGAAGAATATGAGGTGGACGAGCAATACTTTTTGCAGGTGCCGCAGCAGCTGGCCACCTATTGCGATATTCAGCAGTACAATATGCTGATGCGAAATGAACCGTACACGCATTTCATTAAACGTTTTTTTCCCGGTGCTGTGCCGAACTGGCTTGACCAGCAGCTTGGCCAAATTGATTTGAATTACAAATTGCCAGAACCGGTTATTAATATACTTATTCACTATGTTATAGGCTCTAATGATAACAACAGAATTACGAAAACATTTATAGATGCGGTTGCTTCCAATATGCTGATGAAACGTATCGATACGTTCGAGAAGGCAGTCGTCTACGTGAGAGAACAGGCAAGGCTTGAGCTTGCCAAGGAGCTGAAGAAGGATAGTGTGCCGCAGACAAACAGTGCCAGAGCAGGCGGCGCCCGCGGCAGCCGGAGCGGCGCTTCCCGTAAGCCGATTATTCCGATCGTTTCAGATTCACAGGCTGTACAGAAGGTGTCGGAGGATGAATTGGAGGAGCTTCGCAGGCTGGCGCGCAAGCTGGATGGCAAAAGTTAAATTAAAGGAGCGTGAGAAGGATGGAATCACTGGGCGATTTGCTGAAGGACTGGCCTGCAGGCCGTTCGATAACTGAGCAGGCGGATAGCAAGCTGAAAGAGCTGCTCGGCGATCCGCTTGTCGAGAAGCTCCGGCTCAAGCATCCTGAAGTGGATGAGCGAGTTATCAAATTGAATTTAAACCGGATTTATCAGCATACAACCGAATATCATAACTGCTCGAATTGTCCCGGGCTCGATCTTTGCCCGAACGATTATGAAGGGCATTATACGATGCTGCACGTAGATAACGTCAATGAGCTTGTACAAATATATGATCGCAAGGTAGCCTGCAAGAAGTTTATTGCCCGCCAAAAGGAAGAGCAGATTAGAAGCCGCATACGCAGCTTTTACATTGATGAGAAAGCTCTTAACCGGCAGTATTCTTCAGAGGAGATTTTGGCCAAAGACGGCGAGCGCATCAACTCCGTCGGACAAATTATGCGTTACATTCATAAGACCAAGGAGCGGGGCTTGCAGCAGAGCGGCCTATATCTTTCAGGGCAATTTGGCACGGGCAAAACATATTTGATGTGTTATATGCTGCACGAGCTTGCGGAAGCGGGATATTCTGGTGTTATCGTTTATATGCCTGATTTCGTTGAGGATTTGAAGTCGCTCATGCATGATGCGGGCAAGCTGAAGGAAACCGTAGAGATGATGAAGGAGACTGACCTGCTCATATTTGACGATATTGGCGCGGAAAATTTGAATCCATGGGTGCGCGATCATGTGCTGGGTGCTATTTTAAACTACCGAATGGAACGTAAGCCGACGTTTTATACTTCGAATTATGACTTGGAAGCGCTGGAGAAGCACTTCAGCTTTACGAATAAAGATGGCGATGAGCTGCATAAGGGTCAGCGGATTATGAATCGCATTGCGCCATATGTTGAGGTTGTAAGGGTTGCAGGCGAAAATAAACGAGGCATGTCCAAAGCATAACGCAATGAATCATGAGGTAACGAATGCGCGTCTGTTCAAGGAAGAAGGAATAAAGAAAGAGGCTGCTCGCATCGATCAGATCGAAAGCAACAGCCTCTTTCCTCTTGAGAAGACAATTGTCCAGTAACAATTGATGCAGGCAATTAGGAAATAATAAATTTCACAATAACTGCTGCTGCAAATACAATCGTCATAAAGGCAAGCATTCCGCCGAAGCCAAACACAACATCCAAAAAGTCATGACGTGGTTCTTCGTTAAAATGCTCGCGCGGATCTCTAACGTTTTCCATAATGAAGACCTCCTTGCTAGAGCGATTGCTTACATTAGTATACCCAAATATCAGAATGATTGTAAAGCGGGTGCAGGTGACAAATGTAAGACAAATTGCGAATTGTGTATGTTAAACTAATAATAGGATCGTAAATGCCGGAGGCGGAACAAAATGATTAATAATGGACATATACAAAATAAGCTTGCCATTTTACCAGACCAGCCTGGCTGTTACTTGATGAAAAACAGTGAAGGCACCATTATATATGTAGGCAAGGCAAAGGTACTCAAAAACAGAGTGCGCTCCTACTTTACTGGCAGCCATAATACGAAAACGCAAAAGCTTGTATCTGAAATACGCGATTTTGAGTTCATTGTAACAGGAAGCAATATAGAAGCTTTAATTTTGGAGTGCAATTTAATTAAGCAGCATCAGCCACGTTACAATGTATTGTTGAAGGATGACAAGTCCTTTCCCTATATCAAAATAACGAATGAAGAGCATCCGCGCCTTGAGGTTACACGCAGAGTGCTGAAGGACAAGGGCAAATATTTTGGCCCTTATCCGAATGCTTATGCGGCGCAGCAGACGAAAAAGCTGCTTGACCGGCTTTATCCGCTGCGCAAATGCAAGACGATACCCGATAAGGTTTGCTTATATTATCATATCGGCCAATGCCTAGCGCCATGTGAATTTCAGGTGGAGCAAGCATCATACGATACGATGATTCAAGAGATTACACGTTTTCTCAACGGCGGCCAGGAAGTCGTAAAGCAGGAGCTGCAGCGTAAGATGGAGGCTGCGGCAGAGCAGCTGGAGTTCGAGCAGGCCAAGGAATTTCGAGACCAGATGCTGGCGATCGACGCTATTATGCAAAAGCAAAAGATTACGATGTCCGATGCGCTTGATCGCGATATTTTCGGTTATGCGGTGGACAAGGGCTGGATGTGCGTACAAATTTTATATATGCGCTCAGGCAAACTGATTGAGCGTCATGGTACTACATTTCCCTATTATGGGCAGGAATATGATGATTTCATTACTTTCGTAACGCAATATTATAGCGAAAACCCGGCAGTACCGAAGCAAATTTTATTGCCGCTCCCTCCTGAAGAAGAACAGGAGGATGAGGTTGTCGCAGCGCTGCAAAGCTGGCTCAAGGTGAAGGTGCATATGCCGCAGCGCGGGCGTAAAAGCGAGGTCGTATCGATGGCCCAGCAAAATGCCAAGCTGATGCTCGACGAGAAATTCCGTTTGATCGAGCGCGATGAGGAGCGCAGCGTGAAAGCTTCTGATTCGCTTGCCGAGTGGCTTGGAATCGAGTCGGCATCGCGGATCGAAGCATTTGACAACTCCAATATTCAAGGAACGAATCCAGTTTCGGCCATGGTCGTATTTACGGACGGCAAGCCGGATCGCAAGGAATACCGCAAGTTTAAAGTGAAAACGGTGCAAGGCCCGGATGACTATGAGACGATGCGGGAAGTCGTCAGGCGCAGATACGAGCGTGTGTTGAAGGAGAATTTGCAGCGTCCAGACTTGATTGTAGTCGATGGAGGGAAGGGGCAAATATCTGCTGCGATCGATGTGCTCGAAAATGAGCTGGGGTTATTTATACCGGTATGCGGGCTAGTGAAAGATGAGAAGCATAAGACAGCCCAGCTTATGACTGGCGATCCAGCGGAGATTGTGCCACTGCCGCGCGACAGCCAGGAGTTCTATTTGCTGCAGCGCATTCAGGATGAAGTCCATCGCTTTGCGATTACGTTCCACCGTGCGCAGCGCGCCAAATCGATGATCGAGTCGAAGCTCGACAGTATTCCGGGTATCGGAGAGAAGCGGAGAAATGCGCTGCTGAAGCATTTTGGCTCGATGAAGAAGATGAAGGAAGCTTCTGTGGAGGATTTCAAAGCAGTATCAATTGGCGAGGAACTGGCCAGCCGCATATTGGCAGCGCTGAATGAAGAGCCGGCACCTGAACAACCGTAACTCTTGTACGTTTTCTAGCTAACTGCATTTCCTGCGCTTAGTTTTGAGAAATTTGGCATTTTTGTGATTCTAAAGGGAAAAACTACATTTAGTTTTGCGCATTTCGCAATATAGATGGTTTTTCAATGAAACTAGATGCATGAAATACATTTAGAATCTTTATAACGGTAAAAAAAGGGGATCTAGATGCATAAAATGCATTTAGCTTCCCAGATCGCCTTGTCCATTCTTCTTTGCATACTTTTTCTAACAAAGCTGACAAGCTCTATTTCAACGAAAATAGCCTAATTTTAACTGTAACGAAGCTTAGAAGGGTGTCGATTCATTGTGGATAGGGCAATAAGCAATAACCCCTGAAAAGGATAAAATTGGCCTACAAAGGCGGACGCTGCCGCTTCTCCATTCCCAATCTTGCTCTTCTATGAAGGGGCGCCTGTGAGGTTGGCCGTTTATGGTGATAGCATCGCCCAAGGCGCCAACGCAAGCGGCAAGGTAGATGCATCGCCATATATGCCGTCTTGGGCGGAGCTTTTGTCTTGGCAAATGGGCGAACAATATGGGATTAACGTTGATTATGTCAACTTATCCAAAGGCGGCATGCAGTCGGATTGGGGTGTTGAGCATGCTAATCAAGTTGCTGATACAGTTCCTGATTTAACTACTATCGCATTTGGCATGAATGATGGAACCTCGGGCAGGTCTGCTGAAGAGTTTGCGGCGAATATTTCTTTATGGACACCATTAAGAAAGCTAATCCACAAGCAGAGTTTATTCTGGTTGCTCCAATGCTGGCGAATCCGCAAACTTTTTTTAGCGGGAAACAAGCTGAATATGCAGCTGTTATGCAGCAAATGGAGAAGCAGGGCTGCGTAATCGTCAATATGACCAGACTCCATACACAACTGCTCGAACGCAAAAAATATTCCGATTTGACAGGCAATCATATTAACCATCCGAATGATTTTTTATCGCGTCTATACGCTCTGGCGATTGCTGCCGTTTGGAGATGATCATATGGTTTGCACTAGAGCCCATAGCCTGGACACTTAGAAGAAAGTGTTCGGGCTGTGGGGATCTTTTTTGTATATAAAAATATCTAGTTAAGGACGCCGTTAGGCGTTTTATTTTTTTAAACGCGCCTTTCCGAAGGACGGCGAAGCCGTTTATCCTTGAAATATAGGTAAGTATATGATTTTGTTACTTTTTATCTCCTATATTTTTGGATAAACGCGCCGTCTTCGCCTAAGCGAAGGAAGGCGGAGCCGTTTATTTTATTTACAGTTAATAGATATAAGGAATAAATGTTTTTGTTTTTTTACGGTAACGTTCGAAATCATCGCCATACTTTTCAGCAAGATGCTTATCCAGCATCGGAATATTATAGAACGCGAAGAAACAGAACAACCATAGAGGCACGAGCAATGCCCAAGCGTTCCATGCGACTAGCGCCATCGCAAGCACCCATAGCATATCGCCGAAATAGTTAATATGGATCGAATAGCGGAAGTAGCCGCCTGTATACAGTTTTCCTTTATGCTCCGGATTTTGTTTCCATAGATGACGAAGCCATTCGGCATGCGAATTAAAGAATGAACCTATGACGAAGATGATGACAAATACAATGTCCCATCCGTTCAACGGCTTGTTATGGAACAAGCTGAGAAGAGGAATAACGATATAATACAATGAAAAAGCCGTCGGAACACTAAAAGCCTCCGCCCATGGCATAGGTCTTTTTAAAAGAAAAAACATCGTAAATTTCATCCGAACAAAAACGATTAATATCAGGATGAATAGAAGCAAATTCCGTCCGGGATCACCATTCGTTAAGTTCCAATGAAATACAGCATTTAAAACCTCCGCTCCATCAAAAAAAAGCAGCCAGCCAGCAATGGCCAAAATAATCGTCTCTAACGTGAATAACGTAAGACGAGGATACCAATACCCCGTGTTTTGATTGTACAGTGTTTTCATGTTGCGCCTCCTAGTTTTGAAATTTGAACATATGATATTTCAAAACTTATTATAGCTCAACTTTATACGATTCGCTATATAGTTTTGAAATTTGACATCACGATCTTTTAAAATTAAAGTTGGATAGTGGGGGGTGACCGCAATTGAACGGATTTGAGAGACGAACGGAACAGAAGAAACAGCTTATATTAGCCATAACAAAAGAGAAGCTGAACTATGACAGGTTTCATACAGCAACGATTAAAGAGATAGCCAAGGAAGCAAGCGTATCTCAAGTATCCATTTACAATTATTTCGGGAGCAAGGATGAGCTGTTATTTGAAGCTATCGGCGAAATGATGGAGGAGCAGTTGAAGAGATATGAGCATTTATTAGAAGGCCAACTGCCTTACCCCAAGCTCATGTATACGGTAATGACGGAGGAAATGAAATTTTTTAAGATCATGAATGACTACATGAAGCAATCTGCTGATATTGAAGCAATGAAGGAGAGAGTCGATCGTTTTCTGGAGATGAAGTTCATTCCGTTTTTGCTGAAGCTTATTCAGCGTGGGATGGAAGAGCAGTATATGGCAGAGGGCTTGAGGGAAGAGGAATTGCTTTTTTATTTCAATATGTACCAGAAAGCGATGAACCAATTCCAAGAGACTGACCGTTCTGATCATGCTGTCATTTCCGAAGAACGCTTTATTCAATTTTTCTTCAAAGGTCTTATGGGCGATATGCTGAAATAAGGTCAGAAAGGAATTCGGATGTGAAAAATGTTATTGTAATTGGTGCCGGGATTTTAGGGGCTTCAGCGGCTTATCAGTTAAGCAAGCTAGGTGCTAAAGTCATAATTATAGATCGTAAAGATGCAGGACAAGCAACTGATGCGGCAGCCGGGATAATTTGTCCATGGTTATCACAACGCAGAAACAAAGCATGGTATCGTCTTGCTAAAGCAGGAGCAAGTTTTTATCCTTCTCTTATTCAGGAGCTAGAGGAGGCTGGAGAAGACAAAACGGGATATGCAAAAGTAGGCGCGATATGCATTCATAATGATCTGAAAAAATTAGTTGCGATGAAAGAAAGAGCGGAGCTTCGCAGAGAGGATGCCCCTGAAATAGGTGAACTTACGATACTGAGTGATCTTGAAGCGAAGCAAAAGTTTCCATTGTTGTCAGAGGGATATCAAGCTCTTCATGTGTCAGGTGCTGCTAGAGTGGATGGGCGTGAATTGAGAAATGCTTTACTAAGAGCAGCACAGCGTAACGGTGCGCAGATGATTGTGGGAGATGCTATTCTAGAGCAAAATAATTTTGAAATTACGAGTGTTAGAGTAGCACATCAAACATTCACAGCTGATGAGGTGATTGTATGCGCTGGCGCCTGGTCCAATGCTTTGCTTCACCCGCTGGGAATCATGATCCAGGTGCATTATCAAAAGGCTCAAATTATGCATTTGCAACTTGCAGGCAAAGTCAGCACAGAGCAATGGCCTGTTGTAATCCCGCCTTCAGATCAATATTTGCTTGCATTTGCTGACGGGCGTATCGTGATAGGTGCTACTCATGAAAATGACGTAGAAGGATATGATATTTCTGTAACAGCAGGCGGCTTGCAAGAAATATTAAATAAAGGCCTCCAAACGGCTTCTGGTCTTGCGGATTGTAGCCTCAATGAGATAAGAGTAGGGTTCCGTCCATTTACTGCAGATTTTCTTCCCGTACTGGGAAGAGTTCAAGGATGGAACAAACTAATCGTTGCTAATGGGCTAGGGTCATCAGGATTAACAATGGGACCATTTCTTGGCGAGCAGCTAGCCAAGCTAGCCATGAATCAACAGGTAGATATTCGGCTTGAAGATTATGCAGTAGAGCATGCCATAACTGAGTGATCGACTGAGAGGTATCATTTTTTAGCTTAGTAACATATGTTTGTTTTTAAGGAGCCGATGCGTATATGATTCAATTGACGAACCGCCAGGCACGGCAATTTCTGTTATTGAAGCACGGGCTGCTGGGCGAATATAAATTTACCGGAAAGCAGGGAGCATTGGATTTTGTGCGGCAGGCCAGCTGCATTCAATACGATCCTATCGATGTTTGTGCTGCGTCGAATCGGCGCTGTTGGCCTTTTATGGAATCGTGCATCCGATGCCTGGCTGAACATAGGGGGATTGAAAGCGGAACAGCGCAATGAGGTTTTCCGCCAACTGCTTCATGAAGCACGCATTGTTGCTGTTGCTGTGGACCAAATGAAGGACATGCTTTACTGCCGCACGGAGGATTTGCCGCTTATTGAAGCCGTCTTGCAAAATCCGGTGACGAATTTGCGCTGCGAGTTGATTGCCCCACTGGATAATTTCATATGGGACAGAAAATTGATCAACGAATTATTTGGCTTTGATTACACCTGGGAGATTTATACGCCTACAAACAAACGGAAATTCGGCTATTATGTGTTGCCTTTATTATACGGAGAAAGCCTAATAGGACGTGCTGAGGTTATCGCGGAGCGTAAAGCCGGGACGCTTGTTGTTAAAAATATCTGGTACGAAAACGGCATAAAGTCAACAAAGCAATTGCGAACAGCTTTAAACAATTGTTTCCAAAACTTCGCATTATTCAACGGATGCGAGACGATTTCGACAGAGTCTATGCTTTTATTAAAATAGTCCACGCTAATTAGCGTGGGCTATTTTTAATATCTTGCAGTTTGATTTTAGCAAAAATAATCAAATAAACAACTTATGAATTTGTTATTCTGTCAATAAAGGAGGGTGTAGGATGCATGATAAAGATTCTGTTCAAAGGGCTATTCAATACATGGAGAATCGTCTTACTTATAAAATGACGTTGGAGGAGATAGCCGCTCACGTTGGATTTTCCGCCTTTCATTTCCATCGTTTGTTTCGTAGTACTGTCGGCATGAATATTGGAGATTATTTGCGAAACCGCCGATTGTGCCAAGCCTCTCGATTACTTTTGCATACTGAGGAATCTATTCTTAATATATCCTTGGACTGTCACTTTGAAAGTCAGGAAGCATTTACGCGAGCATTCAAAAAAATATATGGGATGCCGCCGGGGCGATACCGCAGCATATTTCGTTTACATAATGAAATCATAAAAGGAGAGAATGCTATGCATACAAGTTCACCTATAAAGGATTGGTTTTTGAGTGGAAGTCACCCTCATGAGTATGAAATAGGTATAGATCGAGATATTGTTCATCTCGGTAAATCTTCTGGTTTTTTGAGAGCTATATGCCCGCAAGATGCGGATTCATTTGCAACGTTAATGCAGCAATTCAACGCAGAAAAATTTGTAGGACGCAGGATGAAATTCTCAGGTTTTGTGAGGACAAGCGATGTTACGGCGTTTTGCGGTCTTTGGATGCGTGTAGATAATAGTTATTCCGATGTTCTTCAGTTTGATAATATGAATAATCGAAAAATTATCGGTAATACAAATTGGAATCATTATGCGATTGTTTTGGATATTCCGGAGAAAAGCGCAACCATTTCTATTGGAGTTTTGTTAATGGGATCTGGAAAAGTGTGGGTAGACAGCTTCCAATTTGAAGAAGTTGATACGAGTGTTCCTACAACCAATTTGGAGTTTGATTTTAAAATACTTGACGAACCATCTAATTTATCATTTGAAGAATAACGTTTGAACGGGGAGATAATGATGCTGAATCACTATATGAAAGCAGTGTTCGGAGGTAGCGTTATGGCACTTGTTGTAACAGGATTTAATATTTTTGCAGGTTTACTTTTTAAATGGCTCACGGGAAATTTTGTCGGACATTTGGTTTCAATTAAGCATTTGTTTTTATTTCTTATTGTCCTACTGTTATCAGCCGGTTATTTGACTACAAAGAAACCTGCTAGAAACGGATACAAAGTTACGGATGCTGGACGGTTTTAGTATACATGTGTTAATGCGAGAAACTTATCAGTGATAGCTGATGACTTTCTTGCATTAACATATGGCGCGGAATTATCCGGCGAACTTGAACCAGTCCGCCGAATACAGCCGATCTATACTTTTCCAAATGCTGCTCAAAATTAACCGGAAATTCCGCTATCAAGTATAGTTGTTCGGTATAGGCGCTGCTGCTGCCTTTTTTCGATCCCATATTTTAAGCACATAGGCAATAATAACAGGGAGCACTAAGAAGAAGACGGCAGATACAATATTGTCGGCAGTGCCTGTCATAAATAACGAGCTGCTTACTGCTACAGTGTTGAATATAGCATGGGTGAACATAGCCGTTATAAAGCCGTACCTTACGAAAATAAAGCTGAACAGCAAGCCAATAATCATTAGCTCGAACAGTCTTGTCGTTGCAGGATAGAACGGATAGGTGACATGACCGAGCGCCCAAAACAAGGTAGGCAGCAGTGCTGCCAAGAAAGAGTTTTTAAACCATCTGCGGAAAATGCCGATTCCAAAAAATCGGAACACCGCTTCCTCTGAAATAGCAGCTGCCCAGGCTAGAACAGGCATTAGCCATAGCGCGCTCATATTATAAGGTGACATGCTGACATCCGTTGTGCTCCAAGTGCCGATTACTTTTTCAAGCAATAGAAAGATGATTGGCTGCAGGCCCAGCATTATAATGGCGAATAAGTAGGATAGGCCCATGCTGCGCCATACATACTGTCCATAGCCTGCCTGGCCCAGCCGAGGCCATAGATTGCGTCCCTGCGCCTTCCATAAGCCATCGCCTGCCACTATCGATATATAGACCGAAGCTGCCATCGCCAGGCTGAGCACCAGTGTAATTACGAGGGTAAATATTTTAATGCCATTCGTCGGGATGCCAGCTCCCTGCGAAGCCATGACGGCATCAAGCATATTGACGTTCATTACAATGTAGACAATCAAAAATATGAAAGTCAAAATAGAACCATATTTAAAGGAAGTGTAATGACGATAAAGAACGGCATAAATAATAGCCAGAATAAACAGCACGATACTCATGCCGAGATAGCCAAAGCCGGTCAGTAAGCCAGCAAGTGAATCCTGCTTTGCAACATAGTTTTTATAATCCGGCGGCGGAGTGAATTGAGAAGAATATTTCGTTACAACGATTTTATCGCCAATTTGCTGCGCCATTGCTTTAATATTCATGCTTGCTTCGCCGATTTTAAAAACAGGCGCAGGGCTGCTCCACTCGCCTTTTGGCAGCAGCTTCAGGCTGTTAATCTGGTCTTGTGAAAATTGATACTTGGCAAGCTCAGCGGATATCGCTTCTTTTTGCAGCTGCTCATTGACCGTCTGCTGCGTGCTGCCCACATAAAATTCCCAGCCGACAATTTGCCCGCTAAACATATGTATGTTAACTAGTCCGCTGCCCTTAGTATCAGCTAATTTGAAATTGACTTGAAAATAGTCGTTTGGGAACAAACGATCAAATTGCTTGTCATAGGATTCAGTAAGCTTTTCTTTGGATAAATAGCCTATAAAAAGCTTGTTTGCTTGATGAATCGTCTTGGCATCAGAAACGGTATAACCGGTTTGCTTTTCTACAAACTGGATCGCTGTCTGCTCAGCTGCTTCCTTTTCAATCGTTTTGCCTCCATATTCATGGGAGCTCGTTGCCGAAAAAAGCGGCATCAGCTCAAGCCATATAAAAACAAGACAAAATAAGATAGCAGCTATTACGAATTTTTTCCATTCATTCGCTTTAATCATTTCGTTCATACTGTCACCTCTGCATTTCTAATTGTGCATGCACTTGTCGAGACTGCCGATTCATTGCAGAAGGGCCCATTTTCTGATGATTTAAACCCCGTAAAGGTTTAAATTGGCCTACAAAGGCGGACGCTGCCGCTTCTCAAGTCCCAATCCTGCTCTCCGTTTCCCTTGCTTATTGCTTACCAATGGTTTTGCCAAAAGAATCGGCAGTCTCCTGTCAATCTCTACCTTATCATATCATTCCTGCTTTGATCCAATATCATGCAGCTCGCATTCTGGCCCGTTACTTCAAATTAATACGGTAAACTGCGTGAAAGCCAGTCATATGTAAGCATACAAATGGCAATAATTATTTATGACTCGATAAATGTGTCAGCCGATTGATTCGCAGCGGGGTAGATGGCTGCGATTTGCTTGATCCAAAGCTGAACGGAAGGATCTAGAGTAGCTGGATCTGGATGAATAAGCGATGTCGTTCGTTTCGTTTCCTCCAGTTCTTTAATAGAAACAATAGCTAGCTCGTTATCAAGCAGAAGCTGCTGGCGCATATACGATTTGGGGAGCAGGGTAGCAGCCCGGCAAGTATGCATTAAACGGAGAATCGCTTCAAATGAGTCGATTTCCATCCGCACGTCTGGCGCCAAGTGGTATTTCTCAAACAGCTCGTCGGTTAAAATGCGATACCAGGTCCCTTTGGAAAATAAAATCATCGGCATGCCGTTTAAATCTTCGATTCCGAGCTCGCCTTTGCTGATCGTCATTTGATTGCGGGGATGGACAAGCAGCAAATGGTCGTCAAATAATGGTGTGCAATGCAGGGTCGAATCGTCAATGCTCGTTGCCACCACGCCAATATCTGCCTTGTGCTCGCGGACAAGAGAAACGATTTCATGTGTTTTTCCTGTAACGGCTTTAATTTCTATCTCAGGATAAGCTAAAGTAATCGTTTGTATAAGATCAGGCAAAGTCGTTTGCAGCGTTGTCAGGCTTGCCCCGATCGTCATCGTAGAACGGCTAGTCTCCATAAACTCTGAAACGGTTTGCAGATATTGACGATGAAGCTGGCGGATTTGAGTTGCATACTCGTAAGTAAGCCGTCCTACTCTTGTAAGCTCCAGCCGCTTGCCGACGCGCTTGAAGAGCTCTACGCCTATGTCCTGCTCCAGCTTGGCCAAGCGTCTTGATAATGCCGGCTGTGAAATATTCAGTATTGCTGCAGCTTTATTCATACTGGATTGCTCAACAATTACAGCGAAAATTTGCAGCTCATCGATCATCTTGTGCAGCTCCTTATGCATTTTTGTTATAACTTATTATAATTAATAAGCAATTCCATTATAAGCTGAAAAGGGGTAGGATGGAAGTATGGCAAAAATGTGTCGCTTTTGTTGACGCTGGTACATGCTGGGGGTACAATGAAACATGGTTTGTACAAATTCCAAGAGTGGCTGAACGTTTTACCTACAAAACTCTTGGAAACACGAAGCAACTGCATAATCAATCTATTTGGCATGCTGTTGTTTCAACTTCAACTAAAGAATACGTAGGTACAGAATTGAAAGGAGAAAACAGGAAATGAAAGGTAATTCGTATTTCTCACGCAAGCTGCACTCGCTGCTCGGAATTATTCCGCTGGGCGGGTTTATCGTCGTTCACGGCCTTGCGAACTATCAGGCTTTTGAACGCGGACCCGAAGGGTTCAGCAAAGCTGTTAATCTTATTAACAGCATGCCTGTATTGCCGTTGCTCGAAATCTTCGGCATCTATCTTCCTTTATTGTTTCATGGTATTTATGGCTTGTACGTCGCTTACCAGTCGAATTCAAATCTAGGAAGGTTTCAATACGGGCGCAACTGGGCGTTTACCGCACAGCGTGTAACAGGAGTTATTACATTTGTATTTGTATTCTGGCATGTATACCAGACTCGTATTCAAGTGTACTTGGGTCAAATTACTCATGAGGAATTAGGCTCAACAATGAATCTCATTGCGAATAATCCGCTTTATTTTGTATTTTATGTAATCGGTGTGCTAGCTGCTGTGTTCCACTTTGCTAATGGTCTGTGGGCTTTCTTAGTTAGCTGGGGCATTACAGTAGGACCGAAAGCACAACGCATCTCTTCCTATATTTGCATGGGCGTATTTGTAGTTGTAGCAGCATTTTTCTTGCTATCGCTTGTTGCATTTAGAGGCGACGAGTTTAAAGAAGCGGCAAGCGCTGCATTAGCTTTAAGCAATCTTGGTTAGTTTTTGAAGACAAGGAGCGATACGTAATGGCAAAAAATAAAATTATCGTCGTTGGCGGCGGTCTTGCTGGTCTAATGGCGACTATTAAAGCAGCAGAAGCCGGCGTACATGTGGATCTGTTCTCCCTTGTTCCGGTAAAGCGTTCCCACTCCGTATGTGCCCAGGGCGGTATTAACGGCGCAGTTAATACGAAGGGTGAAGGCGATTCGCCATGGGAGCATTTCGATGACACGGTATATGGCGGAGACTTTCTTGCCAACCAGCCGCCTGTAAAGGCGATGTGCGACGCGGCGCCAGGCATTATTCACCTTATGGACAGAATGGGCGTTATGTTTAGCCGTACATCTGAAGGCTTGCTTGATTTCCGTCGTTTTGGCGGAACGCAATATCACCGTACTGCTTTTGCCGGCGCTACAACAGGCCAGCAGCTGCTGTATGCTTTGGATGAGCAGGTTCGCCGCTGGGAAGCAGCAGGACTTGTTAATAAATATGAGCATTTCGAATTTCTAGGCGCGGTTATTGATGATGACGGCGTTTGCCGCGGTGTATCTGCGCAGGATTTACGCTCCATGGAGATCAAAACCGTTCGTGGTGATGCAGTTATCCTTGCATCCGGCGGTCCTGGTATTATTTTTGGTAAAACGACGAACTCCGTTATAAATACGGGTACAGCTGCGAGTGCTGTTTACCAACAGGGCGTTAACTATGCGAATGGCGAGTTTATTCAAATTCACCCGACAGCAATTCCGGGCGACGATAAGCTTCGTCTAATGTCAGAATCGGCTCGCGGTGAAGGCGGCCGTATATGGACTTATAAGGACGGCAAGCCATGGTATTTCCTAGAGGAAAAATACCCGGCATACGGAAACCTTGTTCCGCGCGATATTGCTACTCGTGAAATTTTCAGCGTATGCGTGGATCAGAAGCTTGGCATCAACGGCGAAAACATGGTTTATCTTGATCTTTCTCATAAGGATCCGAAGGAGCTTGATGTTAAGCTTGGCGGCATCATTGAAATTTATGAGAAGTTTATGGGCGATGACCCTCGTAAAATTCCAATGAAGATATTCCCAGCGGTTCACTATTCCATGGGCGGCATGTGGGTAGATTATAACCAAATGACGAACATTCCTGGATTGTTTGCTGCAGGCGAGTGCGATTACCAATACCATGGCGCTAACCGTCTGGGAGCCAACTCCTTGCTATCCGCTATTTTTGGCGGTATGGTTGCCGGCCCTAAAGCTGTTGAATATATTCGCGGCCTTAAAAAGTCAGCTGAAGATATTGCTTCTTCCGTATTTGATCGTGAGACTAAACGTCAAACTGACAAATATGAGCGCATTAGAGCAATGAACGGTACTGAGAACGCTTATGTTATCCACAAAGAGCTTGGCGAATGGATGACGAACAATATGACAGTTGTTCGTTTTAATGACAAGCTTGAGCAAACGATTCACAAAATTAAAGAGTTGAAGCAGCGCTATAACAACATCAACATTAACGATACAGCAATGTGGAATAACTCAGGCGTAGCTTTCACGCGTCAGCTATGGAATATGCTTGAGCTTGCTGAAGCTATGACGATGGGTGCGTTGTTGCGTAACGAAAGTCGTGGCGCGCACTACAAGCCAGATTTCCCTGAGCGTAACGATGATGAATTTATGAAGTCAACAATTGCAACGTGGACGGCTGAAGGTCCGAAAATTTCTTATGAGGATATTGACGTCAGCTTGATCAAGCCTCGTAAACGTGATTACTCAACAGATAAGAAGACAGAAGAGAAGACAGATAAGAAGAAAGGAGAATAAAGATGGCTCAAACTACAGTTGCTAACAAAACAGTTAAGTTTATCATTACTCGTCAGGACAAGCCGGATTCCAATTCATATACGGAAGAATTTGAAATTCCTTACCGCCCTAATATGAACGTTATTAGCGGTCTTATGGAAATTCAGCGTAATCCACAAAAAGCGGACGGTTCCAAGACAGCTCCTGTATGCTGGGAATCCAACTGTTTGGAAGAAGTGTGCGGCGCATGTTCAATGGTTATCAATGGCAAGCCGCGTCAGGCGTGCAGCGCGCTGATCGATAAGCTGGAGCAGCCAATCCGCCTTGAGCCGATGAAAACATTCCCGGTCGTTCGTGACCTTGTTATTGACCGTGAGCGTATGTTTACTGCATTGAAGCGCGTTAAAGCGTGGATTCCAATCGACGGTACGTATGATCTTGGTCCTGGACCTCGTATGGCTGAATCGAAGCGTCAATGGGCTTATGAGCTTTCCAAATGTATGACTTGCGGTGTTTGTCTAGAGTCATGCCCTAACGTTAACGATCGCAACAGCTTCATTGGTCCAGCTGCTATTTCTCAAGTTCGCTTGTTCAATGCTCACCCTACTGGTGAGATGAACAAAGAAGAACGTCTGGATGCATTGATGACAGACGGCGGTATTGAAGGCTGCGGCAACTCGCAGAACTGCGTACGCTCTTGTCCGAAGGGCATTCCTTTGACAACTTCAATCGCTGCTATAAATAAGGATACGACGAAGCATTTGTTCAAGAAATGGCTTGGCATGTAAGTTAAGATCCAAGGATATGCACATTAAAGGCTGTTTCGACAGTAGCTGCACGCTGGCTGCTATCGAGCAGTCTTTTTTTAAGATATAAGAAAGTATAAGTTTTCAACTGCAATGAATTGACAGTCAAAATGATGAGCTGTGTCAAATATCACATGAACGATTATGCTGGTATGCTAAGCTAACTAACAACTAATACCCGCTTGCTAGCAGCGGTGGAAGATTAAGAAGATGGTGAGGCTGCTTATGAGTACGGATATGATCATAACACTTACAATATTAGTTATTGCAGCGGGACTATTTATGAGCGGTAAGATTCGTTCCGATTTGGTTGCGATTTGTGCCCTAATTTTGCTCGTATTATTTGATATTTTGAAGCCGGCAGAAGCATTGTCTGGTTTCGCCAACTCCGTAGTTATTATGATGGTCGGCTTGTTTATCGTTGGAGGAGGCATTTTTCATACTGGACTGGCTAAGAAGGTTAGCGGTCAACTGCTCAAGATGTCAGGCAAAAGCGAGACAAAGCTGCTAATAACAGTTATGCTTGCGACTTCATTTATTGGAGCATTTGTCAGCAACACAGGTACAGTTGCTGTGATGCTGCCTATCGTAGTCAGCTTAGCGATGAGCGCTGATGTAAACCCTGGAAAGCTTCTGATGCCGTTAGCTTTTGCAAGCAGTCTGGGCGGAACGCTTACTTTGATCGGAACACCGCCTAATATGGTTATACGCGAAACTCTATCGAATGCAGGAGTTGCTGAGCTTTCTTTTTTCTCATTTTCTCCAATTGGAATCGTATGTCTTGTTATTGGTACAGTGCTGATCGTTCTTCTTAGCAAATATGTACTGCCGTCCAATAACAAAAGCGGCGCGGGCAAGAAGGAGAAAAGCCGTACATTGAAGGAGCTAGCTGCCCAGTACAGCTTGTCGCAAAATCTATATCGCGTTCAGGTTACAGAGCACTCCCCCATTTTGTCCAAGCAGCTGCAAGAGCTGCAAATGACAGACCGTTATTGCATCAGCTTGAGTGAGATCAGAAGAAAAACGTCGCATAAAAACCCTTTTTTCAAAACGATTAGCCAGGAAGTGGCAGGACCTAAAACGGTAATTGAAGCAGACGATATATTATATGTGAATGGGACGTTTGAAAATGTAGAAAGATTTGCTCAAGAAAACCAGCTGGAAATTATGGATCACCAGGCTATTGAGAGAGTCGCTGACCAGTCAACGGAGCATTTTGCATCAGCAGAAATAGGCATTGCAGAGGTGCTGTTCCCTCCCAGTTCCAGACATATTAATCAGCTGATTAAACAGACGGGGTTTCGAGAGCGATTCAACATTAATATTTTGGGCATTCAGCGTAAAGGCGAATATGTGCTGCATCAGCTTAAAGATGAAAAAATCCGTTTTGGCGATGCGCTGCTCGTTCAAGGGGCTTGGAGCAATATCGCCCGCTTGTCCCAGGAGCAGGAGGATGTCGTAGTTGTCGGCCAGCCTTTGGAAGCGGCAGCCTCGGTGCCAATTAATCATAAAGCTCCGCTGGCCGGCGCGATTATGATTTTGATGGTAGTTTTGATGATACTGGATATTTTTCCTGCGGTAATTTCAGTCTTGATAGCGGCTGTATTAATGGTGGCAACCGGCTGCTTAAGAAGCATGGAGGAAGCCTATAAAACAATTAATTGGGAGAGCATCGTCTTAATCGGGGGCATGATCCCGATGTCGATTGCGATCGAAAATACAGGGGCAGCCGAACTGCTGTCCACTAATCTCGTGAACAGCTTAGGAAGCATGGGGCCGCTTGTATTGCTGGCAGGCATCTATTTTGCAACGTCTACTTTGACATTATTTATTAGCAATACGGCATGTGCGGTACTTTTCGCACCGATTGCTTTATCAGCTGCCCTGCAAATGGGTGTCAGCCCGATTCCATATCTGTTCGCCGTCTCATTAGCGGCAAGCATCTGCTTTGCAGTACCGTTCTCAACACCGCCTAATGCCCTCGTAATGACAGCAGGGAAATATACCTTTATGGATTTCATTAAGGTTGGCTTGCCCGTACAAATTTTGCTTGGTGTAGCTATGGTTGCTTTGCTTCCTGTGTTTTTCCCGTTCTAAGATCATAAATAAAAGAGGAGGCTTGCGCCTCCTCTTTTATTTATGGTTAGAGCCAATGCTCGCCCCAGGCTTGAATGGATTCTATTACAGGCTGCAGAGCCTCACCCTTAGGGGTTAGCTCGTATTCGATGCGTACAGGCATTTCAGGATAGACGTGGCGATTGACGATACCTTGGCACTCTAATTCCTTCATGCGATCCGTGAGCATCTTGTCGCTCATTTCGGGAATTTGCTCCTTCATATCTTTAAATCGCTTAGGTCCCCCAAGCAAGACGCGAATAATTTTACCTGTCCATTTTTTTCCTAAAATATCAGCCGCAGCTTCATACTTCGGGCACATTGTCGAATAATCCAACCGAATCACCCCGCTTATTGTATATTTATTGTAACATAGGTACGCAAAAAAAGTAAGTAAGTGAAAGAGGGTATTGATTGGAAAAAGAAATGTTTGGCACTTAATGAAAACTAATAATTTGTTACACAAATGAAATGTTTCTGTTATCGCTCTATTACATCATTAGGCTATTATACAGATAGACCCCCTTTTGAATATATATAGCTTTAGGACCTGCACTCTGCAGGTCCCTTTTTTTTATTTTATGTGCCAGAACGGTTAGTGCACTGTGGATTAACAGTGAAATTACAACGGTACAACAATCCGCTTTCTTTTGCGATAGAATACCCACTGCTTATAGCCAATTTGCTTAAGAACTGCTGCCACCTGTTCAAAATCCTCGGCAAGCCTCTCAGGCGTATGGGAATCAGATCCAAATGATACTTGAACGCCAAAATAATGAGCACGCTCAAGAATATCGTTCGAAGGATACCAGCCGCCAGCATCCTTAGTGCTTCCCGATGTATTAATTTCTATTGCAACACCACATTCCGCTATCGTACGAAGTGCGTCGTCAACGGCATCCTGTGCAGGGATATCGGAAAAAGCAGGATAATAGCCTTTCATGGCATCAATATGCCCAAGTATATCAAACATGCCGCTTCGCGCCGACTGTCCAATCAAGTCATAATATTCTCTTTTTTCCTCGATCAGCTCTTTATCAGAAAGATGCTTCCAGCGATTTTTATTAAAAATGCTTACGCCTTTTACTTGATGGACAGAGCCGATAATATAGTCAAATGGAACAGAAGCATAAGCCGCTTTGTATGCATCCAGATGATCAGGGAAAAAATCTGATTCAATACCTAGCAATACTTCAATTTTATCTTTATATTTGTCTTTTAATTGCAAAACCTCGGCCACATAATTAGGAAAGTCGCTTCTTGCCATCGCGATGTTAGAAAAGGGCTGATCCTTTTCGTGATAAAAGTAAGGGGAATGGTCAGAAATGCCAATAACCTGAAGACCGGTAGCAATTGCTGCTTGAATATAATCTTCTATCGAACCTACGGCGTGCCCGCATCGGATATGGTGGGTGTGCAAATCAAATTTCATCGCTCGTACTCCTCCTTGCAGCTATTCACTGCTAATAAATTGGTGCTCAGGCATGCCCTTCAGATCGCTTAAAAACTGCTGCATGGCTGTATTCAAATATCTGCCTGATTTATAAACAACCCCGACGGGATGTGTTTTTTCCAGCTCAGGAACCTTGATCATCTTTAATGACCCGCGCCTGATTTCATTTAAAATTGATAATTTGGAGATGACTGCTGCGCCTAAATTAATTTCTACCATGCGCTTTACTTCTTCACTGCTGGACAGCTCCATAACGATGTTCGGTTGAACATGGTACTCGTTAAGCAGCCGGTCCAAAAAACGTCTGCCAAGCGTATCGGGACCAAGCATAATCATCGGCAAATCCTTTAGCTTGTCAATAGTCGTATGTGTTAGGTTTGCCATTGGATGATCCGGCGATACAACAAGCTCAAACGTGTCATAGTACAGAATAGAAGCCGAAATCTGCTGATTTCGCTCTGTTAAGTATGTTATGCCAACATCGACAGAGCCATTCTCGAGGCTTGCCATGACTTGTGAAGAAGGCATGGTATGTATCGTTGTTTTAATTAATGGGAATTGATTTTGAAAATAGGATAGGACCCGCGGCAATAGCTGAATCGCTATTGAAGATGTAGTACCAAGCAATATATGTCCTTGCGGTGTATGGTTTAGATCCGAAAGCTTCTGCTTCAGTTCTTCCGTAATACGCAATATTTGTTCAGCATGCTCTAAAAAAACTTGGCCATGATCCGTTAACGTTACAGGCTGGCTTCGATTAATGAGTATCGTGCCGAATTCGTCCTCCAAGCTTTTTATTTGGGCAGATACTGCTGGCTGAGTTAAATTGAGCAATTCGCCTGCTTTGCGAAAGCTCATCGTTTTCGATATAGTGAGGAGCGTTTCTAACTGACTCATATTCACGCGCAGTAATACCTCCTTCATGGCAAGCAGCCAATAAAAAACGGCCTCGTCATCATTTACTTCCTTTATTATAGCGAAAGTTGCTCATTTCATCAAAAAAAAGGAATGGCCGTCTAAAGCCATTCCTTCTTGCGAAAAATATAAAACATGACCAGACCGAGCAAGGCCATTATACCGATCAAAATATAGGAGCCCTGCTTCAAATGCATGAGTGGAATAAAATCAAAGTTCATCCCATATATACCAGTAATAAAGGTAAGCGGCATGAAAATGGTCGTAATTGCTGTAAAGACACGCATAATTTCATTGGCGCGCGCGGATAGTCCGGATTGATAAGCTTCTCGCAAGTTTCCGGTCAAATCGCGATAGGTCTCAAAGGACTCAGAAACTTTAATCGCATTTTCATAAACGTCGCCAAAATATTTTTGCAGCTGATCATCAATCAGCTTTAAGTCTCTTTTGTTGATCGTGCCGATCACTTCGCGCTGCGGGCCGAGCATTTTTTTAACCCACAAAATTTCACCGCGCAAACCGATAAGCTCAATCAAATGATTTTTCTTCGGATGAATCAGAATGTCCTCTTCCAGCTTTTCAAGCTTGGAGTCAATTCGGTCACCGACAAGGAAGTAGTTATCGACAACCAAATCGAATAGATGATAGAGGAAATAATCCGGACTATGCACCTCTTGCTCCCACAGTCTAGGCTTAAGCAGTCTGAGCTCGTTTATTTTTTGGCTTGTTACCGTAATAATATAGTGCTTTCCCAAAAAGATGTTGAGCGCGCGCAAAAATATTTCTTCATCATCAAAACGGATACTATTCATTACAATAAAATAATGATCGTCATAAACTTCAAATTTAGGACGCTGCTCTTCATCGTTCAAGCAATCCTCAACGGCAAGATCATGAATGCCGAATAAAGGCTGTAAAACGGTTAAATCCTCAAGCGCTGCATCAATCCAATAAAATCCATCAGCTGGTGCAATAAGTGTTTGTTCGATTTCTTCAATAGGTGTGAAGACACCTTCTTTAACTAGACGTATTTTCATCGCAGTCTCTCCTTACGCTGGGGAAAATAGACTGCCGGCTGCTGCATGCACGTAGCCGAATGATTGATCATTGCTTAATGTTCATGACGCTCGCATATCCGTATCTATACGGAGTGACACGTCAAGAAAAGCAAACGACAACAAGCGGCTAGCATGAAACCGGCATAAGATTTGAAAATAATTGCTGGGCTTTGGTCGGTCCCCTTCCATGGCGGCTGTCACTCCTTTTAATGATATAATGTCGTAATCCTTGTTTAGTATACTCCTGCCACAGCTTAACATTCAAGACAAAATGTCATACTACAGTGAACATCTTGACTATAGAGCCAATATAGATTAAAGTGGATGTATCTTAAAATATAAGGCTGAATAAGTTGCAATCTTATCTAGCTTATATGTCTTGCCAGATACGTAATGCGATTTGTTTTATCATAATTAAATAGACTACTTTCTTATCAAGAGCAGGCGGAGGGACTAGCCCTATGAAGCCCGGCAACCGGCATGTAATGTACGGTGCTAATTCTTGCGGAAGCGTAAGCTTCTGAGAGATGAGAGAGGCGTTTGCTGATACAGTTGAGCGTACGACCTTTCTCCGAGAGAAAGGTCTTTTTAATTATTTGACATAGATAATTAATTATTAGGAGGGATAGCAATGCCGATTAAAATTCCGGATCATTTGCCTGCAAAAGAAATATTGAACGAAGAGAACATTTTTGTAATGGATGAAAGTGTGGCCTACCATCAAGATATTCGGCCGCTGCGAATTGCGATACTAAATATTATGCCTACAAAAGAAACAACCGAAACTCAGCTGTTGCGTTTGCTTGGCAATACGCCGTTGCAGGTCGAGTTTGTACTTTTGCACCCTAAAACCCATACATCCAAAAATACGCCTGCGGAGCATCTGGAGACTTTTTACAAAACATTCGACGAAGTGAAGGATGAATTTTTTGACGGCATGATTATTACAGGAGCGCCTGTTGAGCATTTGCCGTTCGAGCAAGTCACTTACTGGGAAGAGCTGCAGGAAATCATGAACTGGAGCGTGGAGCATGTCACTTCTACCTTCCATATTTGTTGGGCTGCACAGGCTGGACTTTACCATCACTACAATGTGCCTAAATACGATTTGAAGCAAAAAATATTCGGCGTATATCCTCATACGGTTGAAAAAAGCAATGTTAATTTGCTGCGCGGCTTTGACGAAATGTTCTTCGTGCCGCAATCCAGACATACTGAGGTGCTGCGTGAAGATATTGAAAAGATCGAAAATCTTGAAATATTATCGGAATCTGCAGATTCTGGCGTTTATATTGTAGCGACGAAGGATGGAAAACAAATTTTTGTAACTGGACATTCAGAGTATGATCCGAACTCTCTTAAAGCAGAATATGATCGTGATATTGCAAAGGGAATGGATATTCAGCTGCCTTGTAATTATTACCCTGGCAATAATCCGGATCATGCACCGCGTTCCACTTGGCGTGCGCATGCTAACCTGCTATTTTCTAACTGGCTGAACTACTATGTGTATCAAATAACACCCTATGAGCTGGGACAAAAAAAGAAATAAATTTGAGGGAGAAGAAACCATGAAAATAGAAAGCAAGCTAGCACAAATCGGTTCGCAAAATGATCCGGATACGGGCGCGGTTAGTTATCCTATCTATCATGCAACAGCATTTCGCCACCCAAAGCTGGGCCAAAGCACGGGCTTTGATTATTCCCGTACCAAGAGCCCGACAAGATCTGTTCTAGAAGCAGCGATTGCAGAATTGGAAGCGGGAGATGCAGGCTTTGCCTGTAGCTCCGGCATGGCTGCCCTGCAAACGGTTTTTGCTTACTTCAGCCAAGGAGATCATTTCATCGTTTCTATTGATCTGTACGGCGGTACGTATCGTTTGCTGGATCAAGTCATGTCACGCTTTGGCGTTACGGTTTCCTACGCAGACACGAATAATATTGATGAGCTGGGCAAGCATTTGCAAAGCAATACAAAAGCTATTTTGATTGAAACGCCAACCAATCCATTGATGATGATTACGGATCTGGAGAAGGTTTGTGCATGGGCCAAAGCTAATCAATTGCTGACTATTGTTGACAATACTTTGCTTACGCCTTACTTCCAGCGTCCTATTGAACTTGGTGCAGATATTGTCGTTCACAGTGCCACCAAATATTTGGGCGGACATAACGATGTACTGGCAGGCTTCATCATAACGAAAGGCAAAGAACTTTCGGATAAAATGGCTTTTCTTCATAATTCCATTGGCGCTGTGCTTGGGCCGCAGGATTCCTGGCTGCTTATGCGCGGAATGAAGACATTGGCGCTTCGTATGGAAAGGCATCAATCCAACGCTCTTGATCTTGCCCATTATTTGCAGGAGCATCCAGCGATCGAGAAGGTGTTTCATCCAGGCTTGCCGGATCATCCGGGCTATGATATTCAACAGAAGCAATCTTCAGGAAATACCGGCATTTTTTCTTTTAAAGTAAAAGATGAGCGTTATGTAGAGCCCGTGCTTCGTCATGTGGAGCTAATCGCCTTTGCTGAGAGCCTGGGCGGAGTGGAGTCCTTGCTTACGTATCCAAGAGTACAGACGCATGCCGATATTCCATTTGAAGTAAGACAACGAGTAGGTGTCGATGAAAAACTGCTTCGCCTTTCTGTAGGGATTGAGCATATTGACGATCTAATCGCCGATTTGGAGCAAGCCTTGGCCGCAGCCAAAGCAGAAATTGAAGAGGGGAATTAACGATGAGTCAAAATAAAAAGCATTTTGAAACGAGCTTGATTCATTTTGGCTCAGAAATTGATTCGCAGACAGGCGCGGCGAGCGTACCGATTTTTGCAGCGACTACCTTTCACCACAAAAGTGTAGAGGAATCGCAAAAATATGATTACAGCCGTTCCGGCAATCCGACGCGTGAAGCGCTTGAGCAATATATTGCCGTGCTTGAAGGCGGAACTGACGGCTTTGCATTTGCTTCCGGCATGGCGGCTATTTCCACAACATTTTTGTTATTCTCGGCGGGCGATCATATTATTGTTACAGATGATGTGTATGGCGGAACGTATCGTTTTTTGACAGCCATCATCAATCGTTTCAATGTTGAAGTGACATTTGTCGATATGACGGATTTCGACAAAGTAACGGCCGCTTTGCAGCCTAACACAAAGGCCATATTTATGGAGTCGCCATCCAACCCGACCTTGCAGATTACAGATATTAAGAAACTTGCGGTTTGGGCCAAAGAAAATGATTTGATTTCTATTATAGATAATACGTTTATGACTCCTTTGTATCAGCGTCCGCTGGAGCTCGGCATTGATATCGTGCTGCATAGCGCTACCAAGTTTCTAGGCGGCCATAGCGATGTGCTGGCAGGACTTGCTGTAACGAAGGATGCGGAGCTGGCTAAGCAGCTCAAGTTTTTGCAAAACGGGTTTGGCGCTGTGCTTAATGCGCATGAATCGTGGATGCTAATGCGTGGCATGAAGACACTGCAAGCCCGCATGGTTCAAAGCGAGCAGAGCGCTCGCAAGCTGGCCGAATATTTGCAGCAGCATCCAAAAGTAACCCGAGTGTATTATCCAGGACTTGCGGATCATCCAGGCCGCGAAATTCATGAGTCGCAGTCATCAGGCTATGGCGCAGTAGTTTCTTTTGAGGTAGACGGCGGCGAGCGTGCGATTCAAATGCTCAATCGTGTGAAGATTCCGCTGGTAGCTGTAAGCCTTGGTGCTGTCGAGAGCATTCTGTCCTATCCGGCGAGAATGTCCCATGCTGCGATGACCAGAGAGGAACGTTATGCCAGAGGCATCACAGACGGCCTTGTCCGCTACTCCGTAGGCCTTGAGCATATCGAAGATATTATAGCGGATTTGGATACGGCTCTTGGGGAGCTGTAATGGGTTTGAGGTATTCAAAACTTAAAGAGCAAAGGGCAGGAGCTGTTCTTGCTCTTTTTTTGTTCTAAATACCTTAACTGAATTACTATAAGCTAAATTAAGAACTATCTAAATTTGATTGTAAATGGTGGGTATTTCGAACAAATTTAGATGCTACTTTAGATCTACTTTCTAACTTTTTTTGCTAATTAAATTTTGATGCTTGCATTTATAAGTCTAAAGTTATAGATTAGAAATAGTGTTTGTTTTACAAAATTTTCTTAAGGAAGTAGTTAGTTGTAGTAAAATGTATTATTTTGTATTCGATATTTTATTATGGGTATTATCTTGTATAGAAAGAGGGGAAGAAGAAAACGAAAATAGTATAAACGGTGGAATGTATGTGATCATTTATTCAAAATACGGTATGTATTTATTAAGATTCAAAGCATTATTCAATTTGTCTTACATACTTTTTAAAACATGAAAACGCTTATATTAACAAAAATGGCTAATATAAAACAGGAGGATATAAATGAAAAAAATAATAGTCCTTTGCTTAATTCTAGTATTAATCTGTACTATAATACCTGAAACTGGCATTAATGCAGTTAATAGTGATATAAATGCAAATAGCATTGTACAAGAAATAGAGAATGAGATTGATA
The DNA here is from genome assembly GCF_036541265.1 of Paenibacillus sp. IITD108. NCBI lineage: Bacteria > Bacillati > Bacillota > Bacilli > Caryophanales > Paenibacillaceae > Paenibacillus > Paenibacillus sp. IITD108. Next base: position 61,456 of record NZ_JAZHCT010000023.1, on the reverse strand, counting down.
ATAAAAGCGAGACTTATACTGAAGAAATAGATGAAATTAACTTTATAAAATCAGTTGTTGAAACTCCATTTGAGGGAAATAAAGAAAAGTACTTGATTAAATTTAAACAGCAGAATCAAAGGAAAAGTTTCAACATGGAAATAGTTAATGCAACTAATGACGATTCAATTGGCATAATAAACTCCCTTGATGTTATCTCACTAGAACTTACAGAATCACAGTTAGAAGAGTTAATAAATAGTGATATCGTAGAAAATTATGAAAAAGATCAACAAATCGAATTATCAAATATTACTCAACAGAACATTAACGATAATATTATTAGTTCAGGAAATCAGATAGTTCCTTGGGGAATATATTCCACAGGTGCATATTACTCTAACTCAGTCTCACCAGAAGGAGAAAAAGTTAAAGTAGCGATTTTTGATACAGGGATTGCTGAACACCCTGAACTACCTTTATCAGGCGGAGTTTCTTTTGTTGAATCTGAGGAAGGTTTTTTAGATGAACATGGTCATGGAACACAAATAGCCGGTTCTATTGCAGCAATCGACGATAATAGGGGGATTGTTGGAAGTACAAATAATATAGAATTATATGCAGTAAAAACCATAGATTCTATGGGGAAAGGGTATATTAGTTCGGTTATTAAAGGAATAGATTGGGCAATAGATAACGATATCCAAATTATTAATTTAAGCTTTGTAGTTAATGAATATAGTCTATTATTACATGAAGCTATTCAAAATGCCTATAATAACGGATTACTTATTATAGCGGCGGCGGGGAATAAAGGTATGGGGGAGAATACAATTCTTTATCCCGCACTTTTCCCAGAAGTATTAGCTGTTGGTGCTATAGACAAGTCACATAATAGAGCATCTTTTTCAAGTACTGGACCTGAATTAGATTTAGTTGCTCCTGGTAGTCTTATATTAACAACAAATCGTTTTGGAGGATATAGTGTTACCTCAGGCACTTCTATTGCGGCTGCACATGTAACTGGAGCGGCAGCATTAATTATGTCTAAAAGACCTTACTCAACTCCCTCTGAAATTACTGAGTTAATAAAAAATTCATCGACAAATTTAGGTGAATCGTTTGAGTATGGAAATGGATTAATAAATGTCGCTAAAGCTTTAGGTTTACGGAATGAACCATTTCCACCGATATCAACTGGTGGAATTGAAATAGATGAAACGAATATTTGGATACCTTCCAACGAAGATGGAGAGTTAAATATAGCATCTTACGATCAAGTCGGAGACGGCCAAATAATATTTGCTGGTGAAACAGCCAGGGTCTCAGTCAAACTTAACGGAAATCAAAACGGACAGAATATTCATGAAAAAATAGAAGTATCTGTTTATCCTGTAAATGATAATCATAACATAATATTATATGACGAAATATTAAATCCGGTACTATTCGAAACGATATCCTTTCAATGGGAAACAACTGAATCAATACTTCCAGGAATGTATATGATCAAATTCCACTATCCAGCTCGCCCTACAGGAGAGGATGATGATTACTTTGTTATTCACATACAACAGAAGGGAAATGCAGCACCTACAAACCTAGTTGCAATTCCATCAGGAAATAGTATTAAGTTTAGTTGGACACCGCCATTAGAGGCGATATCATATTCTATAATGTTAAATGGTAACTTTATTGCAGAAACAAGTGAAACAACTTTTACATTTAATAATCTACAACCATTAACGCAATATAGATTAGCCGTTGCAGCAATATATCCTGAAAACAAGATCAGTAATTATTCGGAAATAGTTGTAAGAACGACTATTGAAGAATTAATTGTATATACTCCAATTGATGTTGAACAAGAAGCATCTGAAAGAAAATTTCTATTTAGGCCTGCATCAAACGGAGTATACAGATTTTTCACAAGTGAGAATTTCTCAAATGGAAAATCAAGTGATACATTATTAAAAATTTATGCAGATAGCCAAATGACTCAACTTTTAGCCAGTAATGACGATTACGATGGCTCAATATTTTCTGAAATTAGGCAAAGTATGTCACAAGGAAAAGAGTATTATATTAGTTTATCTACATTCGGCAACGCATCGTTGTCGGCTAGAATTGTAGCAGAAGTAATCACTTCAGAAATTCCGTATATTCAGCAAGATATACCTGTAGATGTTAATGAATTAGCAGGTAACAGTACAGTATATATTTTTGTTCCTTCAACAAGTGGTAAGTATAATATCTTTACGAGTTTTTATTCTGGGAGAATGAGTAGTAGGCAGAATGACACGCAATTAAGTGTTTTTTCTGATATAAACCTCACTAGTCGACTGCCAAATGGATTTAATGACGATACTGATGATTCAGTGTTTTCCGAGGTTTCTATTTCTTTAACACGCGGTATTCCTTATTACGTTAAAATCAATGGTTTTGATGATACAAAAGTGTATGCTCGTTTATTAGTAAATAAAACTATTGAAGTACCTATACCGCTAGAGAGTAAATCCCCGCAAGTGATTAATAAACTAGCAGGTGAATATGAATTGTTCCAATTCTCACCTAGTGTATCAGGGAAATATAGATTGTTTACATCTCCATCTATACTGAATACAAACCAATCTATTGATACTGAAATAAAAGTTTATTCTGATTCTAGTTTAATAAATATAATAGCTCAAAATGATGATGTTAAGGGAAACAAACCATATGGTTCTCTTTATTCTATGTTAGAACATAATCTTATAGCAGGTAATAATTATTATATTATCGTTAGTAATCATGATTCTAGCTCCGCATGGAGTACACGGTTTATGATAGAGGATTCTTTTCATAGTAATAGAGAAAATGCACAAGTAATTCAATGGGATGAACTGATAGAAAAAGATTCAAAAGATAATTTGCTTACAATATCGTCATTATATGATGTTGATTATTTTCGTTTACAGTTAGATGAATTCAAACAAGTTAGTTTTAATCTAGAAAAAGCTTCAGGATCTATTGAGGACGAGCAAGGAAATGTTCTTGTTTATATTGGTAATTTACTAGATAGTGTTTTTGAATTTCATCCTGGCACTTACTATATAAGAATTCAACATGATGTTCGGGGAAAAACAGGTTTAATGCATTCTTCATTGTTTAACGAATATCCATACTGGCTGGGTTCATATATAAATGAAATTGATTATGGCCCAGATAATATTAATCTTTTTTCTAGAGCAAGTGCATCCTGTAAAAAAGTAGATCCTAAGGCTTTTGATGCAACTCCAGGCCAACATGGATGTGTTCAATTTGATTATAAGAATAAAGTAAATACAGATGGTTTAATATTTGATGTATTCGCTAAAAATCAACTGTCTATTAAGGTCTATTCTGGTAATCTAGGATCAAAGTATGCTAACACTAATACAGTTGTTAAATGGGACGGTACAATAGACGATTTCACTGATAAATATGCAAATTATAGAGAGGTAAAAGTACTTCCAGCAGGCTATACACAAAGGGAATATTACGCCAAAAACGGTAAGTACAACATAATGGTTTATCCTAAAGGTAAAAAGAAATATCAAGTAACGTACGAAGTTTCTGTAAGTAACGATGCCACAAATGAATATAATTGGGTTCCTATTCCACCGATGGAAGATGAATATGGTAAGGAGGTAACAGCAGGTAATAAAGGTAAGTGCAATGTTTGCAGAAATTACTACTACAGGTATGTTTATGATATTAATAGCGATATTGTACCGGATACTGGGTATGCAGGTTGGTCAGCAGAAATATACGGGAAAAATGGGATGGAAAGATTTTGGTCAACTATAGATCCAACAGATTGGGACGATAATAAATCTATAATTGACAATATTCAAGAATTGGCAAGTGATGTAGGAATGATACCTGTAATAGGTGAATGGGGCGATGGATTTAATGCAGTTACGTATTTAATAAGAGGGAAGTACGTTGATTCAGTAATATCTGCTGCTTCATTATTCCCCTTTATGGATTGGATTATAAAAGGGGGAAAAAGAATAAGGGTTTCTGGATTAAAAAAGTATACCCCTACGTATGCTAAAAACCCATGTAATTGTTTTGCGGAAGGAACTACAGTACTAACAAATAATGGACATGCAAATATTGAAAATATTAAGATAGGAGATTTAGTATTATCAAAGAATGAAATTACTGGGGATTTAGCATACAAAGAAGTAGAGAATATATTTGAAAAAACTGCATCGGAATTATATGTTATTAATGCTGGTGGAATTGATATATCAACAACGTACAATCACCCTTTTTGGGTGGTGGATAAGGGATGGGTAATTGCAGAAGACTTAGTTGTTGGAGATCAATTACAAACGAGTAATTCAGAGTTAGTCAAGATTGATAATATTATTGTGAAACAGCAATCAGCAAAGGTATATAATCTAACAGTAGCTGATTATCATACTTATTTTGCAACTGAATTAGAAATATTCACACATAATCTTGATTGTTATAATTACGATATTAATAAATTGTCTACAACACTAAGCAAAGCATATCCAAAAAGTGCAACTCCCAGTACTATTTTAGGTAGTGAGCTAACAAAATCAGGATATTCTAAACCGAATATTTCTCAAAATGGTATTACAAATTGGGAGGCACATCATATTGTTCCTGCTGGGGATAAAAGGTTTCCAAGCGCAGTTCGGGCAAAGACAATACTAGAGAAGTATAAAATTGATGTCAACTCATCTGCAAATGGAATATGGCTCCCTGTTAAGAAGGGGCACGTTTCAGTAGATGTTGTAATCGATGAAACTACTCAAGTAATTTTGAAAACTGCGACACATAACGGAGGACATACACAAAATTATTATGAATATGTATTGAAACAAATAGAAAAATACGATGGTCATCCGAACGCACAACAAGAAATAGTGAAAGCTCTTCAGAAGATAAGAAATGACTTGTTATCTGGAGAAATTGTAATTGGCAAATTAAAATAGATTTGTGAAATTAAATATATTTAAAGAATAGGATGATAATCTAAATGAAAGTATGGGAAATGAAATCTGATTTAAAAACTCTAGTAATAATGCCTTTAATTTATTTAGAAGATAATGTTGATTTCAGCATATTGGATGAATACAGTAGTAAAATAAGATTCGATGGATCATTTGTTAATGATTGGAAACCATTCGAATTTGTTTCATCACATAGAAAAAAAAGCAAAAGCGACATTGTTTATATAAGAAGTGGAACTCCTGTTTTTACAAAGAACGCAAAAGAAAAACTTTCACCTTATATTTCTGATGCAGTCCAATTCCTTCCCATTGAACATGAATTAGAGCTTTATTTGGTTAATGTTATAAATGTAATAGATGCAGTAGATTTTAGCCGATCTATATGCAGTGATTATTCAATAAAAGGGTTTAGCGAATTTGAGAAAATTATATTTTATGAGGATATCGTTAAAACTCAGATGATTTTTAAAATTAAAGAAAATTCAATAAATTATGTATATGTTACTGATGCTTTTAAAGAAATTGTTGAACGATCTAAACTAAAAGGTTTTGAATTCATAGAAGTATGGGATTCTGAGATGACAACGGAAATAGAAGCAGGGATGAAAAGAACATTTAAAGATGCAGTAGACCAAAATAGTCAGTTTGATGAGAACTCTTTGGATTGGAATAATGCTTACCTGTTAGTAGAATCAGATAAAGCGGTTGCAAGTGGTGAATGGAAACTTCAGAAAGATAAAAATGGGCAGATTATATTAGGACGTCTTACAGTAAACTTATCCTATGTATGGATGGATCCTGATTATTATCCTCCTATTGTACTAACATTAAAATGGAATGAAGTTGAAAAATCAGATATCTAATACGCTTGTTATTATATGGAGGGGTTAAGCTTGAAAAGAAGTATAAGCATTATGTTAATAGTTGCTATGCTATTAATAATGATACCTAATCAAATATGGGCGGCTTCGGACACGGAGCCCCCCGTTACTACAATAATACTTACTGGGAATCAGGGAAGTAATGGCATTTATTATGATAAGGTAACTATTGAGTTAATAGCATCAGATAATAATTCTGGTGTTTCCAGAATACAGTATCGCCTCAATAATGGTTCATGGAATAATTATTCAGGGAAAATTAATCTTGTTGATAGTAAAGTTTATAAAATTGATTATCAGTCAATTGATAATAATAATAATATTGAACCTTTTCAAACTAGTACCTTTACGATTAAACCTGATTTATCATCTCCTTCAACATCTATTTTTTTAAACGGAGATTTAGGTGAAAATTCCTTTTATATTGGACCAGTTTCAGTACATTTTACTGCAATTGATCATCAATCGGGCATTGATTATACAGAGTATAGCCTGGATCTAGGAGTCACATGGAAAAGGTATGTATCAACTTTTACAGTTGATGATCCGGAAGAAAATGTTATATATTATCGCTCAAAAGATAAAAGCGGGAATATGGAAAAAGTAAAGAAAACGAAAGTTAATATGGATACGCTGCCACCTTCCTCACCAGATATTATATTAGACCCAGATGATTGGACAAATTTAGATGTTCTGGTCAGTATAGCACATGGTATTGACGAAGAAAGTGGAGTTAAGAAGTCGCAATATCGAATTGGGCCAAGTGAATTGTGGATTGATTATGTAGATCCTTTTACTATTAGTGAGCCTGGAAAAGTTGTTTTTGCACGATCTATTGATAATGCTGGAAATATTAGTGATGAGAATTCAATTGAGGTAAAAGTAGATCGTAACAATCCTAGTGAGCCGGAGATAGCCTTAAGATACGAATCTGATTGGACTAATGAAGAAGCAGTTGTTTACATAACAGGTAGCTCCGATGAAGAGAGTGGCTTTAGAAGATATGAGTTTAAAATTGACGAAGGAGACTGGCAACATTACGCGGGACCAATTTTTATCGAAGAAGAAGGGATATATAACATATCTGCTAGATCGATGGATTGGGCAGGTAACTACAGTTCTGTTGTTCAAAAAATAGTAAGATATGATGGAACTGCACCAACACCTCCAACAACATTTGAAGTATTAGGACTTAATTATAAACAATTTACTCTTAATTGGAGTGGAGAATACGATAAGATAGGCGTTATAGGATACGATATTTATTTAGATAATGTTAAGATAGCAACTACTAACGAACCTAGGTATTTATTCAAAAATTTAGATGCCAACAAAGAATATCAAATTGAAATAATTGCATTTGATGAAGCTGAGAACTATTCAAGTAAAAGTAGTATATTTGTTGTGGAAACGCTATCTAAGCCAAAACTTGTAAATTTGAATTATAACAAAGCAGGAATGTTCTATTTAAATATGGACGGAACTGTTATTTTCTGGAGAGATTCAGGAGTGACCCAAAAAGTTCCAATTAATGATGTTGTTGAAATTAAAGCATCAGAATACGCTACCTCTATAGTAGTTAAAAAAAAGGATAACACTCTTTGGGAAATAAGTGATTCCTTGAGCCCGGTTTTTTACGAAAACTCTCAAGATGTTGAAGAAATAAATCTCGATAGTGGTATTCATATTATAAAAAAAGATGGTACTGTGTGGAAATATAATGTCAATACTAAACAATTCGAAAAAATACCCAACTTAGAAAATATAGTGTCATTGACAGTTGAGTCGGGTTACTTGCTTGCTTTGGATAAAACCGGTGTTGCATGGGGATATGGTGTTAATTTTAGGGGTCAATTAGGAGATGGAACTATTGAAACTAGAGCGACTCCGGTTAAAGTATTAACAAATCAAAAGTTTAAAAAGTTATATACTCGAGGTGAAATTAGTGCAGGAATAGGTTTAGACGGCGGATTATACATGTGGGGGTCACTTCGTTATATGGAGAGACCAGTTGGAAGTGTTCAGTATCTTGCAACACCTGGACGAGTTACTTATGATAATGGACGTAAATATTTGGAGAATGTTGTTGACTTCATTATTTCCCAAGAAAGCTTATGGGCATTAGATGCAACTGGTAATGTATGGGCATGGGGCTATGATGTTGATGGTAGACTGGGATTAGGGGTAATGCCTCCATATGGAACAAGACCAGAAAAAACTACTCCTAATCTTGTTAATTACCCACAAAAAGTGGGAATAGATAACGTTTCGCGTATATTTAAGACTGAAGAAGGAGGCGTGCTCGCTGTTAAGCGTGATGGATCCGTTTGGGCATGGGGCAAAAATAGTACTGGTTATTCAGCAACCGGTGATAAATTGATCAAAATATTGCCAACAAGAAGTATGTATCCGACATTTGAAAGATTTGAGAATAGGGCAGTTAGAGATGGAGAATATCGATATTGGTATTATAATGAACAAAATAATAATGTAGTTCCTTTAGTAATTACAAAGCCAAATGCACCAACTACATTAGAAATTACTCAAATGTCAGACAACAGTTTTCATTTAAGCTGGATAGGACAAACCGATTATAACTATGAGATATTTATAAATAATAAATTAATTGGCAGTACCGCGCAAAATGATTTTTTGATTCAAAACCTACTTGCGAATCAATCCTATGTAGTAAAAGTAAGAGCTGTTAATGAAATGTTATATGTATCTGATTTTAGTGAAGGTATTACGATAGAAACAATTAACGATACACTTTCACCAAGTGTACCGGCCAATCTTTCTACGTATTATATATCTAGTAATAAGATTGGTATTGAATGGGAAGATTCAATTGATAATTTTGGTATTGACCATTATGAAGTTCTTTTAGATTCAGATGTAGTTATACAAACCAAAGGGAATAAATTCTTGTTCAATAATTTACTAAGTGATAATGAGTATACTTTTAAAATCAGAGCTGTTGATTTATCTGGAAATAAATCCGATTTCAGTGATTTATTAATAGTTAAAACCGATGAGTTTAAATATGACTTTAGTAGTAGATTAGCTGTCTCATCGACATCAAATTTTGTCATTTTTGTTAAGGAAGATAATACAGTTTGGTCATGGGGAGCTAATGACTCAGGACAGTTAGGAGATGGCTCACTATTTAGCAGATCAAATATTGCCAAGGTTGAAGGATTGAATGATGTAATTGCTGTTGCTGTTGGAACCTCCCACAGCTTAGCCTTGAAATCAGATGGTACCGTATGGTCGTGGGGCGATAATAGTGCGGGTCAACTCGGAGACAATAGTAATGTATCACGATCAATTCCGCAACAAATTTCAGGTTTGGAAAATATAGAGAGGATTTCTGCGTCTGGTAAAACAAGTTTTGCTCTTCAATCTGATGGTACTTTATGGGCTTGGGGAAACAATAGTTCATATCAATTAGGCGATAAAACTAATGTTAATAGGAACATCCCAACTGCTATAGAAATAACAGATGTCAGTCAAATAATTTCCGGAAATGACGTATCTTTTGTTGTTAAACAAGATGGAACACTATGGGGCTGGGGAGGTAATTATAAGCTCGGAAAAGGCTCTAGCGGTGCACAAGTAGAACCGATAGTAATTCAAGGCTTAAGTAATATTAAGAAAGTAATAGTCGGTGATTCTCACGTATTAGCAATGGAGAAAGATGGAACAGTGTGGTCTTGGGGATTAAATAACTTTGGTCAACTCGGGAGGGATGGTAGTAATCTTATTCCAGGAATAGTAACAGAATTACCAAAAGTAAAAGAAATTGGAATTGGCGCATCTCATAGTCTAGCTGTAAAAGAAGATGGTGGTATATTAGTATGGGGACTTAATCGTTATGGTCAATTTGGTATAGGTAATGTTTCATACTCCTTTACTCTTGTACCTATTAATGAAATAGAGAGTGTTGTATATGCCACGGGAGGGACAGAGTTTAGTGTCTTACTAAAAGAGGATGGCTCCTTATGGACTTCTGGATATAATATTACTGGTCAACTAGCTGATGGTACAATTGAAACAAGACATCAATTTGATCAGGTGAAAGAAAATAACAGTCCTGTTGTTACTCTTAAATATCCTAATGGGACAAAAGAGAATCCTGCTATTACTAATATCACAACTCCGGTTATAAGCTGGATTCAGCAGGATGATGCACTTACCGTATTTACAAATTACCAAGTTGAAATTCGAAAAGAAGACGGAACTTTGTATTTTGATACTGGAGAGGTAGAATGGGCTAATAAAGGAAATAGAGGTACATGGGATTTAATTGAACCTCTTGAAGAAAACGAAAAACTACAAGTGCAAGTACGTGTTAAAGATGGCCGGCTGTGGTCAGAATGGTCAGAACCAGGTTGGATCGAATTGCGCGCAACAGCTGAGAGTTCGATAAGCAGCAGCTCGCAATATTCACTGTTACTTAAACCTAACGGTACGGTATGGTCTTGGGGAGATAACTCATATAGCCAACTAGGCGATGGAACCAAGACTAAACGATCATCAGTGGAACAAATAGAAGGTTTATCGAACGTCATTGCTGTATCAGCAGGAAGCAGTCATGGATTAGCGCTGAAAGCAGACGGGACAGTATGGTCTTGGGGAGGAAATTTCAGAGGACAATTGGGTGATGGTAGTACAACAGATAAGCTGACACCATTTCAAGTACCGAATCTGACAGGAGTGGTTAGTATTGCAGCAGGAGAGTATTCCAGTTTCGCTGTAAAGTCAGATGGGACTGTTTGGGCTTGGGGAGATAATTCCAATTACACATTAGGTGACCAATCTACTACGAACAGGACATCACCCGTGGAGATTAACATTGGAGGGGTCAAGCGAATTGTATCGAATACAGGTACAACCTTTGCAATCAAGATGGATGGAACGGTTTGGGGCTGGGGAAGTAACACAGGTAATAAGTTAGCCAGAGGCGGCGGAGGAGTTATCCATGCTCATACCCAACTAGCTACACTGTCTAATGTAATAGAAATTGCAGTAGGTAATTCTCATGTTTTCGCTTTAAAAGAAGATGGAACACTATGGTCTTGGGGAACGAATACGCACGGTGAACTAGGAATAGGCGGAGCTACAAGCACGCCACAATTTGTTCCTGGAATGACAGATGTGAGATCTGTAAATGCAGGAAGTAATAAGAGTTTGGCTGTGAAAGAAGACGGCAGCGTATGGGTATGGGGATATAATAACAATGGAGAATTAGGAACAGGGAATAAAGTTAAGCAAACGGCTCCATTGCAATTAAGTGGGATAGCAGGGGCAATGCAAGTTTCGGGCAGAGGAAGTTTCAGCGTCTTATTAAAGGAAGACGGTTCTTTTTGGGCTACAGGAAACAACACTTCTGGAGAACTAGGGGACGGAACAAATGTATCGAGACTTGAGTTTGTGCAGGTGAAGGAGAACAGCAGTCCAGTTGTTACTCTTCAATATCCGAAAGGAATGGAAGGAAATCCAACTGTTACTAATATACCAACTCCGGTTGTCAGTTGGAACCAGCAGGATGATGCGTTTACCATATTTACAAAGTACCAAGTTCAAATTCGAAAAGAAGATGGAAGTATGCACGAAGATTCTGGCGAGCAGAATCTGGACAGTTTGGAAGGAACAGGTGGCTGGCGAATAACCTCACCGTTACCGGAAAATGAAAAATTACAAGTACAAGTACGTGTCAAAGATGGCCGACTGTGGTCAGAATGGTCAGAACCAGGTTGGATCGAATTGCGTGCAACAGCAGAAAGTTCAATAAGCAGCAGCACGCAATTTTCATTGGCACTTAAACCAGATGGCACAGTATGGTCATGGGGGGGAAATTCATCCGGTCAGTTAGGCGATGGGACTAAGAATAACAGATCTTCCGCAGAGCAAATAGAAGATTTATCAAGTATCATTGCCGTAGAAGCAGGAAGCAGTCATGGATTAGCGCTGAAAGCAGACGGGACGGTATGGTCATGGGGGAGTAATTTAAGGGGGCAATTGGGTGATGGCAGTACAACAGATAAGCTGACACCATTCCAAGTGCCGAATCTGACAGATGTCGTTAGTATAGCGGCAGGAGAGTACTCTAGTTTTGCAATAAAGTCAGATGGAACGGTGTGGGCCTGGGGGGAAAACAACAGTAACCAGTTAGGCGATCAAACCGTAACGAACAGAACTTCACCAGTAAAAATCAACATTGAGGGAGTCAGGCAGATCGTATCGAATACAGGCACAACCTTTGCAATCAAAATGGATGGAACAGTTTGGGGCTGGGGAAGTAACGCATACAATAAGTTAGCCAGAGAAGGAGGAGGCACTCAAACGTCTCCTACGAAAATAGGTACCCTGTCAAATATTAAGGAAATGGTAGTAGGTTACTCTCATGTCCTCGCCTTAAAAGAAGATGGAACGCTGATGTCTTGGGGAGTAAATGCGTATGGTGAGTTGGGCAGAGTGGGAACCACAGGCCCTACGGTAAGCACGCCACAATTTGTTCCTGGAATGACAGATGTGAGATCTGTAAACGCAGGAAGTAATGAGAGCTTAGCTGTGAAAGAAGACGGCAGCGTATGGGTATGGGGATATAATAACAATGGAGAATTAGGAACAGGGAATAAAGTTAAGCAAACGGCTCCATTGCAATTAAGTGGGATAACAGGGGCAAAGCAAGTCTCGGGCAGAGGAAGTTTCAGCGTCTTATTAAAGGAAGACGGTTCTTTTTGGGCTACAGGAAACAACACTTCTGGGGAACTTGGAGATGGAACAAACGTATCGAGACTTGAGTTTGTGCAGGTGAAGAAAAACAGCAATCCAGTTGTTATTCTTCAATATCCGAAAGGAACGGAAGGAAATTCAACTGTTACTAATATCCCAACTCCGGTTGTCAGTTGGAACCAGCAGGATGATGCGCTTACCGTATTTACAAAGTACCAAGTTCAAATTCGAAAAGAAGATGGAAGTATGCACGAAGATTCTGGCGAGCAGAATCTGGACAGTTTGGAAGGAACAGGTGGCTGGCGAATAACCTCACCGTTACCGGAAAATGAAAAATTACAAGTACAAGTACGTGTCAAAGATGGCCGACTGTGGTCAGAATGGTCAGAACCAGGTTGGATCGAATTGCGTGCAACAGCAGAAAGTTCAATAAGCAGCAGCACGCAATTTTCATTGGCACTTAAACCAGATGGCACAGTATGGTCATGGGGGGGAAATTCATCCGGTCAGTTAGGCGATGGGACTAAGAATAACAGATCTTCCGCAGAGCAAATAGAAGATTTATCAAGTATCATTGCCGTAGAAGCAGGAAGCAGTCATGGATTAGCGCTGAAAGCAGACGGGACGGTATGGTCATGGGGGAGTAATTTAAGGGGGCAATTGGGTGATGGCAGTACAACAGATAAGCTGACACCATTCCAAGTGCCGAATCTGACAGATGTCGTTAGTATAGCGGCAGGAGAGTACTCTAGTTTTGCAATAAAGTCAGATGGAACGGTGTGGGCCTGGGGGGAAAACAACAGTAACCAGTTAGGCGATCAAACCGTAACGAACAGAACTTCACCAGTAAAAATCAACATTGAGGGAGTCAGGCAGATCGTATCGAATACAGGCACAACCTTTGCAATCAAAATGGATGGAACAGTTTGGGGCTGGGGAAGTAACGCATACAATAAGTTAGCCAGAGAAGGAGGAGGCACTCAAACGTCTCCTACGAAAATAGGTACCCTGTCAAATATTAAGGAAATGGTAGTAGGTTACTCTCATGTCCTCGCCTTAAAAGAAGATGGAACGCTGATGTCTTGGGGAGTAAATACGAATGGCGAGTTAGGCAGAGTGGGAACTACAGGTCCAACGGTAAGCATGCCACAACTTATTCCCGGGATGACAGATGTGAAATCATTGAATGCAGGAACCTATAAAAGTTTGGCTGTCAAAGAGGATGGAAGTGTGTGGGTATGGGGATATAATAACAATGGAGAATTAGGAACAGGGAATAAAGTTAAGCAAACGGCTCCATTGCAGTTAAGTGGGATAACAGGGGCAAAGCAAGTCTCGGGCAAAGGAAGTTTTAGTGTCTTATTAAAGGCTGACGGTTCTATATGGGCCACAGGATATAATACTTCTGGGCAACTAGGAGATGGAACCACCCTAATGAGATTTGTGTTTGTTCAAGTTATAGAATAGGGAATTTTATAAAAATTGATTGAAATAATAAATTGAAATTTTAAAGCTTATATAATTGGCCATCCTAAAATAGTAGGGTGGTCATTTTTCTGTTATTCCTTTTTAAGGAGTTTGTATCACATAGGTGACTTCAATCCTTTTTCTATGTTAGTATTAATACAGTTGCAGTTTATATATTCATTACGCTTTTAAAATAAATGAATCAAGTTAAGGAGCTTTGCCATGGCTGGAATCGATCATATACTGGAAAAATCGTTGCGAGGCGAGCGTATCAGCTTTGAGGATACGATGGAGCTGTTAGCTTCCGATGAAATTGAAAAAATGGGGCATACGGCTAATCAGATTATGCTCAAAAAGCACCCAGAGCCGATTACCACATTTGTTGTAGGCCGCAATGTCAATTATACAAATGTTTGTGATGTATACTGCCGTTTCTGCGCATTTTATCGTTCTCCGAAATCCAAAGAAGGCTACGTGCTGGAGGATGACGTTATTTTAAGGAAAATTCAAGAAACGATTGATGTGGACGGGACAGAAATATTAATGCAGGGCGGAACTAATCCGAACTTGCCATTCAGCTATTATACGGATTTATTAAAAAAGATAAAACAACATTTTCCGCAAATTACGATGCACTCCTTCTCGCCTGCTGAAATACAGAAGATGAAAGCTGTTTCAGAAGGATTGTCGCTGGATGAAGTGGTTTCCCAGCTGCATGCAGCCGGCCTTGATTCCTTGCCTGGCGGCGGCGCAGAAATACTGGATGACCGTACGAGAATGAAGATCAGCCGTTTGAAAGGCTCATGGACGGACTGGATGGATGTGATGAAATCAGCGCATCGTCACGGCATGAATACGACGGCGACGATGGTGTATGGCTTGGGCGAGACGATTGAGGAACGGGCTTTACATATGCTGCGCATTCGTGATGCCCAGGATGAATGTATAGCGAATGGCTATAATTCCGAAGGCTTCCTTGCATTTATATCTTGGCCGTTCCAGCCGGATAATACGAATTTGAAGCTGGAAAAAGCAAGTCCGGAGGAATATTTGCGAATTGTAGCGGTTAGCCGCATTATGCTTGATAACATCAAAAACTTCCAATCATCATGGGTAACGATGGGACCAGAGATGGGCAAGCTTTCGCTGCAATATGGCTGCAACGATTTCGGCAGCACGATGATTGAGGAAAATGTCGTATCTGCAGCCGGAACGACTCATAAAGTTAATATTGATTTAATTCTTCAACTGATTCGCGAGGCAGGGAAAATTCCCGCGCAGCGTGATACGAAATATAATATTTTGCGCGTGTTCAATGAGCACGACAAAGCTGAGCGCGACTTTGTTATGCAAAATTAATTTACAAAGCTTGTATGATATAAATCTTAAGCCAAGATTTATGTCCTACAAGCTTTTTTATTTGTTTGCTAAACCAAATTATATACATTCCAAACTCTTCTTCGTATATACCTCGATATTGAACCATATACTTAAACGGTAGAAAGGAGTGAGGTTATGGAACTATTTTGCCTGACGTTACCGAATGAAAATGAAAAATTGGAAAGCTGGGCGAATGATTTACAAAGGCTGCTTATTGACTGTATAAATCGTGATTTACATATACACACCAAGACTAGTCTTAAGAATGACTTGATTTCCTTTGAAATAAACGCTGCTCAGCAAATAAAGTGCAGAGGCAGACTGCCGGATTTTAAGCTTCAAGAGCATGGCGATATCGTATATAAGGGCGCTGCTGACGCTATTGCGCAATTTATTGTAAAAGAGCTTGAGTATATGATGCTTTCCAGCATTATTCAGCGCAAATATTCGCACTACACAAGAGCGGATAAAGAAACTATACTCAAATACAGCAGCAGTATGCTGGCGGGACAGGACTGGGATGGACTAGGCGCTAAATTCCACGAAGCAGATCAAGCAAGGCGCAGAAAAAAAGTTGCAGACGAGGCAGAGCTTTATTTGCAGCTCGAAACAGAAATGAATTTTGCGGGCTTTATTACGTTTCGCCTTGAAGCCTATCGCAAGGAGCTATCCGAAATTGTTGATTATGCGCTTGATGAATTTATGCTCGACAAACAGTACCAGGAGTTTATTTCGCTTCTTAAATATTTTGTTTATTTGCAGGATACTAAAGTTGATCATGTCCATTTGCTCCATAAGGGAGGACAAGAATTCCAGCTGTATGACGGTACCTTCCGATTAATTGAGCCTGAGCATGCAACGGATCGAATTGTAGCCGAGATGATTGAGACAGAGATGAATATTGATGATATGGTCATTAGTTCATTAATTTCTGTATCACCTAAACATATAACAGTTCATACGAAGCATCCGCAGCAGCAGGTAATACGAACCATCGAATCCATCTTTGATCAGCGTGTAACGATATGTCAAAATTGTATCTCCTGCAGCAGTCAGGTTGATGAGATGACGCAATCTTAAGCTGTTGCTATTGACCAGGCGCTTCCGTCCATATATAATTAATGGCGTAGAAAAGCTGTGACAAAGACATGTGCTCGCTAATCGCGATCGGAGCAGAGAGAGGAAACTAGGCTGAAATTTCCTTGCGTATCGCTGGCAAGTATACCACTTTGTAGCTGTACAGTTGAACGGGGCAGATTAGTATCTGCTTATAAGTAAGCTGTACCGGATATCTCCGTTACAGGATATGTGAGGACTGGATGCCTATTATTGGAGCAGATTAAGCAGAGTTTTGCTTAATATTTGCAATTGGCTGAAGTTGAAGCAGGGTGGAACCACGGGTAAAGCACAAGCACTCGTCCCTTTTATGGGATGCGTGCTTTTTTTGTGTCTTCAGAAAGGCTTAAACAGGCAAATCATTAAATGGATGATTCTGCAAAAATCTGTGCGGCAGCATAGAAAGCTGAATATTTTTTAGGAGGATGAAGAAATTGAGTATTAAGGTAACATTTCCAGATGGCGCAGTAAGAGAGTATGACGCTGGAACAACCATTGAAGATGTAGCAGGCTCTATAAGCTCCGGACTTAAAAAAAATGCTATTGCCGGCAAGCTGGACGGTAAAGTTGTAGATATTTATACACCGCTTGAACAGGATGCGGCTGTTGAAATCGTAACGGTTGAATCAGAAGCTGGTCTTGAAGTTTATCGCCACAGTACAGCGCACTTGCTAGCGCAAGCCATCAAACGCATTTATGGCAACAAGACTGTGAAACTGGGTATTGGCCCGGTTATAGAAGATGGCTTCTATTACGATATCGATATGGAGCAGTCGGTTACGCCAGAGGATCTTCTGAAAATTGAAAAAGAAATGAACAAAATCGTTGGCGAGAACTTGCCGATTCGCCGCAGAGTCGTTAGCCGTGAGGAAGCGCTCGAAATCTTCACAGAGCTGGATGACAATTTGAAGCTGGAGCTTATTCGCGACCTGCCGGAAGATTCTATCATTACGCTGTATGATCAAGGCGAGTTTTTCGATCTTTGCCGCGGACCGCATTTGCCTTCTACTGGCAAGATTAAAGCATTCAAGCTATTAAGCGTAGCGGGCGCGTACTGGCGCGGCGATTCCAAAAATAAAATGCTGCAGCGCATTTACGGAACAGCATTTGCTAAAAAATCCGAGCTGGATGAGCATTTGCACTTTCTTGAGGAAGCTAAAAAACGCGATCACCGCAAGCTGGGCAAAGAGCTTGGCATGTTTACATTCTCGCGCGAAGTTGGACAAGGATTGCCGCTTTGGCTGCCAAATGGCTCTAAAGTGCGCAGAACAATGGAGCGTTATATTGTAGATTTGGAAGAGCGTCTTGGCTATGAGCATGTATATACGCCTGTTCTTGCCAACGTAGAGCTGTACAAAATTTCCGGTCACTGGAACCATTACAACGAAGATATGTTCCCGGTTATGGAGATGGATAATGAAGAGCTTGTGCTTCGTCCAATGAACTGTCCGCACCATATGATGGTTTATAAGAGTGAAATGCGCAGCTACCGCGATCTTCCGATCCGCATAGCCGAATTAGGAACTATGCATCGTTATGAAATGTCAGGCGCTTTGACTGGCTTGCACCGCGTTCGGGCGATGACCTTGAATGATGCGCATCTGTTTTGCCGTCCTGACCAAATCAAGGATGAGTTTGCACGCGTGATAAGCTTGATTCAAAAAGTATACGAGGACTTCGGCATTAAGGAATACCGTTTCCGCTTGTCCTACCGCGATCCTCATGATACTGAGAAATACTTCCAGGATGACGAGATGTGGGAAATGTCTCAGCGCATGCTTCGCGAGGTAGTAGAAGAGCTAGGCCTGCCGTTTTACGAAGCGGAAGGAGAGGCTGCGTTCTATGGTCCGAAGCTGGATGTTCAAATTAAAACAGCGCTTGGCAAAGAAGAAACACTATCTACAGCGCAGCTGGATTTCTTATTGCCTGAACGATTCCAATTGGAGTACGTAGGCGAGGACGGCAAAAAACATCGTCCTGTCGTTATCCACCGCGGAATTATTAGTACAATGGAGCGCATGACTGCATTCCTTTTGGAAAACTTTGCAGGGGCGCTTCCGCTATGGCTTGCTCCAATGCAGGCTAAAGTAATTCCAGTATCAACTGCTTATGAAGGGTATGCGGTTAAAGTAACGGAGCAATTGCGTGAAGCGGGCATTCGGGTTGAAAATGATTTGCGCAATGAAAAGCTTGGCTACAAAATTAGAGAAGCCCAGCTGGAAAAAGCGCCATATATGCTAGTAGTCGGTGAAAATGAAATGCAGGCAGGAGCTGTATCAGTTAGAAAAAGAGGCGAAGGCGATTTAGGCGCTATGCCGGTTGAAGAGCTAATTGCAAAGCTTCAGCAGCAAATAGCAAATAAAGATTTGTCCTAGTCTATGAATAAGGCTTGCAGCATAGGGGCATTCTTCTTCTCAAGGAGGAGTGGTCCCTAATGGCTACAAGCTTTTTTTCTGTTCGGAAAGCAGCAGCATTATTTAGCTGCATGCTTTTGACTATTGCAGCCGGCAGCTTTACCGCTGATGCGAATGAGCATAAAGCTTCCGCAAATAGGCTGGACAGAGAGGAGTATCAGCATAGTGATACAGTAATTGAAGTGGTGGCAACCGGATATACAGCCGGTATCGAATCAACAGGCAAAAAGCCTGGCCATCCGCAATATGGCGTTACATTTTCTGGCGTCATGGTATGCCGTGATCAGGTTTCAACCATCGCAGCTGATCCTGCGATATTTCCAATCGGCTCGTTGTTATATATACCGGGCTATGGCTATGGTGTAGTAGCGGACACAGGAGCAGCCATCAAAGGCAATAAAATAGATCTTTATTTCGAAACGATCGACGATGTTTACAGCCAATGGGGCAAGCGAACTGTACAAGTGCAGGTGCTTAAGCGCGGCAACGGCAAGCTGACCCAGCAATGGCTCGATGAGATTAACCGGTCAGTAGAAGTAAATAAGCCAATCCCGCTTTACTTTCTGGAATCTTAAGGCTTGGATGAACAACCAGTTGGGTTGACATACTAAGCCTGTAAGAAGGAGGTGAGTGATAATGGCTAAAAATAAAATAAATAAAGGAACTCAGCTGCAAGTGAATAATCAACAGGAAGAATATGCTCAGGAGTTCGCTTATCAAAATTCCCTGGAAGAAAATAATAAGGCAAAGAAGAAAAAAACATCCAAAACAAAATAACGAGTGCATGCTGGTTCAATATACACAAGAGATTGCTGTTGCAGCAGCTTTATGCTGCGCAATAGCGGTCTCTTTTTTATTTAAATCAGTCTCTAGACTGAGCTATAATTCAATCGGTCGTCCCTTCAATGTTATTGCGGAGTTATATATACTAAAGCTACAATAGCATTAGGAAGCATAAGGAGCTGTTCAGCATGAAAGGAAACGTACTTAGCCGTATATTTACTGGACTTGTTATAATCGGCATCGGTGTAGTGTTTTTGATGCAGCAGACTGGCTATATAACACTATCCATTGGAGAAATAATATCCACATTTTGGCCGGTCATTCTTATTACAATCGGACTGAAGCAGGTATTTGCCCAAGAGTGTAATGGCGGCGGCTGGTGGGGAATATTTATGGTCGCAATAGGCGTTGTTTTCCTCGGAAGAAACTTGGAATGGTTTGATTGGTCAGTCGGCGATATAATCCGTTACCTCATCCCTGTAATTATCATTGGGGTAGGACTGCGCATGATGCTTCGTCCGAAGGCAACACAGCAAAAGCCTGAACAGGACGAGTGGCAATATTATCGCCCATATACAGATCAGCAGGAAGATGTTCCGCCAGCACCGCCGCTTCATCCAGATCCAACAAAGCCTGTAGAACCAGACAGTAAAGAAATGAAAAATGGTTACACTTCTGAGCAAGATGATTATATTCGCTCAGGTGCTGCTTATGACAATAATAAGCATTACCATGACCCGCACGCGAATGCAGCAGGAGATTTTGAAGACGGCTTTAACAAAGAGTCATTTAAGAAATACAAGGCGCAATTCAAGCAATACCGCAGAGATTACAAGCGTGACAAGCATAACCATCACAACCATCACGATGGCTGGTGGGATTACAGCTCCAAGTCAGAAAATCGCAGCAGCTTTATTGGCGACATCCATATTGGCCATGAATATTGGGAGCTTAAGCCGATGAACATTTCCCATTTTATTGGCGACACCGTACTTGATTTGACAAAAGCAAATGTGCCTTCAACGGAAACGCGCATCAATATTTCCTCTTTTATCGGCGATGTTAAAGTATATGTGCCGAATGATTATGAAATTGCGGTACAAGTCGTTTCAAGCGCATTTATCGGAGATGTCAAAATATTAGGCCGGCGCGAGGGCGGTATTTTTACTAATGTAAACATTGAATCGCCGCTATATAGAGAAGCAGAGAAAAAAATAAAAATTGTCGTTAGCACGTTTATCGGCGATGTTCGAGTAACTAAGGTAGGGTGAACGACAGAATGATCGTAAATTTAGTTCGCAGCAGCAAATGGGAGTTAATTGGCTTGTTTATTGCCGGAGCGGCAGTTGCGATGGGCGCGACCTTCGCTCTCTGGCATTATTTGGAGCCGAGAGTCAGCTTGAATGAAGCCAGACTCTACTCCTTTTCCTTGTTTATACTTTTAAGCGGCGGATTTGGCTATTGGATTGCCCAGCGTTATGCTGGACGAATAGAGAGGCTGCACATTGGGCTTAAGCAAATTGTGAACGGGAATTACGAGGAGCGTATTGCAATTGAAGGCCATCACTCCTTTTTGCAGCTGTACAAGCAATTTAATGAGCTGGCAGCAATAATAGAGGAGAAGATGAAGCTGCTTCAGCATATGGGCGAGGAAAGGCTGCAGCAATCAGCCTCTAATGAAGCAGCCGTTCATGAGGAGCGAAAACGGCTTGCCCGTGATTTGCATGATACAGTGAGCCAGCAGCTGTTTGCGATACATATGTGCGCCTCATCGCTTTCAAAGCTGCAGCAGGTTGACGCATCCAGAGCCGAATCGGTATTGGAGCAGCTGGTGCAAATGTCCAATCTGGCACAGAAGCAGATGCGGAATTTCATTGCGCAGCTGAGGCCGATGGAGCTGGAGGGGCGTACACTGCAGGAGGCGCTCGGCAAATGGTTTCCGGATTTTTGCCGGCAAAATAATTTGCAGGGCGAGCTTGAATGGCGGATCAGCTCTACATTAAGTGAAGCGAAGGAGCATCAACTATTTCTTATCGTGCAAGAAGGCATGGCCAATATTGTCAAGCATGCGAAAGCTCAGCATTGCACGCTTACGATTAGCGAGAATGAGCGGCAGGTTGTAATGACGCTGGCGGATGACGGGGCAGGCTTCAAGGTGGAATCGGTGAAGCGCGGCTCTTACGGCTTATCGACTATGCAGGAGCGGGCTCAGAAGTTAGGCGGAGCAGCTGAAATTATGAGCAAGCTAGGCAGCGGAACGAGAGTAAGAATTACTATTCCGAAATTGTAATAAGGAGAATGACAGGCAATGAGTGTACAAAATACGATTAGAGTAATGATAGTCGATGATCATGATATGGTTCGCATCGGCTTGCGCACCTATTTGATGCTTGATCCTAAGCTGGAAGTAATCGCTGAGGCGGATAATGGACTGAATGCATTGGATTGGCTGAAGCAATGTCCTGCGGAAGAGCAGCCCGATATTATTTTAATGGATCTTATGATGCCGCAAATGGACGGAATTGAAGCAACCAAGCAAATTACTGCTTTATATGACCATATTAAAATCGTTATGCTGACCAGCTTCCTGGAGGACGATAAGGTATATGCTGCCATAGAAGCAGGTGCAGTAAGCTATGTGCTGAAAACAGTGTCGGCAGAGGAGCTCGTTTGGGCGATCGAAGGTGCGATTAAAGGAATGCCGGTCATGACCTCCGATGTATCACAAGCACTGACAAGAGGACTAAGACAGCAAGCCGCACTCACCGGCGATGAGGATTTGACTGAGCGCGAGAAAGAGGTTCTGTTCTTAATCGCAGACGGACAATCCAACAAGGAAATTGCTGAGGAGCTTCATATTAGCATTAAAACCGTAAAAACACATGTCAGCAATTTGTTGATGAAATGCGAGCTGGAAGACCGCACTCAGCTGGCAGTACTTGCACATCGCAAAGGCTGGGTCAAATAAATATGGAATGGAACTGACATTATCGGCAGATAATGACCATCAGTTCTTTTTTTTATGTAGTTTTAAAATCCAATTAAGTTTGTTTTAAGGTAGAATGTGCATGATAGATATAGAGATTACAACAACCTAAATTCATATATACAAGTTTGAGGAGGAGAAATACTATGGATGATCAGAACAAAAAAAATTATGACGACTTCTTTCGCAACGAGCCTAAGGATAACTCCAGCAGCAATAATGAGACGAATCGCTTAGATCAAGAACAGCAGCAGGATTATTACGAACAGCGTCAGGAAAGCACAGAGCAAGGGGCAGATACGCCTAAATCGACAGCTTACTATTACTCCTACGGCCCATCTATTAATGAAAAGCCGCAGGAGGCGCCGCAGCAGGATACGGTTAAGCCTTATACTTATGAAGCAAAAGCGCTGATCGATGAGCCGCAGCGCCAGTTCAAAGCAAGCACGAACGGCAGCTGGAAGGTTGTGAAGGAGCCAAAGCGCAGAACATTCCGCTCCATGTTTCTTTCCTTCCTGGCAGGCGCTCTTGTCGTTGGCGGCCTAATGTATGCCGCAGACACGCAAAACTGGTTTACGAATCTGACAGCGCAGCAGCCTGCGTCAAGCGCGGTTCAGGGAGGCGGCGTCACGAATGTTAACGGAGCTGGAAGCAGCTCTTCAACGTCGGCAGCAGTCGTAAGGCCGAATAATATCGCAGAGCTGTCCAAGCAAGCAAGTCCAGCTGTTGTAAAGATTGAAACGTATGTTCAGCAAAACTCGCGAAGAAGCAGCGGCAGTATTTTTGACGATTCCTTCTTCCGTCAATTTTTTGGAGATGACTATCGTTCGGAGACTAATGATTCAGGCGGAGGACAAAGCCAAAGGGTACAGACAGGTATGGGCACAGGCTTTTTCTTTAAAGAAGACGGCCATATTTTGACCAATCAGCATGTTGTCGGCGACGCGGAAGAAATTTTAGTAACTGTGCAAGGCTATGATGAGCCGCTAAAAGCTAAGCTGCTCGGTTCAAGCTATGATTTGGATTTGGCGGTGCTTAAGGTAGAGGGCAAATCGGGCTTTCCAACATTGCCGCTTGGCGACTCGGACAATATTAATATCGGTGATTGGGTAGTTGCGATAGGCAATCCGTACGGCTTCGACCTTACGACGACAGTTGGTGTTATTAGCGCCAAGGAGCGTCCGATTGATATTTCCGATACGCAAGGCGAGAGACATTACAAGCACTTGCTGCAAACAGACGCTTCCATTAATCCAGGCAACTCCGGCGGACCGTTACTTAATATTAACGGAGAGGTTGTCGGCATCAATACGGCTGTAAGCGCACAAGCACAAGGAATTGGCTTTGCTATTCCAACTAGCACGGTCAAAGAAGTGCTGGACAATTTGATAAACAATAAGGAGATTCCTAAAGAGCCAGTGCCGTTTATAGGGGCAGATTTGAGCCCTATAACTGAAAGTATGGCGCAACAGCTTGGGTTGAAATCGACGGAAGGCGCGCTAGTAAAAAATATTTATTATAACACTCCTGCCTTCAATGCCGATTTGAAGCAGTATGATGTTATTATAGGAATAGAAGGCACAAAATATAAAAACCCATCTGAATTTGTAAATGCGATTAAAACGAAAGAGGTAGGCTCAACTGTACAGTTCAATGTTATTCGCGGCGGCAAAGAAATTACAATCGATGTTGTAATTGGCGACAAGAATAAATTTGGAGTGGAGTAATTCGTCCTACAAGAAGAAAAGCTTATTTCGGCGTCCTCTAATACTTTAGAAAAAGCTGCTTTACAGGGTACACTTTTAAAAAATAGACCATTATAATAGAGAAAAAGGTTAGTTAAAAAGGCAAGCGCAGAGAAGGTTCAAGCTCTGCGCTTTTTGCAGCAAATGGAGGAATGGCCTTGAACAGAGCACAAATTGTAGTAGTAGATGATGATGCAAAAATTACTTCCTTGCTTAGAAGAAGCTTGGCATTCGAGGGATACGAGGTCGTTACGGCTGAAAACGGGGCAGAGGGCTTGCAAATATTAATGAAAAAAGAACCTGACCTTATTATTTTGGACGTTATGATGCCGCAAATCGATGGCTGGGAAGTATGCCGCCGTATTAGAGAAAGCGGCAGTACGACGCCGATTTTGATGCTGACAGCGAAGGATGATATTTCTGAACGGGTAAAAGGGCTCGATCTTGGGGCAGATGACTACTTGGTGAAGCCATTCGCCTTGGAGGAGCTGCTTGCGCGTGTACGCGCGCTGCTGCGCAGAAAGACAGACAAGCTGGAGGAAGCAAGCATGCTGTCCTTTGAGGATCTGTCTCTCGATCTAGATTCGCGCGAAGCGATACGCGCAGGCAAGCGAATTGAACTGACGTCCAAGGAATATGATTTGCTGCTGCTGTTTATGCAAAATCCGCGCCGTGTTTTGACAAGAGACAGTATTATGGAAAAAATTTGGGGATATGATTTTAGCGGGGAATCGAATGTGCTTGAAGTATATATTGCAATGCTTCGCCAAAAAGTAGAGGAAGGCGGAGCGGCAAGACTTATTCAAACCGTGCGCGGGACTGGCTATGTACTTCGGGAAAAAGGTGGTTTGGATGGATGACGATCAGGCTGCGGCTGACATTATGGTATTCCAGCTTGCTTGCGGCAACGATGCTGGCACTTGGTGTTTCGATATATTTCTTCATTCAATGGAACACATACGCCGGTGTTAAACAGCAGCTTATTGAACATGTGAATGGCTTGCAAATTTCACAAAGGCTATTTTACGATAAAAAATTGGATTTAAAGCTCGATTTAAACGTACGCCCGAATCCTTTTATGGATGAGAAGGATCTCTTTATTCAACTGATAAATTATCGGGACGGCATTATTAAGCTATCCGACAATTTATTTTCTCAAAACTTTACAATTCCTTATCCGGAGCAAGCGACAAAGCTTGAATCTGGTTTTTTAAAAGTTAAAACAGATATAAATAAACAGAAATTTTCAATGCTTATTTATCAGGTGCCGATTTCTAGCGACGGCCAGATCATCGGCTTACTGCAGGTTGGCGCATTTACCTATAATGAAGAGAAGATGCTCGGCAGCCTGCGCATGATTCTGTTTACATCATCCTTGGTCATGCTCGTCCTTGCTTTTTCTATAGGCTTGCTTATTGCCCGCCAAGCTTTGCGCCCTGTTGAAAGGGTCATTCAGGCAACGAAGCAAATTGAAAAAGGATCGGATCTTAGTGTCAGGATTCCTGCCCAAGGGCCGAAGGATGAATTGCATACGCTTGTAGACACGCTAAATGTCATGCTATCACGCCTGGAGAAGGCATATAATGAGCTTGACGAAGCTTATATGGCGCAGCGCAGATTTGTATCCGATGCTTCGCATGAGCTGCGTACGCCGCTTACAACGATTCGCGGCAATATCGATTTATTGCAGCACATGTGGGGCAGGCTGCAGCAAGATATGAATCCTGTAAGCCAAGCCGCCGCCTATCCATTCGATCCGCAGCACTGGCAAATGTCACAGGAGGCGATGGAGGATATATCCGCGGAAGCGAAGCGCATGAGCACGATGGTCAATGATTTATTGGCGCTGGCTCGCGCTGACGCAGGTTATGTAATGGAGAAGAAAAATTTGCAGCTGCTTCCGCTTGTAGAGGAAGTAGTACGGCGAGCACAGCTGCTGCCGCGCAGCGCGGAATGGCGAATTGATGATTTAACTTTGCTTACGGATGTAACGCTGTACGGAAATTATGAATATTTGCAGCAGCTGCTCTTCATATTTATTGAAAATGCATTTAAGTATACAACTGAAGGCTATGTTGAGCTTGGAGTGAAGAAGACAGGGCAGCATGTCGGAATTATGATCAAGGATACAGGTATCGGCATGAATCCGAACGAGGTTCCGCATGTATTTGAACGCTTTTATCGGGCGGATGAATCACGCGGCGTAACGGTTGGTACCGGGTTAGGCTTGTCGATTGCCAAGTGGATTATTGATGAGCACAGAGGCACGGTAGAAGTCGTGACCGCAGAAGGAAAAGGGACGATCTTTACGATATGGCTGCCGATAGCCTATGCGGAACAAGCTGCTTCGTCTATAATAGAAGAGAATGAGAATTAAATCTGCTGCGGAAGCAGGCATAATAGAAGCAGAAGGAAGCAGGTGTAGGCATGGAAATTGTAAAGATTTCTCCGCGTGGATATTGCTATGGAGTAGTTGATGCGATGGTTCTTGCATTGCAGACGGCCAAAAATTTAGATCTTCCGCGTCCTATTTATATTTTGGGTATGATCGTTCATAATGCTCATGTGACGGAAGCATTTGAGCAGGAGGGCGTCATTACGCTTGACGGTGCGAATCGTCTTGATATATTAGATCAGGTCAATGAAGGTACTGTTATTTTTACAGCCCATGGCGTTTCTCCTGAAGTAAGAAAAATTGCTCGTGAAAAGGGGCTTTCAGTAGTAGATGCCACTTGTCCGGATGTTACGCGTACACATGATTTAATTTCCGAGAAAACGGCGGAAGGCTATCATATCATTTATATTGGCAAGGCAGGCCATCCAGAGCCCGAGGGAGCAATTGGTGTAGCCCCTGATGCAGTTCGATTAATTGAGCGTGAAGAGGAAATAGCCGGGCTTGAATATCCAAGCGGCCAGAAGCTGATTATAACGAATCAAACGACGATGTCGCAATGGGATATACGCCATATTATCGAGAAACTGAAGGAGAAATTTCCGCATGCAGAGGTGCATAATGAAATTTGCCTGGCTACTCAAGTGAGACAAGAGGCTGTTGCTGAACAAGCAGGGACGGCTCAGCTTTGTATCGTTGTAGGTGACCCGCGTAGCAATAACTCCAACCGTTTGGCGCAAGTGTCTGAGGAAATTGCAGGAGTGAAAGCTTACCGAGTTGCTGACGTATCCGAGATTAAGCAGGAGTGGCTGAAAGGGATAGACCGGGTTGCAGTCACCTCGGGAGCATCGACACCGACACCGCTGACGAAGGAAGTCATCACGTATTTGGAACAGTATGATCATAATGATCCTTCAACATGGGAGATTAAACGGACAGTTGATATGAACAAGCTGCTGCCTAAGCTGCGTACTAAGACAGTCTAGCAAAGAAAAAAAACCGCTTATAGCGATGGGATAGCCCATTGCTTGAAGCGGTTTTTTTGTATGTTTATTGTTTGTTCGTCGGCATGCGCGTCTGAGCGGCCAGTGTGAAGAGGAGACCTGCTGAAATAGATTTTTTTAACAAAGACCTCGTATGTAAGGCAGGTTTATTATTTAAATTTCTATTTTGAATGATCTAAGTGTTGACGGAAAAGGAGTAATCGTGTATATTTACTTTATCAAATAAAAGCATAAAAGCATAAAAGCGTAGAAGCGAAGAAGCGTGTACACATAAAAGCGGGCAAGCGAAAAAGTGGATGCATTTATTGTCGTCCTTATTAATCGAAAAATCGAAGAAGAAAAATGAAATAATAATGAGCGCCAAGCAGCGCAATTATAAAGGAGAATGAGTCATGATCGTAGTAACGAAAGCTAATATTTCGGATGAAAGAATTAATGAAATTGTAGATCAAATTCATAAAGCAGGCGTAGAGGCGCATGTATCAAAGGGGACCGATCGCACAGTAATCGGGATTATTGGCAAAGCTGAGCCAACGCTAGCTGAGCATCTTCGCCAAATGAAAGGCGTAGAAAACGTAGTGAAAATTTCAAAATCCTATAAGTTAGCAAGCCGTGATTTCCACCCTGACGATACAATTATTGACATTAAAGGTGTGAAGATCGGTGGCGATAATCTTGTTATTATGGGAGGTCCTTGCGCGGTTGAATCACCTGAGCAAATTGACGAGATTGCACGCCTTGTCAAGGCGGCAGGCGGTCAGGTGCTGCGTGGCGGCGCATTTAAGCCTAGAACAGGCCCATACAGCTTCCAAGGTGTTGGTGTAGAGGGGCTTGTCATGATGGCTGAGGCAGGCAAGAAGCACGGTTTGCTTACCATTACAGAGGTAATGACTCCTGAATATGTAGATGTATGTGCGGAATATGCTGATATTTTGCAGATAGGCACTCGCAATATGCAGAACTTTGATCTTCTTCGCAAGCTTGGAACGATTCAAACGCCTGTATTACTGAAGCGAGGCTTCAGTGCAACGTATGATGAGTTATTAAATGCTGCTGAGTACATCTTGGCGGGCGGCAATCCTAACGTTATGCTATGTGAGCGTGGTATACGTACATTTGAAACATACACGCGCAATACGCTGGATTTGACAGCTATTCCTGTATTGCAATCCTTGAGCCATCTTCCTGTCATTTCTGATCCAAGCCATGGTACGGGCCGCCGAGAGCTTGTTGAACCGATGTCGAAGGCATCCGTTGCAGCAGGCGCTAATGGCTTAATCGTCGAAATGCATACTGATCCAGACAATTCAGCGACTGGCGACGGCGTACAATCGCTATTCCCTGACCAATTCGCCAATCTGCTTAAAGACCTTGAGCAGCTTGCTCCATTGGTAGGCAAACGGTTCGATACGGAAAAAGCCCCAGCGGATGCATTCGTGGAATGGAAAAAGCTGTAGAAGCAAAGCTATCATGCAATTTTAACTATACCAGGTAATTCATATAGCAGTTGCAGACAATTGCTGCTGGCTTACAATTATCCATATAAGCATAGCTCGGAAACATTCTGGGCTATGCTTTAATTTATGGAAGTATCATTGCTGATGTAAGTAAGACAAACGTTTAGCTCGCTGGGAGCATGAACGACTTGTATTGCAAAGAATAAAGTTGATGTTAGAAGTTTGTAAATGTAAATAAGCAAGCTGAAAGCAAGAACGCTGTATGTTACGATGTTACGATGCATGTAAGCTATTGTATGTAAATTAATGAAGGTAAGCACACCGTATGCCCGGACGAGGGACGACAGTTGATCTATGCAAGTATGTGAATTATAAGTAAGTTGTATGTGTGGATGAGGCTGTAAAATATGTTGTGAGTGGATTGTTGTAGATAGGGAGTGTGTATACCGAGTAAATGATTCTAAATGTATTTCTTCAGGCTGTTGAAAAACGCTAACGGAATTGAGACACACTATTGTACGGAAATCAGCTTATTCTAAAATCTAAAGGAATTGAGAAACCTTATTTACTCAAAATCACTACCTAAACGGGGAAAGATCACCTATAGCGCTCCACAGTTCCGTTACAGTTTTAAAACTCCTTTTTATTGCTAAATAGAGCTTCTCAGTTCCGTTACAATTCTAAACAGATGGTATTACGACTTTTGCTCGGTTATTCAACTTCTACAACGAATCGACGGCTTCCGGCTTACTGATTTAGGTGTGTTATCCGGGCTATTTAGCCGTTGCAGAGGTTTTTCAACAGCCTGAGTTTTTCAGGCTGTTGAAAAACCGAAACAATTACTTTGCAACGATGGCAAACTCTATTTTGTGGAAGCGCCGATTTTGAGGTGGCACCGACCAATTGTATATGAAATTTCATATATATTGAGACGTTTTGAGGTGGCACCGACCAAATCTGTATGAAATTTCATATACAATTATGTTTTTTTGGGCATTTCAGCGTATTGTATATGAAATTTCATATACATTGAGACGTTTTGAGGTGGCACCGACCAAATCTGTATGAAATTTCATATACAATTATGTTTTTTTGGGCATTTCAGCGTATTGTATATGAAATTTCATATATATTGAGACGTTTTGAGGTGGCACCGACCAATTGTATATGAAATTTCACATACAATTATGTTTTTTTTGGCATTTCAGCGTAATGTATATGAAATTTCATATACATGGAGACGTTTTGAGGTGGCACCGACCAAATCTGTATGAAATTTCATATACAATTGTGTTTTTTGTGGCATATCAGCGTATTGTGTATGAAATTTCATATACATTGAGACGTTTTGAGGTGGTGCAGACACGCATAGGGTTGTTAAGTTTCGTTATAAGAGAAAAATAGCTGTTTTTATTGAAATAACGCTCGGCTTCGTCAGAAAAGTTACTTTTTCAGTATTCATTTTACAAGTGTGAATGTTCGTATTTACTGTTATGTAAAATGACACTGTTTCTCGAAGGCCATGTCAATGACCTGGAATCTGCGCTTCTTGTTAGCTTATCTGACATAAGAATTATAAATATCTGACATAGCTATTGACGCAGAGGAAAGGGGAGTTTTATAATAACGACATGGTTTTGCAAAAAAATTGAACAATTGAGTTCAAAATTATGCAAACGTTCGGAAATGGAGGAAGTTTTGATGTCAGTTCATAAGGTTTTGGAGCAGATAAAAGAAAAAAACATCCAGTTTGTGGATTTTCGGTTCGTGGATATTGCAGGTCGCGCACATCACATAACACTCCCTGCAACAGAGGTTGATGAGGATACTTTCCATAATGGTGTTGCTTTTGATGGATCCTCAATTTCCGGTTTCCGCAGTGTGGAAGAATCGGATATGGTTATGATGCCTGATATTACATCCATGTTCGAAGATCCATTTACCATGCATCCCACTCTTAACATCATGTGTAGTGTATTTACTCCAGATGGAGTGAAGTATGATCGTGATCCGCGTACGATAGCTCAGAAAGCTGAAGCTTATTTGCAGCAGTCGGGAATCGGAACAACTGCGTTTTTTGCTCCTGAATCTGAATTTTTCGTATTTGACGATGTCCGTTTTGAGAGCTCGATGAACCGTTCTTTCTTCAGTGTTGATTCTGAAGAAGCTGGCTGGAATTCTGGCCGTGAGGAAGAAGGCGGCAACCTTGGTTTCAAGGTAAAAGTAAAAGGCGGCTATGTGCCTGTAGCGCCGATTGATTCCCAGCAGGACATTCGCAGCGACATGGTTGAAACGATGCAGCAGGCAGGTCTTCGTGTTGAGCGTCATCACCATGAAGGCGGTACGGCAGGTCATGCGGAAATCAACTTCCGTTTCGATACATTGACAAAATCAGCTGACAATCTTATGAAATATAAATATATCGTACAAAATGTAGCACGCAAATGGGGAAAGACAGCTACCTTTATGCCTAAGCCGCTATTTGGCGAGAACGGAAGCGGAATGCACGTTCACTCCTCGATTTTTGATGGAGAGAAGCCATTATTCTATGAACGCGGCACATACGGCAATTTGAGCGAGCTGGCCATGCATTATATCGGCGGATTGCTCTATCATGCTCCGGCGCTAATCGCAATTACAAATCCAAGCACGAACTCCTTTAAGCGTCTTGTGCCTGGTTACGAAGCCCCTGTCAACCTCGTGTTTTCCAGAGGCAACCGTTCAGCTGCGGTTCGTATCCCAATCGCTGCAGTAACGCCAAAGGGCTGCCGCATTGAGTTCAGAACGCCGGATTCTACAGCAAATCCGTATTTGGCATTTGCAGCGATGCTGCTTGCCGGACTTGATGGCATCAAGCGCAAGCTTGATCCGACTGCTTTAGGCTTTGGACCTTTTGACAACAATATTTATGAGCTGCCTGATGCAGTAAAACGTGAAATCCGCAGCGTGCCAGGAACGTTGGACGAGGCGCTTAATGCATTGGAGGCCGATTCTGATTTCTTGACAGAAAACGGCGTGTTCTCGCAGGACTTTATTAACAATTATATTTCGTTAAAGCGCCAGGATGCGCGCGCTGTTTCTACTCGCGTACATCCGCATGAATATAGTTTGTATTTTGACTGCTAATCTTTCTGATGGAAGCTTTTAACATTGAACTACATTTGCTAATTTATATAAAATGGATATAGAGAGGTGGAGACTGTACGATGAAACGAGCTTTTAATTTCAATGCCGGTCCGGCAGCGCTGCCGCTAGCTGTTCTAAACAGAGCGCAGGAGCAGTTTGTTGATTATAATGGTGCAGGCATGTCGATTATGGAGATGTCGCATAGAAGCGCCATCTATGAGCAAGTGAACAACGAAGCTCAAGCACTGCTTAAGGAGCTTCTTGCTATTCCGGAAGGCTATCAAGTATTGTTTTTGCAGGGTGGTGCAAGCACGCAGTTTGCTATGATTCCTATGAATCTACTAACTGAAGGCAAGAAAGGCGCTTATATAAACACTGGCGCGTGGGCAGGCAAAGCGATTAAAGAAGCTGAGCTGATCGGTGAGACAGTCATAGCTGCTTCGACAGAGGCGGATAAATTTATGAGAATGCCTGCAGCTTCAGAAATTGTTATTCCCGAGCAAGCCGCATATTTGCATCTTACATCCAATGAAACGATTGGCGGCACTCAATTCAACAGCTTCCCTGTAACGGGCGATGTTCCGCTGGTTGCAGATATGTCCAGTGATATTTTGAGCCGTCCACTGCAAATTGAGCAATTTGGCATGATTTATGCAGGCGCACAAAAAAATCTTGGACCGTCCGGGGTAACTGTCGTTATTATTCGTGATGACCTGGCGGAGAAAAGCCCGAAAAATATTCCGACAATGCTTCGTTACAGCACTCATACGAAAAGCAACTCTTTATATAATACGCCGCCATCCTTCTCCGTTTACATGGTGAAGCTTATGTTGGAATGGATTAAAGAGATGGGCGGAGTTGCCGAGATGGAGAATTATAACCGTCAAAAAACCGATTTGATCTATCAGACTATCGATCAAAGCGGCGGCTTCTACGCTGGCTGCGCGCAAGCTGACAGCCGTTCAAGAATGAATATTACTTTCCGCCTTGCTAATGAGGAGCTGGAAAAGCTGTTCGTTAAGGAATCCGAGCAGCAGGGCTTTGTAGGCTTGAAAGGCCATCGTGATGTAGGCGGGCTTCGCGCTTCTACTTATAACGCAGTTCCGCTTGAAAGCTGCCAGGCGCTCGCGCAATTCATGACAGATTTCCAAAAACGCAACGGCTAATGAAGACAAATACAATCGCCCATACCTTTGGTGAAAGGTATGGGCGGTTCTTGTTGCTTGTTGGCTATACAATTCGGCTTTCTTCACGTGCAGAAGGGTCTATAAGCTTGTAGCCGACATTGCGGATCGTAATGATGAACTCAGGATTTCGCGCATTTTTTTCGATTTTATCCCGCAAATGGCTAATGTGCACGTCAACGATGCGCGTATCGCCGAGGAAATGATAATCCCATACGCCGTGAAGCAGCTGCTGCCGGCTTAGGACGCGGCCTTTATGCTGGCATAGAAACTGCAGCAGCTCAAATTCCTTCGGCGTAATCTCGATTTTATTGCCATCGAGCAGCACTTCTCTTTGTTCGACGAGCACTGAAAGCTTGCCGATCGTAAATGTGGTCTCTTCAGCAATGCCCGGTATGGGATGCAGTCTTCGGAACAAAGCGTTGATGCGGGACAATAGCTCCTGTGTGCTGAAGGGCTTGGTCATATAATCATCGGCGCCGTTATCGAGACCAATAATTTTATCCGTAATGTCTTGCAAGGCGGTAAGCATGATAATAGGGACCGCGTTATTTTGCTTGCGCAGCTCGCGGCA
Organism: Paenibacillus sp. IITD108; assembly: GCF_036541265.1. Classification (NCBI taxonomy): domain Bacteria; kingdom Bacillati; phylum Bacillota; class Bacilli; order Caryophanales; family Paenibacillaceae; genus Paenibacillus; species Paenibacillus sp. IITD108. The sequence continues at coordinate 27,218 of NZ_JAZHCT010000023.1, read as the reverse complement.
AACCTGGATGCCGTCCATTTTGGGAAGCATAAGATCAAGTATAATAAGATCTGGCCTGAAAGTGGATAAGGTTTCAAATACAGCTTCGCCATCATGTACACATTTGACTTCATAGCCTGCTAGATTAAGATTGAATTGCAAAAGTGTTACGATTGAGGGCTCATCATCTACGACCAATATTTTTTTGGACATCGGTAGCTCTCCTTCACATCCGTTATAGTAATTTCATTATGACGATATAAAATGCGAAGAAGATTAACGTTGCGTAAAGGCAATGTAAAATTGCTGGATAAATAATTAAAAATCGGAGGTGAGGGAAAATGCCATTCCATATTGTTCTGGTCGAGCCTGAAATTCCAGCAAACACAGGTAATATAGCTCGTACCTGCGCTGCAACCGGAGCGCATTTGCATCTCGTCAGACCGCTTGGCTTCAATACAGATGACCGTACGCTTAAACGTGCCGGGCTTGATTATTGGCATGCAGTTCAGGTTCATTACTATGACAGCTTTGCAGAGCTGCAGGAAAAGTACGCGGGCAGCCAATTTTATTATGCCAGCACACGGGCCCAAAAAATATATTCCGACATACAATATAAAGATGGAGATATGTTAGTATTTGGCAAGGAAACGAAGGGGCTGCCGCAGCAGCTTATCGATGAAAACATTGACAATTGTATACGTATGCCGATGACAACGGAAGTAAGATCTTTAAATCTTTCCAACTCCGCAGCCATAATATTGTTCGAGGCTTTACGCCAAAACGGATTTCAATCACTGATTTAAAACACTGTTTTAAAAAATTGTTAAACCCAGAAGGAATTTTTTGATTTCCGTCGAAACATAAGTAGTGCAAAGGTTTCACGACAACTTGCAAAACTAGACATAAAGAGGTGAAAGTGATGAAACCAGCAGGAGTAGTTAGAAAGGTAGACCAGCTAGGACGCATTGTTCTTCCGAAGTCATTGCGCAAACGCTATATGATGAATGAAGGCGATCCTGTTGAAATATTTGTTCAGGCTGATCATATCATTCTAGAAAGATATCGTCCAAAATGTGTTTTCTGCGGCTCGATGAACGAAGTTTCCGAATTCAAAGAACGTGATGTATGCAAAGATTGCATGGTGGAAATGGGTCATCTACGTCGTTAGAAAACAAGGCATCACGAATACTCGGAGCCGTTAATAACGCAATGAAGCTTCCCTGACCACAGCAATCGCTTGGATGGGAAGCTTCATTTGTTTAAAAAAAAGAGTAAACGCAATGGCTTGCTTACAGTCCGCTTGTCTTGTCTTCGTTATACGAGCTAGTAAGGATCGCTGTAAGCATTAGAACGAAAACGGTCATAACAATTACAAAGTTCATAAATCGGACACCTCCACGTTAACTAAGTATATTATAACCAAGAAGTCACAAAAAGAAAACTTTAAAAGTTGTGAACACATTGTTAACATAGAAGGTAGAACTTTAATTACAGAGCAGAGAGTGTGCAAGGAGGAGCAAGCATCATGAATTATCGTTTTTCATCCAGAGTATCGCAATTACAATCGTCAGCGGTAAGAGACATATTAAAGCTGACACAAGGCAAGGACATGATTTCATTCGCAGGCGGCTTGCCTGCTGAAGAGCTATTTCCAGTTGAGGCAGTACGCGCCGCTGCAGACCGCGTATTCACAGCAGGCAAGGGCGCTTTGCAATATGGCTTGACCGAAGGCTATTTGCCGCTGCGCGAGCAGCTTTGTGAACGCATGGCTGCTAAAAACATGTTTATTCAGCCGCATCAAATGCTGCTGACAACCGGCTCGCAGCAAGCGATTGATTTGCTGGTAGGCGTGCTGACAGAGCCAGGCGACACCGTACTGGTTGAAAAGCCGACTTACCTTGCCAGCTTGCAAGTGTTTTCACTGCACGGCCTAAAGGTAGTAGCGGCGGAAAGTGATGAATTCGGCATCATTCCAGAAGCGGCAGCAGAATTGATTGCCAAGCATCAGCCAAAGCTGATGTATGCTGTTCCAACCTTCGGCAATCCAACGGGCCGAGTATGGAGCACAGAACGCCGCAAGCAGGTGCTAGAATTGTGCGTTGCCAATAATATACCCATCATTGAGGATGATCCATACGGAGACATTAAATTTGATGAGGATCAAACGTATCCATCCTTGTTTTCTCTGCAGGAATCCGTTGAAGGCGGCCCTGTTATATATACGAGCACGTTTTCCAAAACGGTTGCGCCAGCGCTGCGCACAGGCTGGGCTATCGGCGACAACCAAGTTATTCGTATGATGGAAAAGGCAAAGCAGGCTGCTGATTTGCATTCTAGTGCACTCGATCAGCAGGTGCTTAGCCAATTGCTGCAAGGATTTGATTTGGATGCGCATATTACTGTCATTTCCCGCGATTATAAAGCACGCATGCTGGAGATGGATGAGCTTCTCCGCCAGCAGCAGGTTCCCGGCTTAACATGGGATCAGCCTAAGGGGGGCATGTTCCTATGGGCGCAGCTGCCTGACGGACTGGATGCCGAAATATTGCTGCGCAGTGCGGTTCAAAAGGGTGTGGCTTTCGTGCCTGGCAGCTCATTCTTTGCGAACGAGCCAATTCGCAACACGATGCGTCTCAACTACACGTACAATACAGGAGAGCGCACAATGCAGGGCATCAAGCGAATGGTTGAAGCGATTGAAGAATTTACAGCTCGCAGCTAGTAATCCATTCCTGCATAACCTCTTTATATTCAATTAATGCCGCTTCTCCCTCAGGGCGAAGCTTGTAGATGCCGCGCTCTACGCGTTCAAACCAGCCGTAATAATTATTTTGCAGCAGCAAGCCGCTGCGTGGATTTTTCGTTATCGCTGCAACCTGTCTTGGAGCTGCAGTTCCGAGCTTATGTATCACATAGGCGCAGCGCAAAGATTTTTCCCTGTAGGCGGTAACAAGCTTGCGGCCAGTGCTGCCGCCTACATTATAATCGCCGCTTCGTTCATTGAATTCACGCAGCAGATTTTGTTGCTTTCTGCGTCTTATGCCGCGCACTGGCGGATCGCCAGGCTCACAGAGCATATCGATGACGGGCGCTTTTGTTTTATAAAAAGTAACGGTGGCAAGGCCTATGCCAAGCAGCCGGCACAGCTCGGTCAGATCGCCAAAGCGCTGATTGTGAGCGCCGCTTTTTTTTCGGTTGCGTTCAACGGCGAGCACTACATCGTAATCCAATCTTAAACGTTCAACTCCTTGCAGCAGCAAGGCAAGGTTGAACGTTTTTTTCATTTCCACAATCACTGTATGTCCGGATTCGGGATGAACCGCAACCAGATCGCAGTGGAGCACTTCACTGCGCACCTGATAACCTAGCTGCTCATAAAAAGCCTTGAGTGGACGGTACAGCTCTTCCTCTTTGCTAACAGCCATTTGTTTCTCCTCTATTCGCATTCATATGTAGCTATTATAGCAAAGGATTGCGAATTCTGGAGAACGAAGTGGAAGACAAAATAAAATAGTGGGCAATTTCCTAGGAAGATAAGCATAGAAATGTAATACTTCATATTTATTTGTTGTGAATGGCTATAGCGGTCGAACGAAGAGGCGAATAGTTCAGTATCCCGATCAAACCTTTTAGGATAGCGGACTTATAAAGCGTTGGGAGGAGGCGCAGCATGGATATTTTCAAGCGGTTGTCGGAGTATCAGGCGGAAAGTGAACGGTTAGCGTGGGTAGGGTCGTTTAAGGATTATATTGAAATATTAAAAAAGGATCCTTCTCCTGCAATGACGGCGCATTCACGTGTCTACGAAATGATTGTTTCTTATGGGGTGGAGCACGTAGATGGCCGTAAGAGATATAAGTTTTTTGAACAAGAAATATTTGGACTGGATCAAACATTGGAGAAGCTGGTAGAAGAATATTTTCATTCATCCGCTCGCAGGTTAGATGTTCGAAAGCGGATTTTGCTATTGATGGGCCCGGTAAGCGGAGGGAAATCCACCATTGTTACGATGCTTAAAAAGGGGCTGGAGCGCTTTTCGCGTACTGACCGCGGTGCGGTGTATGCGATAAAGGATTGCCCTATGCATGAAGATCCATTGCATCTTATCCCGCATGAACTGCGGCCGGAAATTGAGAAGGAGCTGTCCATTCGCATTGAAGGCAATTTATGTCCGTCCTGCCAGTTGAAGCTGCAAACTGATTATAACGGGGTTATTGAGGATGTGCAGGTAGAACGTGTTTTTATTTCCGAAGACAATCGGGTAGGAATAGGCACCTTCAGCCCTTCCGATCCGAAGTCGCAGGATATCGCTGATCTTACCGGCAGCATTGACTTTTCTACGATTTCAGAATATGGCTCAGAATCTGATCCCCGGGCATATCGTTTTGACGGCGAGCTTAATAAAGCGAATCGCGGTTTAATGGAGTTTCAGGAAATGCTCAAATGCGATGAAAAGTTTCTATGGCATTTGCTGTCATTGACGCAGGAAGGCAACTTCAAGGCAGGCAGATTTGCATTAATCAGTGCGGATGAGCTGATCGTAGCTCATACAAATGAAACGGAGTATAAAACGTTTATAAGCAATAAAAAGAATGAGGCGCTGCAATCCAGAATGATCGTCATGCCGATTCCGTACAATCTCAAGGTGTCGGAGGAAGAGAAAATACTGACGAAGCTGATTGGCCAAAGTGATATGAGGCATATCCATATCGCCCCACACGCATTGCGCGCGGCGTCGATTTTTTCAATACTTACCCGGTTGAAGGAAACAAAAAAGCAAGGCATGGATCTCATTAAAAAAATGCGCATGTATGACGGGGAAGAAGTTGAAGGCTTCAAGGATGCGGATTTGGTGGAAATGCAAAATGAATATTTAGAGGAAGGCATGACCGGGATAGACCCGCGTTACGTTATTAACAGAGTATCAAGCGCTCTAATCAAGCAGGATATGTCTTGCATCAATGCGCTGGATGTGCTGCGCGCACTTAAGGAAGGGCTGGATCAGCATCCTTCTATTACGAAGGAGGAGCGGGAGCGGTACTTGAATTATATTTCTATTGCACGCAAGGAATATGACGATTTGGCTAAAAAAGAAATTCAAAAAGCTTTTGTGTATTCGTATGAGGAGTCAGCCCGTACTTTGTTTGATAATTATTTGGACAATATAGAAGCCTATTGCAATTGGACAAAAATAAAAGACCCGCTTACTGGCGAGGAAATGGACCCGGATGAGCGGCTTATGAGATCGATTGAAGAGCAGATCGGCATTTCGGAAAATGCGAAAAAAGCGTTTAGAGAAGAAATACTTATTCGTATTTCCTCTTATTCTAGAAAAGGTAAAAAATTTGATTTTACAAGTCATGAAAGGCTGCGTGAAGCGGTCGAGAAAAAGCTGTTCTCTGATTTGAAGGATATTGTGAAAATTACAACCTCGACTAAAACGCCGGATGAAAGCCAGTTGAAACGAATCAATGAGGTGACGCGCAGATTAATGGATGAGCATGGCTACTGCTCCGTTTGCTCTAATGAATTGCTTCGATATGTCGGAAGCTTGCTGAATCGTTAGTCAAGCCAAGTATAAAAGCGATGATGAATAATTCAAGCATCTCTGCAAATGTTAATAACATACAGACGGAGGTGCTTGAAATGAAACGACAATGGGCGCAGCTTTATACTGCTGCTGCATTAACAAGCCTTATTTTACTTTCTTGCGCATGTGGACAGACGGCAAAAAATCAGTCGATAAACCGAGTGAAGAAGCTGTCAGAGCCGAACACCATCCAGCAGCTTGCTGATGGAACCCCTTATGAGCAGCGTTTTGCTCAACCAAAGGCGACGGAGGATGGGCGCGGACGTATCAATCAAGAGCAAATGAAGCAGGTTGTATTGCGTATGAACGGGATTCAGGCTGCGGAAGTCGTTATGCATAACAACGATGTTCTCGTTGGCATCCAGGTTGATAATAACGGCAAGCAAAAAATGGTTGAGAAGCAGACTCTTTCATCGTTATCCTGGCAATATCCTACGTACAAGTTTTATGTTACCTCGGACGATCAATTGCGCAGCAAGCTGGCAGCTTTCAAAGTGGCTGCTCCTGGCATGCATGCACAATCGGTGAGCCAAGATTTGGGAGCCCTTATAAATGCCATCTCACAGTCGATGGCAGCGCCTAGATAAGATTAAAAAAGCAGGAGCAAGCCGCTGAGCGGAATACTCCTGCTTTTTTATTTTAAAGAAGAGCTATTCTTTAACTAGCTTGGGCTGTACAATTTTTTGTACGTGCTTGGCGACATATCGAAGCGGGAACGGAAAATGCGGTTGAAGTGCGTATAATTCGCAAAGCCGCATTGAAAGGCCACTTCCTGCAAGGTTGTATCTGAAAACAGGATGCGTTCCTGCGCGATCGAGAGCCGAACCTCAATAACATAATCAAATATCGATTGCCTGTAGGTTTCCCGGAACAGCTGGGATGCCCTTGAGACGCCAAGGCCGGCATAGCGGGATATCGCTTCTAGTGTCAACGGCTCCGTCGCATGGCGCTCAATGTACATTTTAATACGACTCGCTATAGTACGTTCGCTTATATTTCCTATACTGAACTCTTGGTTAGCAATGATCCGTTTAATATGAAGCAGCAGGCTTCTGGTCAAATAGGTAAGCAACTCGGGATCAGCATCCTTCACTCTTCGTTTTTCGTACATAAGCATCTTCCAATAATTGATTGTAAACTCATCCACTCCAATATGGACATGAGACAGCTGCTCATAGCCGCTCCACCAGCTTTCCAGCCAGTCAGCTTGAGCTGTATCAACGGTCAGATAGTAATCTGCGCTATACGCCTGCGAATGCTCATCAATCGGTATATGGAGCTCATAGGAGTCATTAGGCTTTACGAGCAGCAAGTCGCCTGGCACTATCGTGTACAGCTTATTGTTGATTAGAGATTGGCTTGTGCCTTCTGCCTGCAGTCTTAAAAGATAATGGCTGGGAAAAAAACTGCGCTTTGAATGAAAGGAACGAAAATGCTTAATATAGTTGGCAGTAACAATATGCAAATGCAGTCCCTCCTGCTATAAGGAATTGGGCTTTGCTGTGAGTGTATAGCAAATCGTAAAATAAGTAAACAATTTCGTAAGAGAGGTAAACGACATATTAGTCATTTGCAGGTATACTGAATAGCAAAAGCAATATTATGGAAGGCGATAGGAGATGAAGAAATGCAGCATAAATTAGCTGTCCAGCTGTACACGCTTCGCGAAGAATGCAGCAAGGATTTCCCGGGCACCTTGAAAGCGCTTAAGGAAATGGGATGGGCCGGCGTTCAGCTTGCAGGTTACCATGGGTATGAGCCGAAGGAGCTTGCTGAGCTGATTTATTCGCTTGGTCTGCAAACAGCAGGCATGCATGTGTCCTACGATCGAATTATTAATGAGCTGGAGCAGGTAGCAGAGGAAGCGCTGCTGTTTAGGACCCGAGATATCATTTGTCCTAGTCTCCCGGCGGATTTGCGCAATGAGGAAGGTTATCGTAAGATTAGGCAACAGTTAAACGAAGCAGCTGCGGCAGTGGCCGATCGTAATTTAAGAATCAGCTATCATAATCATGCTTTTGAATTTGACACGATGATTGAGGCGACGGATGCACTGAATTATTTGTTAGAGCCAGTGCCGGACAACTTGATATTCGCTGAGCTTGATGTGTACTGGATCAAAAAGGCGGGAAGGGATATTGAAAGTTATATTGCCCCTTTTGAGAATAGAATGCCGATTATTCACCTGAAGGATATGACTGACGATGAGGAGCAAATGTTTGCGCCAATAGGAACTGGAAGCATTGCTTTCGACCCGATCATCCGTTGGGGTGAGCAGCATGGCATTGAGTGGTACGTAGCAGAGCAGGATGCTTGCCAGGGAAGCCCTATGAATTGTGTACAGACTAGCTATACGAATCTTATTCAGACTATTCAAACAATTGATAGTAATTAAATGAATTTCACTCTTTATCCTTTACAGGGGTCATGTAAAATATACATTCGTTTATTTAGCATATGGGAGGAAGTAAAATGACTAATAAAATCAGGCTAGGCGTAGTAGGAACGGGCAACATATTTCGACATGCACACTTGGAGCCGCTGCTGGCTCATCCGGAAGTGGAAATTGTAGCGCTCTGCGATATTAATAAAGAGCGCGCAGGGAATATGGCGAGCGAGCACAATATTCCGGCAGTATATACTGATTATAATGAGATGCTTCAGAAGGAACAGCTTGACGCTGTAGATATTTGTACGCCTAACCTGTATCATTCCAAGGTAGCGATTGCAGCTTTGAACGCAGGTTTGCATGTATTTTGCGAGAAGCCTGATGCTGTCAGTCCGGAGGAAGCACAGAAGATGGCGGATGCCGCGAAGGAAAGCGGCAAAGTGTTAATGACGATGCGTAATAACCGTTTTACGCCCAACTCGCAATATTTGAAGGCTTTAATTGCTGACGGCCAGATGGGCGAGCTGTATACAGGCCGCTGCGGATGGATTCGCCGCCGCGGCATTCCGGGCAAGGGCGGCTGGTTTACTACCAAGGAGTTGTCCGGCGGCGGCCCGCTAATTGACCTAGGCGTTCATTTTATCGATTTGACGATGTGGCTGATGGGCAATCCGAAGCCGGTTGCAGTAACCGGCGCGACGTACTGCAAATTTGCGGATAATGAGGTTGCTGATTCCGCTCATAGCAATTTCGGTGAGAAGCAGGAAAACGGCATATTTGACGTTGAGGATTTGGCAATTGGCTTTATTCGGTTCGAGAATGGGGCTACATTGCAGATTGAATTCAGCTGGGCATCCAATATCGGAGAGGAAATGAACTTCATTGAGCTGCGCGGCACGAAGTCCGGCTTCAGCTTGAAGAAGGACAAGCTGGAAATATTCTCAGAGACAGCAGGCCAGCTAATTGATATGAAGCCTGTAATCAAATCGAAAGATATTTCTGCGCATGGCGAGCATTTGAAGCATTTCGTCGATGTTGTGCAGAAGCGTGCAGAGCCGATCCTCACGCCTGAGCATGGAGTAGACATGATCAAAATATTGTCAGCAATTTATAAATCCGCTGAAACGGGCAGAGAGGTAGTATTGTAGTTCTGAAACGAGCAGAAAAAAACAGCTCATGCGATTGAGTGAGCTGTTTTGCTGTCTATACAATATTCTAATGCGATGATACTTGATTGGCTAGTAATGCGCATGACGGAGTGTGGACAGTGTGACCACGAGAGAATGATCAACCGCTATAAAAACTTGCGGTTCGTCTTTTTTCCGTCGCAGCTGAATACGATAGGCTTCTCTTCCACTACAGTTTCAAGATGCACATTTTTTCCCCACAGCTTATAGACGTATGGCAAAGTACGCTCAATATACTTGAGGTCCAGCTCCGTGCCTTCAAATTGGTGAATCAAATAAAGCTCACCGTTGCGATTATAGTCGCCATCCTTCACAAGCATGCTTGGAAAACCGCCGTTAACGCGCGAGGTGACCAGCTGATCTCGTACATGTTCCCACGATTTATCAGTAATCTTCCACTCCGGACCTTTTTTCTCGAAAATATACAAATCAAGCTCACGTACTAGATCCTTTGTCAAATAATTGCGCAGGAAGGAAATGTCGGAGTCCAGTTCCCGCACCTCGAATATTTTTTCGCGTCCCTTTCCCGGCACTCTTCCAAAGCGCTCCTGCACTTCTTTTGTCGGATTGTCCCATCGCTTCTCTATATCTTCAAATATTTTTAGGCCTAAATAGTAAGGATTAAGACTATGCCTTGACGGCACTACTACAGATGAGTTGAGCTTGGCAAATTCAATTGTTTCGTCGCTGGTCAAATCAAGCTCGCGAATGATGCGCTGATGCCAGTAGGAAGCCCAGCCTTCATTCATAATCTTGGTTTCAATCTGCGGCCAAAAATAGAGCATCTCATCCCGCAGCATCGTTAAAACATCTCGCTGCCACTCCTCCAGAACTGGGGAATATTCTTCAATAAACCAGACAAGATCCTTTTCGGGTCTAGGCGGAAACTTCTTGCTTTCCTCATTGCGAAGGGCCTGCTCCTCTTCGCGCTGCACTTCCTCCTTGTCCAGTCGCCATAGATCTTCATAACTGCTGCGAGCTGTAATGGAAGGCTTTTGTCTGCTCTCGCTGCTCATCATTTCAATGTACCGTTTTTTATCGAGCTGATAGGGCTTAATAACTGTAGGATCAACATGCTCCTGAATAGCAAGGATAGCATCGATAAATTGCTCCACTTTCTCTGCGCCATGCTCCATAGCGTATTGATGGATGCGGTCTGCAGTAGCAGACATGCTCTCTACCATATTGCGATTCGTAACGCTAAAGCGCGCATTATTTTTGAAAAAATCAGAATGGGCTAGTACGTGGGCAACAATGAGTTTGTTTTGAATAAGAGAATTTCCGTCTAACAAAAATGCGAAGCAGGGGTCGGAGTTAATCACAAGCTCGTAAATTTTGCTGAGGCCAAAATCGTATTCCATTTTCATTTTATTAAATGACTTTCCGAAGCTCCAATGACTGAAGCGTGTCGGCATGCCATAGGCGCCGAATGTATAAATAATATCTGCAGGACATATTTCATATCGCATTGTATAAAAGTCAAGACCAAAGCCTTGCGCTATCTCGGTAATTTCAGCAATTGCCCGTTCCAGTTGTTTTTGCTCACTCAATAACATCATTGCACCTCTCTCGCAGTGAATTGGAACACGTCATAAATATATATGAGTAATGCAGAGAGGTTATTCAAATACATAACAAGCTTTTTCAGTGGCTTAATCGGCTACATTCCCTTTTTATGCTTTTCTTCATACATATCTTTGTCCGCTTGTTTAATAAGCTGATCAATACTCTCAGTTACACTATCGCCAATGCTGAACCCAAAGCTCGCAGTTACATCAATAGTTATGTTTTCACCATATGGAATCGGCTCGCTTAAAGCGGCTTGAAGCTTAACCGTCAATGCCTCCAAATCGCTTTCACGCAATTTTTCTTGTATGTAAATGATGAACTCATCTCCGCCATAGCGTATCAGCTGATCCGTTTTTCTAAGCTGCGCTTTAAGCCGTGCTGCTGATTCCTTTAGAACGGCATCGCCAGCGGCATGACCGTAAGTATCATTAATTTGCTTGAAGCTGTTGAAGTCGATAAAAATGATGCTGCCTTCCTGTTTCGTTGCCGTTGCTTTCAAATAGGTTAAAAAGCGTTTGTTGTAAAGCTCAGTTAAATCATCTGTTATGTTGGCATGCTCCAGTAAAACAAGATGGGAAATGAGTTGGGCGGCGATGCTTAGGCTTTGCCTCTGATCGATCTCTGACTGGTTTTCAGCAGCTCCATCATAGCTGGAGCCTATAATAACGCTGCTTTGATGAATAGGAAGACGGCATATCGTAAGCGCAATTGCATCGCGCTGCAGCTTTTTTAATAGCATTTGTATTTCGGATGCAGAGTCTGCGGCAGTATAATAAAGGGTATATGAAGATGGATAAGCATGCAGCTTTGAATCTAGTGAAAGTGATAGTCCTGGCAGCTCGCCATCTGGACAGGCCGAAGCTAATTGATCCGATTGTGAATACAGCAAAATATGCTCGTAAGCCGAATGCAAGGACACGAATAATGCGCTGCTTTTTGCGTGATTCAATAATGTGAAAAGCAATGCAGCAGCTTCCTTCAGCGACATAAGCTGCTGTGGCAGCATCAGCATAGCTTATCCCTCCTTTACTATTTCTACTTATTTACATTGCCCTTTTGAATAATGTTGTATGCGAAATATAAAAAAAGATGCCCCCCTTTTAATGGGAGCATCTTGCCGAGAACTTCTATGGGGACAATTAGCGTGCCAAAAATGAAGAAGGTCGCCAGCACCTTATACAGGAAAGGGCGATCTTAGCTGGTCAGACGTTCCGTTATTACGCTCAAAATTGCAGTTTTGAGGCGGCAAAGTGACAGACGTTCCGCTATTGATCCATAAATCGCAGAAAGTGCCCCATTTGGAGCCGTATAGCGGAATGTGTGACCGCGAAATGAAGAAAAATGGCTGTTTTAAGGCAAATAACGGAACGTGTGACCATGTCCATTCATGTGAGCAACTTTCACTCGGCAGTTTGCATCGGCAGCTTGGATACCTGGAATAAAAGTATAACGATGAGAAATACGATAATCAGGTTAACTAATATAATAGCTGTAAGCAATAGTGCAAAACTGCCATCTGCGACTGAGAACATGCCTAGAATTGGAGTAACTATAATGGTGAAAGTGTTGACGATCAAATAAGCATAGCCTCTTTGCCTCGCTTTGTTAGCAATATCCAGACTTTGATTCTGGGAAGCATAGATATAAATGGCACTGCATATGAGGTAAAGATTAATGAGCGACAGTATGCTGTTTAGCATTTGCAAAATGGATCCAAAGCTCAGATCGACTATTTGCGGCCTGGCAGGAAGATCCGAAAAACTTAGCAACAGGTACACAATCAGCATGCCTGCTGAGCAAATCTTAATCCAATTAAACGTATGAATGCCTGTTTGCTCTCGCAGTACATAACTGCCTCTTATAATAAGCAGATAACCAATCCAGTCAGGAAGTATATCAATCCCGTTAATATGAAAATTCAAGATCACTAGCAGCAATCCGAATGCGATCGTCTTAAAAGCTGCAGGCATCATTGGCGGGCCCTCGTTTCTTTTAGCAATTTGGCGATATTGTCGGAATTACGGTTGCCGTAGTATTGAATGAAGCCTGAAGTGTAAATGAAGTTTTCATTGGTAGTATGGTTAATGCCTTCAATAACGATGTTTTGCAGCACGTTCACAGGCTGATGAAAATTTGTAAACTTATATTCCAATCGAAGGGCTTCATCTTTCTCTACCTGAATAGGCAATGGCAGCTCATAAAAGGGTTTGCCGGTCTGAGTGATAACGTTGACATTTCCATCTGCAGGATAACCGTAAATGCCGTCTGCTGTTTCCTTGTTGTTCGCAAGGCTGACAAGCAAATGCTCCTGCAGCAGCTCTGACTCGGAAATGTGAATATGAGTAACTGTAATCGCTTCTTTGGCTCTCCAAATAATAAAGCCTTCGTTATTGGATGAACTGCCGGAACTCATTGATTCCAGCGGATCGTTGTCGTTTCCTTTGGCTGATCTTAATTGCACCTTTCCCAAATCAAACTGCTGCGTGGTGCCGTCCTTGAAGTGCGCCTTTCCCTTGTGGAAGGATTGACCGACAAGTTGTTCGAGCCGAGCTTCATCCGATGTCGTTATCGTAAGCTGGATTTCTTTGAGCAGCTGCTGAGGATAAGTGTCCAATACTCGAATGTCAGACATCTTTGCTATGTTCTCTAACCCTTCAATTTCGACCCATTGCACAGGATTTCGGGTCTCGCTATTTTCTACAAATTGAATAGAAATACCCTCCTGCCAATAGGCTGAATGGTCGGTATATTGCTTCAAAAATATAGGCTCCTGCAGCTGCATTTTATTATTCCATATACCAATTCCAACCGATGAAGTTATAATAAGGATGAGAGCAATTATCATTGGTTGTATTTTCAAGCGCTGTACACCACCTTTGCAACTTACTTTAACTGATTATGCCAATATTTTCAATAAAGACAGAGAGGATCGTGGACGTAAAGCAATGCGAATTATATTCCGTTTTCTAAAAAAATATCGAGCAGCTGCTCTGGTAGCAGTCGGGCTAATGTTTATCGAGCTGATGATCGAGCTGCTGCAGCCTTATATGATTGCCAAAATTATTGATGAAGGCATTGCGGCTTCGAATTTGCAAATCGTGATGCTGTGGGGCGGCGTTTTACTGGCGTGTACTGCTGTTTCATTTGGATCGGGTATTTTGAGCTCGTTTTATTCTGCGCATGTTAGCCAAAGCTTTGGCTATGATTTGCGTGAGAAGCTGTATGAGAAGGTGCAGGCTTTAACCTTTTCCAGCTTTAACCGCTTCGCTGAAGCATCTCTAATAACAAGACTTACAAACGATATTGTACAGCTGCAAAATACTGTGTTTATGGGTCTCAGAATTATGCTGAGAGCACCGCTTTTTGTTCTTGGAAGCGTTGTATTTTCGCTAATAATCAATTTCAAGCTTGCGATATGGTTTGCTGCAGCTATTCCTTTTCTTTTTGTTTTTTTAGTTTGGGTTATGAAGCGCGGGGAGGCACTGTTTCGTTTGGTGCAGCAAAAAGTGGATCATGTTAATAGCGTTCTGCAGCAAAATTTAATGGGGATTCGCCTAGTAAGGCTTTTTTTACGTTCAAAATATGAGGAAGGCCGTTTTTCAAGCACAACAAGCGAGTTGAAGGATCGTACAGTATCAGCGATGAAATTAACGGAGCTTGCTCTCCCAGTCATTTTATTTGTTATGAATATCAGTGTATTGCTTATTCTATGGTTCGGCAGGGCGCAGCTTGAGCTCAGTGAGGCATCGGCAGGAGAAGTGGTCGCTGTAGTAAATTATGCGATACGGACTACTGGCATACTATCGATCATGTCTATGATTGTTGTGAACTTTTCCAGAGCAAGGGCATCCGGCTTGAGAATTGAAGAGGTGATGGAGGCTGAAGAGGAGACGGCACAAGCTGGACTGAAAGATAGCAGCAAAAAAAATGCACAAGGCGAAATTATGTTTGAACAGGTGTCCTTCCGATATCCGGAAACGAATGAAAGAACATTATCAGAAATTTCTTTTCACGCGAGGCCGGGGGAGACGATTGCCATTATGGGCGCTACAGGCTCCGGCAAAACCTCATTGCTGCAGCTGCTTCCGCGATTGTTTGAAATCGAGGAAGGAAGCATATTAATCGATGGACGCAATATCCAGCAATTGAAGCTGCATGATGTAAGAAGCGGGATCGGGTTTGTTCCACAGGAGCTTATCCTGTTTTCCGGCACGATAGCTGACAATATTCGCTGGGGCAAGAAGGAGGCTAGCATGGATGAGGTCATCGAAGCAGCCAAGCTTGCTCAAATCCATGACACGATCATGCAGCTTCCAAAACAGTATGATACGTGGATCGGTCAAATGGGCGTGAATTTATCGGGCGGCCAAAAGCAAAGGGTGACGATTGCGCGCGCCATTATACGCAAGCCATCCATTCTATTGCTGGATGACAGCACGAGCGCCCTTGATGCCAATACTGAAAGAGCGCTGCTAACGGCGTTGAAACAAATAAAATGCACGATACTTCTTGTAACACAAAAAATAAGTACTAATCGCAATGCAGACCATATATTGCTGCTTGATGACGGCAAGCTGCTGGAGCAAGGCACGCATGAGCTTTTATTGGAGAAATCCAAGCTCTATCGTCATATATGTGAATCTCAGCAAAGCAGGGAGGAGCTGAAGCATGCTTAAAAACTTAACAGACCCTTTCAAATATCCGAAGCCGGAAGTCGTGTTCAAGACGACAGAAGCAGGTGAAGTTAAAAACGCAAGCCAGCAAAATGCAGATAAAATAACAGCGGCCAGTAAAGGTACAAAGCGTAAACGCCCAGAGAAGAGCAAGCAAACGCTGCAGCGGATTTGGAGCTATTTGATCGAACATAAAGTAAGATTATTTGCTGTCCTGATCATGATTTTATTAAGCTCAGTCCTCTCCATAGCGGGGCCTTATTTGATAGGAATAGCGATCGACCGATATATTATGGAGCATAGCAGCGGCTTTGTCCTTTTTCTGGTTGGCCTTGCGGCGGTGTATATTTTACAATCCGTAGTTTTATGGTTCCAAAATATTTGGATGATCTCGATTTCTCAGCAAACCGTTTTTAAAATGAGAAAGGAGCTATTTTCCAAGTTTCATAAGCTTTCCATACCTTATTTCAGCAAAAGACAGCATGGCGAGCTGATGAGCCGCATGACTAACGATATTGAAAATGTGAGCAACTCGCTAAACAGCTCCGTTGTCCAAATTTTTTCAAGCGGCTTGCTGCTAATAGGCATAGCCGTTGTGATGATCTCGATCAGCCCATTGCTGACGCTGTTGTCTTTTATTATTGTTCCGCTATTATTTTTAGGCATGAAATGGATAACGAATCGGACAAGCCGCATGTTTAAAACGCAGCAGCGCAACTTGGGCGATATTAATGGTTATGTAGAGGAAACCTTGTCAGGCCAGCGCATCGTCAAATTGTTCTCGCAGGAGCAAAATGTTATCGATCAATTCAAGGAGCGCAATGAGCGAATCCGTGTTTCAGGGTTTTGGGCACAGGCAATTTCCGGCTTTATTCCGAAGCTGATGAACGGTTTGAACAATTTAAGCTTTGCGCTTATTGCTGGAGTTGGCGCTATTCTAGTTATTAACGGGCATGGCATTACAGTCGGAGTTATTATTATGTTTGCTGAATATTCTCGCCAGTTTACCCGGCCGCTTAATGATTTGGCAAATCAATGGAATACGCTGCTTTCTGCTATTGCAGGAGCAGAACGAGTATTTGAGGTGCTGGATGAACCTGAAGAAAATGACGACGAAGCGGACGCAAAGGCTTTGTCAGAAATTAAAGGGCATGTTGAATTTGACAATGTATGCTTCGCTTACGAGGAAAATAATCCATTAATTCACAATATATCGTTTCATGCTGCTGAAGGTGAGATGATAGCTCTCGTTGGGCCGACTGGCGCCGGCAAATCGACGTTGATTCATCTGTTGGCCAGATTTTATAATCCAACGAAAGGAGCCATTAAAATTGATGGCGTTGATATCAGGCTTGTAACTAGAGAAAGCATGCGATCGCATATGGCCTACGTTATGCAGGATCCTTATTTATTCGAGGGTACGATTTATGAGAATATCGTCTATGGACGGATGGATGCAAGTGAGGAGCAGGTTGTGCAGGCAGCTAGACTTGCCAATGCAGACAGCTTTATCCGCCGATTGCCTGGCGGCTATCATACGCGGCTGAAGCTGGGCGGAGACGGCATAAGCCAAGGACAAAAGCAGCTATTGGCGATTGCGCGGGCTATATTGGCCGATCCCAAAATATTGGTGCTGGATGAGGCTACCAGCAATATTGATACGTTTACCGAAATTAAAATACAGGAAGCTCTGCAAAGGCTGATGAAGGGAAGAACTTGCTTCGTCATTGCACACCGCTTGAATACGATAAAGCATGCCGACCGCATCGTTGTCATTCAAGCCGGAACAATTGTAGAGCAGGGAAGCCATGAACAGCTGTTGAAGGCTAAAGGATACTACTATGGACTAATCCATGGCGCAGAAAAAAATAGTGAAGCGATGTAAGCGGCCTGCGGCTGCTCATTCGCCTCACTGTTTTTTTATTTTCTGCCGCTTAGTCTTGCAAGAGTTGGCGGGCTTTGCCTGGAAAATCAGTAATAATGCCCTTAGCTGCCGGAAGGGAATTTGGCTCCTGTATCAAGTTGCTGCAGCCAAGCGTATCGTCATGAATGAATTTTCTCTTTTAGAAGCGAATTGTATTTTTTATTGTGCTCAATTACAAACTGAATCAATTTGGCAACGCCGTCATTTTCATTGGACGCCGTAAGCAGATCAGCATGCAGCTTGACGTAATCAGCAGCGTTTTCCATCGCTATGCCAAGTCCGCATGCCTTCAGCATCGTAATATCATTTTCTCCGTCACCTATTGCTACCGTTTCCTTTAATGAAATGCCTTTATAATTGCAAATTGCTTGAATGCCGCTTATTTTTGAAATGCCCTGCAGCGATATTTCGCGGTTGGTGTCATTCGAACTCGTTACCTCTATCCCTTTAACATCCTTCAGTTTAGTATCCAGCTTCGACAGCAGCTCTTGATTGTTGGTTGCGAAGCCAAATTTAACCCAAATAGAATCCGCATGCCCTTCCATCTTATCCCATGTATCTTTTCGAACAAGCTCTTCTGTGTTATAAGCCCAGTACCAGATATCTTCTAGCTCAAGAGCAATTCCTCTAAGCTGCTCGATTGTTTCCCATGGAATAACATGCCTATGCAGTATCGTAGTTGGCGTGCTCCAAACCTCAGCTCCGTTAGTCGCCACGATCGGGGGGTGAGATGGAAGCACATCAAGATAGGGCTTAATATTTTGAAAGCCTCTGCCTGTAGTAAGCATAATCATGATGCCATGCTTTTCTGCTTCCTGTATCCAATGCCAGTTAGCAGGTGAGATTTGCTTATCGTCAGTTAATAGAGTGCCATCCATATCCATTGCAATTAGCTTGTAAATCAATTTTTTGCCACCTCTGATTAAATGTATTTCATTACAGCAGGAGTTGGAAATACGCTGCGCATAATTAATAAAAAAATTGCCCAGACTATGACCGAAATTCCAGTGCAAATGACTATATTAATAACTATTCTATATGAAAGAAACAGAAAAAACGACAATTTCCCCCGAAAAAAAGCAAAATATTTTCTTGTTTAAGAAAAAAATAAAAAAATATGCTTTTTTGTTGTCGAAAGATGTGCTATATTAAATACATCAACAAGAATCTAGCAGAAATAAAACGTTCTACAACATAGAATGCTAGCATTCTTGCTGAAAGACAACACGATTAAGAAAGGGCGTTTTAAAATGAAAAAGGTTTTGAAAGGGTTTTTACCACTTTTGCTAATCAGTGCTATGGTTTTGGTTGCGGCATGCGGTAACAACTCAGGCAAGCAAGAAGGCGGCAATACTCCAAGCAATAATGCAGGCAACGGCGGAGAATCCAAGCCGCAAGAAGTAACGTTGAACTTCTGGACTATCTCTCTGCAGCCTACATTTAACGATTACATCAACGGTGTAATTGCAGCTTATGAAAACGAGCATCCAAATGTAAAAATTAAATGGCAAGACTATCCAATGGACGCTATTCAAACAAAATTGCTAGCTTCCAGCGCAAGCAACGAAGCTCCGGATGTTGTTAACTTGAATACAGAGATCGCTCTTCAAATGGTGAACGTCGGTGCTTTGGCTGATATTAGCCAATACATTTCAAGCGATGTGGCATCTTCCTATATTGACGGTATTTACAACTCAACAGTACTTGACGGCAAAGCATATGCTTTCCCTTGGTATACTTCAATTCAAGTATTGTTCATGAACAAAGAAATTTTGGAAAAAGCTGGTCTTGATCCAAATAAAGCGCCTGCTACAAGAGACGAGCTTCATGAAATGGCTCGTACAATTAAAGAAAAAACTGGCGTTGCAGGTTATGCAACTGAGTTCACTGCAAAATCTCACCTTGCTAATGAAGGCGTACCAATTCTGACTGAAGACCGTACGGCAGCTGCATTTGCATCTGAGCAAGGTATTGCAGCAGCTGAAGAAATCAAGACGCTAGTTGAAGAAGGCGTAATTATGAAGGAAATTGCGAAGTTTGACGCTCAAGTTCAATTCTATGCGAGTGAGCAAACAGCATTTGTGCTTGCAGGTCCTACATTTATTAATCGCATGAAAACTGCAGCTCAAGATGTTCTGGATAAAACTAAAGTAGTTGCTCTTCCTACAGGTAAAGGCAACGTAAACTATTCTGGCACAATGAACCTTGTAGTACCTTCTGCATCAAAGAACCAGCAGGAAGCAGCAAACTTTGCAGCATACATGACCAATGCTGTTAATCAATTGGAGTTTTCTAAAGTAGCTAACACAATCGCTTCTACTAAAGAATCTTTGAAGGATAAGTTCTTTACAGAATCTGACGGCTCCATCGAAGCAGAAGCTAAAGTTGCAACCGTTTCTGGCCTTGAGCATGCATCTGAGTATACGCTTGGAGTTGCTCGCGTAGCTGATATCAACAGCACAGTTAACGCTGCGCTTGAGCAAATCATTCTTAACAAAGCTGATGCAAAAGCGACATTGGAAAAAGCAGCTGAAGATGTAAACAACCTTCTTAAGCTGGACAAATAATTTGACAGAGACCATACAAGGGGAGTACGAGCTCCCCTTGTATTACTAATAAAGATGTCGATTGAGGTGACGTAAGTTTATGCGTACTAGACGGCTAAATAACGATTCGTTAACAGCTTGGTCTTTTATGGCTCCGGGGCTTTTGGTGCTTGCTATATTCGTTGTCTGGCCCATTCTGTACAGTATACCTTTGGCATTGACCAACTACTCTGTTTTGGGAGAAACGAAGTTTATTGGTTTTACCAATTTTAAACGAGCTTTTAGTGATCCAAGCTTTATTGCCGCTTTAAAAAATTCCGTTTTGTATATTATTATCGTTCCAATTATTCAAATTTTGTCTATTATGATGGCGATTTTAGTAAACACCAAATTGCCAGGCATTAAATATTTCAGAACAGCTTATTACGTACCTGTAGTAACCTCTATGGTTGCAGTAGCATTAATCTGGAATTGGCTGCTTAGTAATAATGGAATTATTAACTATGTGCTCATGGAGCTAGGCATTATTGATCAAAGAGTAGGCTGGCTTTCCAGCAGCAGCACCGCTTTATTTGTCCTTATGTTTATTACCATGTGGAAAGGCTTAGGCTACTACATGATGCTATATTTGGCAGGTCTTCAGGCTATTCCAAATGATATGTATGAAGCTGCTACAATCGACGGCGCCAGCAAATTTCAAGTTATAAGAAAAATTACAATTCCATTGCTGAAACCTTATGTATTTTTCTGCAGCTTGATTTCCTTAATGGGAGCCATTCGGGTTTTTGACGAAATGTTCGTTTTAACAAAAGGCGGCCCAGGAAATGCCACACTGACAACGAGCTTGTACATTTATCAGCAAGGGATCGAGCAATTCAACTTTGGTTATGCATCAGCTCTTGGCTTGATAGTAAGTGTTGTTGTTGGTCTGCTAAGCGTTGTTGTGTTCAAGTTTAATCAAAAGGGTGGTGTCAATCCGTACTAATGAATAATAAAACATTAAAACAACTTACTAAATTCGTTAATTACGGCGTTGGTTATGCTCTATTAATCTTGCTCGCAATCGTTATGATGGGACCGTTCCTATGGATGCTCAGCGCATCGCTCATGCCCGGGAAAAACGTTTTTACATTCCCGCCAGTCATTTTCCCGACATTTATTAAGTTCACGAACTATACAGAAGTTTGGGAATATATGAACTTCCCTAGATATATTGGGAATACGCTGATTATCACAATAATGGGCGTAGTCATTAATATTTTATTGGCCTGCTCTACGGCATATCCGCTTGCCAAGCTGCAGTTCAAGGGCAGAAATGCTGTATTTGCTTTTCTAGTGTCAACGATGATTATTCCATCATCGACTGCAATGATTGTTCATTATTTGACGCTGCGTACATTCGGCGTGCTCGATACGTTTGTCGGTGTTGTTTTGCCGTCGGCCGTAACCGTATTTAACATTTTCCTTATGCGTCAAACGTTTATGGGTGTTCCTGATGATATTCGCGATTCCGGTAAAATCGATGGCGCATCTGAGTTTCGTGTATGGTGGCAATTGATGCTTCCGGTTGTGAAGCCGGGTATTGCTGTTATTACCTTGCTCGAGACGATGGCATACTGGAACAACTTCTTGTGGCCGATTGTCGTATTGAATGATCCGAGTAAATATCCGATCGCTTCTGCGCTAACGTATTTGAATGGACAATTCTCCTACAACTTTGGCTGGATTGCAGCAGGAACAATTATATCAGTTATTCCTATTATTATAGTGTTCTTGTTCACGCAAAAATATTATATGGAAGGAATATCTGGAGCTGTAAAAGGCTGATTACTATAAATACGCACCAGATATTGTGAGGATGGGAAAAGTGAAAATAGCTTATTTGCCACTAGACGAACGACCTTGCAACTACGAATTTCCTTACTTGCTTGCAAGCGGCACTTCGACAGAAGTTGTACGCCCTGACCTTTCAATTATGGGCAAGAAAAAAAAGCCTGGTAATGTGGAAGCGATTGGGCAATGGCTGGAGGAACAGTGCAAGGATGCAGACGGACTAATCGTTTCTATTGACACACTGCTTTACGGCGGCATTATCCCGTCTCGCTTGCATTCGTTAACAGCTGAAGAATGCTCGCTTGCGCTTGAGAAATTGCGATTGCTGAAATCTAGCAATCCAAAGCTCAAAATATTTGCTTTTCATTTAATCATGCGATGCCCTCGTTATTCAAGCTCCGATGAAGAGCCTGATTACTACGAGGACTATGGCCGCGAAATATTTTTGACAGGCTATTTGTCACATCGCAAGCAATTAAATTTAGCAACTGAGCAGGAATTAGAAGAGCTGGCCAGACTTGAAGGCGCGGTGCCGGAGCCATTTATGCAAGATTATTTGGGCAGACGGAGCATTAATATTCAAGCAAACCAAAAAATGCTAGGCTATGTGGAAGAAGGAATCGTGGATTTTCTTATTATTCCGCAAGACGATTCTGCACCATTTGGCTTAACGGCGCTAGATCAGCAAAAGGTGCGAGATAAAATCGCCGAGCATAATATGGAACTGAGAGCTTTGATGTATCCAGGCGCTGATGAGGCGGGCTGTACGCTGATGGCTAGAATGCTGAATGAATTTAACAATGTTACACCATACGTGTATCCGCGTTTGTCAGGAGTTAATTCTGCAGCCATTATCCCTTTATATGAAGATAGACCGTTATTTGAAAGCATTAAATATCAAATATTGGCTGCCGGCGGTCAAATCGCCTCATCAGCGCAAGAGGCGGATTGTGTACTGCTTGTAAATGCCCCGGGCGACCGCATGCTTGAAGCAAACGATCAGCTTCAAACGGATCTCGGCTATCAGGTTATGAGAAATACGATAGAGCTAGTCGAATATGGCAGCTTCATTCAGAAAAGATTTGCAAAGCCTGTAGCTATTGCTGATGTGGCGTATGCCAACGGCGGAGATTTGCAGCTTCTGAAATTGTTAAAGCAAAAAAATATGTTGTTTGATATTGCTGGATATGCCGGCTGGAATACAAGCTCGAACACGCTTGGTACCGTTATAGCACAAATGATGATTTATCATATTTATGGAAACTCGCAAGAGCATCTAAACTTTTTAGCCCTTCGTTATACAGAGGATTTAGGCTATTGCAGCAAAGTACGAAGAGCAGTTGCGTTAGGTGCGGTCAAAGAAAAAGGTTTATCTTATTTTGGAGTGGATGGTGAGAGAGGCAGCATTTCGTCTATTGTTAAGGATGAATTATTACAATTTGTGATAACGAACATTAACGATGAGCGGCATGTCATTCATATTCAAGATGTATATATGCCTTGGAACCGAATGTTTGAAGTAGGGTTATCTGTACGTGTTCAGAGCCAAATTCCGGATCGGTAACAGTAGGTGTAATAATAATTAAAGATTTGATTAAGGTGGAAGTTATAATGAAACTTACTGATCGATTAAAAGATGGAATTGTAGTATCTTGTCAAGCGTTACCGGATGAACCGCTTCATGGTTCTGAAATTATGGCTCGAATGGCGGTTGCTGCAAAGCAAGGTGGAGCTATTGCGATTAGAGCTAACTCCAAGGAAGACATTATAGCGATAAAAAAGGCAGTTCCGCTTCCTGTGATCGGGATCGTAAAGCGAGATTATGAAGGGTCGGACGTCTACATTACTCCTACCTACAAAGAAGTAGATGAACTGCTAGCTGCTGGAGTGGATATGATTGCTTTTGATGCAACAAATCGAAAAAGACCTGAGGACTGTACATTAGAAAGTATGGTAAGCTATATGAAGAATAATAATGTGTATATTATGGCCGATGTGTCTACATTAGAGGAAGCAATTTATGCTGAAAAGCTTGGCGTCGATTGCGTCTCAACGACTTTGTCGGGATATACGCCTTATTCTCCGCAGCAGTCAGGACCAGATTTTGATTTGGTAGAAAAAGCGGTTCATGAACTTTCCATCCCTGTTATTGCTGAGGGTAGAATTAAAATGCCAAGTCAAGTGGACAAAATGTTTGAGGCTGGCGCACATTGTGTCGTAGTTGGAGGCGCAATTACTAGACCCCAATTGATTACACAAGAATTTACCGCTATAGCAAATAGGAGGAGAACTCGGTTCGATGGAGATGAAATTACGGGTTAGCACTTATTATCCATCATTTACAAAATCAGAAAAAAAAGTAGCAGATTGCTTGCTGGAGAGAACGGAAGACATTATTTTCCTATCTGTTACTGAATTTGCTGAGCTTGCCGGTGTAGGCGAGACTACAGTTATGCGTTTCTGCCGGACAATTGGATTTAAAGGCTACCAGGATTTCAAGCTGGCTTTGGCGCAGGATCAAAGTACAAGAAAAAATGAAGAGCATCAACCTTCGACAGACGACTTTACCCAAATCGTGCTTAATGAGACGATTGATATATTGAACAATAGCATGAGCCTTTTGAATCGTGCTGTTTTGGATCAGGCGATTGATGCGATTGATGCTGCAGATCAGGTGCAATTTTTTGGCGTGGGCTCATCGGGTATCATAGCATTGGATGCAAAATCTCGTTTGCTGCGCATCGGACATCGCGCAGAAGCGATGACAGATACGCATTTTCAAGCCATGCTGGCCGTACAAATGAGGAAAGGCGACGTAGCGTTCGGGATCAGCTTAAGCGGAAGCACGCTGGATACGATAGATGTGCTTACCAAAGCAAAGCAAAGCGGGGCGACCGTAATTGCTATGACCAACTATGCCAAATCGCCGATTACTTCGGTAGCTGATATTGTTCTGTTGACAGCGGGTAAAGAATCTCCTTTAGAAGGCGGCTCTATCGGCGCTAAAGTTTCGCAAATGTTTCTTATTGATCTTATATGCGAAGGCTTGGCGCGCAAAGACCACGCGCGTTCTAATGAAATGAGAGAGAAGACAGCAAGAGCGGTCATTAATAAAACCTATTGATTGCATGTATAAAGAGGAGAATATAATGCAAGTAATCGGAATAGATATAGGCGGTACATCGATTAAAGGGATTGTTACAGATGAATCCGGCTCACTATTGGCAAGCTGCAAGCTCCCGACGGATGCTTCCCGCGGCCAAACAGCTATTCTGGAAACAGTCAATCAGGCTATTGTACAGCTCCGCAATGAGTTTCAAGCTGTTCAGGCTATCGGTATCGGATCCGCCGGAAGAATTAATGTCCATACGGGCGAGGTTGTGTTTGCCACGGACAATTTGCCCGGCTGGCAGGGAACGCCCTTGGCAGATATATTAAGCAAGCAGTATCAGCTGCCTGTAGTAGTAGATAATGATGCGAACACTGCTTTGCTTGGCGAAGCTTGGCTTGGCGCTGGCCAAGGGTTCGATAATATTATTATGATTACTCTTGGAACAGGTGTTGGAGGAGCGAATCTAATCGACGGGAAGCTTGTCCGCGGGAAAAATTGGAATGGCGGAGAATGGGGACATGTCGTACTGGTTCCGGGCGGAACGCCTTGCAATTGCGGGCGCATAGGCTGTGTCGAGCAGTATTTATCTGGCAATAGCCTGACAAGAATAGCTTCCGAGCGTGTAGGGAAAGCTTACAAAGACGGCCTTGAGTTTATGCAGGACGTGTATGAGGGCAACTCTGCTGCTAATGAAGTAATGGACCGCTATGTGGAGCAGCTTGCTATTTTTCTTGGCAACCTGCAGCTCGGGATTGATCCGGATGCCTTTATTGTAGGCGGAGGAGTTATTGATTCGAGCGAGAATTGGTGGTACAGGCTGGAGCAGCATATTGACAAGCTGAGGAATAACGGTACGGAGCTTTCCGTTCTGCCTGCCAAGCTTAGCAATGATGCGGGCTGCTTTGGCGCAGCTAAGCTGGCATTGCAATGCATAGCCAGCAATAATTAAAGCTGGAGATATCGTTCAGCTGCCTAATGAGGTAGGCAGTTGAACGATATCTCTTTTAATTTATAATGCTAAGTTTATTTATCCGGCATGACATTGCTGACAGCTATTGTTAATAGTTAAAATATACTCCAATTTCGTTCCTTTGAAATCATTTTAAGCAAATGTACACCAGCGATGCTGTTGCCCTTTGCATTTAATGAAGGCCCTAATACACCTATGCCATAGCGATTTGGGAGCAGAGACAAGACACCGCCGGAAACGCCGCTTTTTGCCGGTAATCCGACTTGAATGGCGAATTCGCCAGAAGCATCATACATGCCGCAAGTAATCATGAACGTTTTTGCGATTTGCACATAACGTTTGGGGACGAGCTGCTTTTTTAGAATAGGATCAAATCCGTTGCAGGCAAGCACAAGCGCCATGCGTGCAAGCTCAGTACAGGTGACAAGAATGGAGCATTGTCTAAAGTATATATCCAATATTTCATCAACATTACCGGTTATTACACGATAGTCTTTTAGGATGTATGCGATCGCCCTGTTCAAATCGGCTGATTCTGCTTCAGAACGGTAGACTGGCATGTCATAGTTCAAATCGGGATTCGCGGCTAAGGTGCGGATAAATTGCAGAATCCGTGCTGATTTTTCTTCCTGGGTACTTCCTTTAACCATAGAAGAGACGACGATCGCGCCAGCATTAATAAGCGGATTAAAGGGAATGCCAGGCTGCACAAGCTCAAGCTCAAGCTTGAGCATAGAATCAAATTTATCGCCGGTCGGCTCCATGCCGACTTTTTCAAACACTTTATTTTCTCCGTGATCCATTAGAGCTAACAGTAATGTGAAGACTTTAGAAATACTTTGAAGAGTGAACGGCTGTGACGCATCACCTGCGCTTATACGCTCTCCCTCAGTATTTACAATATCAATGCCAAGGGCATTGGGAGAAGCTTTGCTCAGCTCAGGTATATATGAAGCGACCTTGCCTTGCAGGGTGAAGGGTATAGCAGCGTCAATCCATCGCGGCAATTCAGTTTTTAAAATATCCCATTCGTTATCGCTTTCCATAAACAGCACAGCCTGCCTTTCATAAAACAAATGATTTTTATATTTTTTTAAAAAAGTTGTTTACAAACAGAAAATATTCGTGTATAGTCTTATTTTGTCAGCTAATTTAAATAAATATTAAAAATTACGTTTTGGAGCACAAATAAATTCGTAATTAAAAATAATATTAAAAATAATTGTTGACAAGATTCGACTTAATATGATATATTCTAATTCCTGGCTGTTACGAAATAGCCTAGGGAATGAAAAAAGAATTTGTTCTTTGAAAACTGAACAACGAGTGAAATGCCCTATTCGTCCTCGGATGAATAGATAAGCAATACACATCATTAGGAAAACCCCGTTTTCCTAATGATGCTAGCAACGAAATGAGCTTTCAAACTTTTTTGGAGAGTTT